>NZ_VWXJ01000060.1:0-806 GCF_011752535.1 Pantoea sp. Tr-811
GTCTTCGGTCTTGGTGTTGCCGCGGTAGTTGATGCGGTTGACGTAGGCACGCTTGCCCGGGTCGACCACGAACATGATGTCGACGGTGTGGTCCTGGTCGTTCGGCTGTGGCACGCCGTTGACGTTGGCGAAGGTGTAGCCTTCGTTGCCCAGGCGGCGGGTGATCAGCTCGGACGTGGTGGTCATCACCTTGCGCGAGAACACCTGGCCCGGCTGCACCAGCAGCAGCGACTTGACCTGGTCTTCCGGCACCTTGAGGTCGCCCGAAAGCTTCACGTCACGCACGGTGTACTTCTCACCTTCGTTGACGTTGACGGTGATGTAGACGTGCTTCTTGTCCGGGGTGATCGACACCTGGGTAGAGGCGATGTCCATGTTGATGTAGCCGCGGTCCAGGTAGTAGGAACGCAGGCGCTCCAGGTCACCGGAGAGCTTTTCGCGGGCGTACTTGTCGTCGTTCTTGAAGAACGACAGCCAGTTGGTGGTCTTGAGCTCGAACAGCTGCTGCAGCTCTTCGTCGCTGAACACGGTGTTGCCAACGATGTTGATGTGCTGGATCGCAGCAACCGTACCTTCGTTGATCTTGATCTTCAGCGCCACGCGGTTGCGCGGCTGTGGCACCACCTCGGCGTCGACCTCGGCCGAGTAGCGGCCCTGGGCCACGTACTGGCGCTGCAGCTCGTTACGCACGCCTTCGAGGGTGGCACGCTGGAAGATCTCGCCTTCGGCCAGGCCCGACTGCTTCAGGCCCTTCATCAGGTCTTCGGTGCTGATCGCCTTGTTGCCTTCGATCTCGATGCTCGACA
>NZ_VWXJ01000061.1:0-720 GCF_011752535.1 Pantoea sp. Tr-811
TGATGACCGCCGCCGGCACCGTCAAAGCCGCGCGCGTGTTGATTCTGGGGGCGGGTGTTGCCGGCCTGCAGGCCATTGCCACGGCCAAGCGCCTGGGTGCAGTGATCGAGGCGTCCGACGTACGCCCGGCGGTGAAGGAGCAGATCGAGTCGCTGGGCGCCAAGTTCATCGACGTGCCCTACGAGACGGACGAAGAGCGCGAATGCGCCGAAGGCGTCGGCGGCTATGCCCGGCCAATGCCCGCCAGCTGGATGCAACGCCAGGCCCAGGCCGTGCACGAGCGCGCCAAGCAGGCCGATATCGTCATCACCACCGCGCTGATTCCAGGCCGCAAGGCACCGACCCTGCTCAGCGCCGAAACCGTGGCGCAGATGAAGCCAGGTTCGGTGGTCATCGACCTCGCCGCAGCCCAGGGCGGCAACTGCCCGCTGACCGTCGCCGACCAGGTGGTGCAGCACAACGGCGTGACCATCGTCGGCCCAACCAACCTGCCCGCGCAGGTGGGCGCCGATGCCTCGGCCCTGTATGCGCGCAACCTGCTGGACTTCATGAAGCTGCTGTTCGACAAGGACGGCGCGCTGGTCATCAACCTCGAAGACGACATCGTCGCCGCGTGCCTGATGTGCCGCGATGGCCAGGTCGTGCGCAAGAACGGCTAAGGAGCACGACAATGGAAGACATGCTGATTTCCCACGGCATCTACAACCTGATCATCTTCGT
>NZ_VWXJ01000062.1:0-660 GCF_011752535.1 Pantoea sp. Tr-811
GCAGGCTACCACGTCTTTCATCGCCTCTGACTGCCAAGGCATCCACCGTATGCGCTTCTTCACTTGACCATATAACCCCAAGCAATCTGGTTATACTGTGAAGACGACATTCGCCGAAAATTCGCATGTTGCGCTCTCGCGCAGAACTCACAAATTTTACCTTAGCCTGATCCACCAGCAGTGAAACTGGTGTTCAGTCTATATCTATCACATATCCGAATTTTTAAAGAACGATCTGACAAAAGCCAGAAATCAACATTCGATGCGAATGCTCATTTCTGAGTTTGATCAAGCAGTACCGCGTACAGCAAAAGTGGTGGAGCCAAGCGGGATCGAACCGCTGACCTCCTGCGTGCAAGGCAGGCGCTCTCCCAGCTGAGCTATGGCCCCGCATATTGGTAGGTCTGGGCAGATTTGAACTGCCGACCTCACCCTTATCAGGGGTGCGCTCTAACCAACTGAGCTACAGACCTATATAGGGTCTTGATCGTCTTCGACAATGAATCAAGCAATTCGTGTGGGAGCTCATCAGTAGGCTGATGTCGTCGATTAAGGAGGTGATCCAGCCGCAGGTTCCCCTACGGCTACCTTGTTACGACTTCACCCCAGTCATGAATCACACCGTGGTAACCGTCCTCCCGAAGGTTAGACTAGCTACTT
>NZ_VWXJ01000063.1:0-570 GCF_011752535.1 Pantoea sp. Tr-811
GGGCCGGGAATCGGCCGACCAGGCCTTCGATCACGTTGTCGCTGCCTCCGAGCAAGGTGCCGACCGCGTCGGCCTTGTCGCGGAAGGGATTGAACGGTGCCAGGGCTACATACAGCGGGCTGTCGTGCTGGTCCAGCCAGCGCTCCAGCCGCTGTAAGCGCAGGTCTTGCTCTTCGGTGCCGGGCACGGGTTGGCCCATGGGGTGAATCAGCAGGGCGAGGGAGGTTTCCAGGCCACGTGCGGAGGTGAGGTCGTCGCGGTCATAGCAGGCCAGTGCAGCGGCCAGGCTGTAGGGGTTGTCGAGGTGGCCGGTTTCGGCGGTAGCCAACCAGGCATCGTGATCGGCGCTGGCTTGCAGGGCCGATGCTTGCAACTCGGCGATACGTTGTTCGAGCTCGTCGCGTTCGGCCAGGAAGCTGAGGTACTTGGCGGTATCGAGGCGTTGCCCCAGGCGGTGGCCCTGTTCGGAGTAGTCCTTGTGGGTGAGCACCCGGAAGCGCTCTTCGTACGGCGGTTTTGGCCGGCTGTCTGGGCGGATGCGCAGCGCGGCGGTGGCCAGGCTCGGGTTTT
>NZ_VWXJ01000064.1:0-561 GCF_011752535.1 Pantoea sp. Tr-811
GACTGGGGTGAAGTCGTAACAAGGTAGCCGTAGGGGAACCTGCGGCTGGATCACCTCCTTAATCGACGACATCAGCCTACTGATGAGCTCCCACACGAATTGCTTGATTCATTGTGAAAAGACGATGCTGTAACGCGACCCTGTTATAGGTCTGTAGCTCAGTTGGTTAGAGCGCACCCCTGATAAGGGTGAGGTCGGCAGTTCAAATCTGCCCAGACCTACCATTACATGGTTCAGCCGTAGAATACGGGGCCATAGCTCAGCTGGGAGAGCGCCTGCCTTGCACGCAGGAGGTCAGCGGTTCGATCCCGCTTGGCTCCACCACTTTCGCGGTACGCAGTAACGTGTCAGAACTTAGAAATGAACATTCAGATCGAATGTTGATTTCTGACTTTTGTCAGATCGTTCTTTAAAAATTCGGATATGTGATAGATATAGACTGATGACCAGTTTCACTGCTGGAAATCAGGCTAAGGTAAAATTTGTGAGTTCTGCTCTTAATTGAGCGAAATGCGAATTTTCGGCGAATGTCGTCTTCACAGTATAACCAGATTGCTTGGG
>NZ_VWXJ01000065.1:0-561 GCF_011752535.1 Pantoea sp. Tr-811
GCAGTGCCGGCGAGCTGTACCTGGGTGGCGTGGGCCTGGCCCGTGGTTACCACCAGCGCCCGGCGCTGACCGCCGAGCGCTTCGTGCCGGACCCGTTCAGCGACAACGGTGGGCGCCTGTACCGCACGGGCGATCTGGCGCGTTACCGCGCTGATGGTGTGATCGACTATGCCGGGCGTATCGACCACCAGGTGAAGATCCGCGGCCTGCGTATCGAGCTGGGCGAAATCGAAGCGCGCCTGCTGGAGCTGCCCAGCGTGCAGGAAGCGGTGGTATTGGCCCAGGACGGGCCAAGCGGCAAGCAACTGGTGGGGTACGTGGTGCCCGCCGACAGCACGCAGGAGCAGAACGCCTTGCGTGACAGCCTGCGCGAAGCGCTGAAGGCTGGCCTGCCGGACTACATGGTA
The DNA here is from genome assembly GCF_011752535.1 of Pantoea sp. Tr-811. Classification (NCBI taxonomy): domain Bacteria; kingdom Pseudomonadati; phylum Pseudomonadota; class Gammaproteobacteria; order Enterobacterales; family Erwiniaceae; genus Pantoea; species Pantoea sp. Tr-811. Next base: position 408 of record NZ_VWXJ01000065.1, read on the forward strand.
CCAACGCACCTGCTGCTGCTTGAGCAGCTGCCAGTAACCCCGAACGGCAAGCTGGACCGCAAGGCCCTGCCGCAGCCGGATGCCAGCGCGCTGCAGGGTGAGTATGTGGCGCCACAGAGCGAGCTTGAGCAGCAGATTGCGGCGATCTGGGCGG
>NZ_VWXJ01000066.1:0-559 GCF_011752535.1 Pantoea sp. Tr-811
AGCAGGCCAACATGGGCTTCACCGATTTCGGCCTGGACTACGGCAACCCGGACTTCGTCAAATACGCCGAAGCCTACGGTGCCAACGGCCACCGTGTGGAAAGCGCCGAAGCCTTCCTGCCGCTGCTGGAACACTGCATCAAGACCCCAGGCGTGCACGTGATCGACTGCCCGGTCGACTACAGCGAAAATGATCGCATTCTGAACATGGATTTGCGGGAACGCAGCGCCGCGATCTAACGAGAGCGGGCGGGAGTGTCCCGCCTGTTTTTGCCGCGAGCAGAGGGCTATTACATGAAACTCCGAGATAACGAACTCTTTCGTCAACAAGCCTTTATCGGCGGCGAGTGGTTGGATGCTGCCAGTGGATTAGTCATAAGGGTGACTAATCCAGCCAATGGTGAACTCATTGGAACCGTGCCGAAGATGGGCGCCGCGGAAACCCGCCGCGCCATCGAAGCTGCCGACAAGGCCCTGCCGGCCTGGCGCGCACTGACCGCCAAAGAGCGCTCGAACAAACTGCGTCGCTGGTTCGAACTGATGATCGAGAACCAGGACGA
>NZ_VWXJ01000067.1:0-520 GCF_011752535.1 Pantoea sp. Tr-811
CGCAGCTCGCGAAGGGCTGCAAAGCAGCCCCAACATCATGTGCCGCGAAGCTGCAACGCTGGGGCCGCTGCGCGCCCCATCGCGAGCTGCGCTCGCTCCTACCGGGGCGGCGTCGGCCTGCAGATCGGTATCTGAGCAGCAGACCAAGGCTGCGTCGGTGTTTGCAGATCGCATTTTCAAGCACGGACGATGAACCTGGTAGGAGCGAGCGCAGCTCGCGATGGGCTGCAAAGCAGCCCCAACATCATGTGCCGCGAAGCTGTAACCCTGGGGCCGCTGCGCGCCCCATCGCGAGCTGCGCTCGCTCCTACCGGGGTGGCGTCGGCCTGCAGATGGGTGTCTGAGCAGCAGGCCAAGGTTGCGCCGGTGTTTGCAGAACGCATTTTCAAGCATGGACGATGAACCTGGTAGGAGCGAGCGCAGCTCGCGAAGGGCTGCAAAGCAGCCCCAACATCATGTGCCGCGAAGCTGCAACGCTGGGGCCGCTGCGCGCCCCATCGCGAGCTGCGCTCGCTCCTAC
>NZ_VWXJ01000068.1:0-486 GCF_011752535.1 Pantoea sp. Tr-811
TGGATGCCCGTCAAGCGCTGGGCCCCAGGATGGGGCCTGCAGCGCGGTCCTCCCGGGAGCAAGGCCGGAGCGAGGGAACCCCGAAGCGCAGCGTAGGGGCCGGATGTGGGAGCCAGCGTTTTTTGGTTACTTTTTGTCGCGCGTTTGACAAAAAGTGACTCGCCGTAAGGGCGAAAAGGTGACTGTGCGTCGCTATCGCAAATGAATGACTCGCGTGAATCAAAACCGGCGCGATCCAGGTTTTTGATCTTTTGATCTTTTGCTTTTCGAATGAAGCCAACATTGATTGGCGATGGCGGCGCACAGTCACCTTTCCGCCCTTACGGCGGGTCACTTTTTGACGGGGCAAAAAGTAACCATGGGCCTGTCCCGTGACAACGGACGCCAAGAGGCGATACTTGAATCGTTCTCTTGGAGGTTGTCATGTCCACTCGAACCTACCGTAACTACACCGAAGAATTCAAAATCCAGGCCGTTGCCTTGGCG
>NZ_VWXJ01000069.1:0-431 GCF_011752535.1 Pantoea sp. Tr-811
TCAGTAGTGAAACGATGCATCGCCGATGGTAGTGTGGGGTTTCCCCATGTGAGAGTAGGTCATCGTCAAGATTCATTTCGCAAAACCCCTATCTGCGCGAGCAGGTAGGGGTTTTGTCTTTAAGTAGAAGCTATCGCTTTTCCTGGTAGGCTGAATGGCCAGCCGGTGGTGGTAAAAAGGTGGTTGACAGCGTTTTTGAATGCTGTATTATTCACCTCCCGCGACGAGAGATCGAAGCGAGTTAAGTGTTTGAAGCTAAACGAGTTTCTCGCAAAAAACTTCAAAATAAACGCTTGACAGGCCCTGAGGAAAGCGTAGAATGCGCGCCTCGGTTGAGACGAAAAGCTCTTAACCAAACGCTCTTTAACAAATCGAATCAAGCAATTCGTGTGGGTGCTTGTGAGTACGGACTGATAGTCAAAAAGATTATC
>NZ_VWXJ01000006.1:0-309846 GCF_011752535.1 Pantoea sp. Tr-811
GCTCACCCCGATGATGGCCAGAAGCGAATAGCTTCCTCGAACAGGCCTGATACATAGATGCAACCGGGTAACCATGTTCAAAAGCAGCTAGACAATGTTGGCGAGTCCATACATAGGAGCGGGCTTGCCCCGCGAACACCGGCGAAGCCGGTGCCAGGCACCGCGTTGCCTGCTTCGCGGGGCAAGCCCGCTCCTACAAGGGGGAGGAGCTGATCTACCGGCTGAAACGCGGAATCGGCAACCCCAGGCTCTCACGCAGGGTGTTGCCCTCATACGCCGTGCGATAAACCCCACGTTCCTGCAGCAACGGCACCACCTCCTCGGTAAACCGGCGGAACTGCCCAGGGTGGCCAATATAGATGTTGAACCCATCCAGCGCCCTGGCCTCGAACCACTCGGCCATCTTCGCCGCCACCGTCCCGGCCGAGCCAACGAAAGCCCCAGGGCGCAACTGGCGCCCGAACTCGACCGCTTGGCGCAAGCTGAAACCCTTGTCCCTGGCCTGGTCGGCGATGCGCTTGGCATTGGTGAAGAAGCTGCTGCGGGCAGACTCCAGGCTTTCTTGCGGGAACGGTGCATCCAGGTCGTACTGGCTGAAGTCATGCCAGCCGAAATTACGCCCGAACTCCTTCAGCGCCAGTTCGAAACTGTGGTCGGCCTGATGGTAATGGCGCTCGATTTCGCGGGCCTGCTCGTCGGTATCGCCCACGTAGATCTCCGCCCCCGGCAGTACCAGCAACTGCTCCGGGTCACGCCCCAGGCGCTCGGCGCGCGCCTTGATATCGCGGTAGAACGCCTGCCCCTGTTCAAGGCTGGCGGCATGGGTAAACACCACGTCGGCGGTGGCAGCGCCAAGCGCGCGGCCCTGTTCGGAATCGCCGGCCTGGAAGATCACCGGCTGGCCCTGGGGCGAGCGCTGGATGTTCAGCGGGCCGACCACGGCAAAGTGCTCGCCCTTGTGCGCCAGCGCATGCAGCTTGGCCGGGTCGAGGAAACGGCCAGTGGCCCGGTCACGGGGGAAGGCATCGTCTTCATAGGAATGCCACAGGCCCTGCACCACCGCCACATGCTCCTGGGCACGGCCGTAGCGGGTGTCGTAGTCGTAGTGCTCGTCCAGGCCATAATTGCCCGCGGTGCCGGCGTCGCCGCTGGTGACCACGTTCCAGCCGGCCCGGCCCTTGCTGATCAAGTCCAGCGAGGCAAGCCGGCGGGCGACGTTGAACGGTGCGTTGTACGAGGTGGTCAGGGTGCCGACCAGGCCGATATGGCGCGTGCTGACCGCCAAGGCCGACAGCAGGGTCAAGGGCTCCAGGCGGTTCAGGTAATGCGAAGGCGAGCCGGGGGTGATGAACTGGCTGTCGACGATGAACATCAGGTCGAACAGCGCCGCCTCGGCTTGCCGGGCGATGTCGATGTACCAGTCGATGTTGACGCTGGCGTCGGCGGGCAGCTCAGGGTCGAGCCACAGGTTGTGCCGGCCCGGGCCACCACAGCCCATGGTCAGGGCACCGAGTTTGATCTGTCGTTTGCTCATGGGAAGTCCTTTGAAATGGGTGTGGGCCCCTGCGCGGGGCAAGCCCGTGCCTGCACGCGAAGGGGCCGGTAGGGGTTGGCTCAATGTTCGATGGCGGCGCCGAACGAGGTGTCGAACAAGCTTGCCGCGGGGTAGGCCTTGATCAGCCCGAGGCCGGCGAAGAAGTCCACGGTCTTCTGCGCATCGGCAATCACTTGTGGGTTGAGCGGCGCCAGGTCGGTGCGCGCCCGGGCGAACCAGGCGCGGGCGATGTCGCCGTCGGCGCGGGTGCGCTTGGCCCAAGCATCGGCGTAGGCTTGGGTGTGGGCCGGGTCGCTCAGGGTCCAGTCACGGGCCTTTTTCAGGCGCTGCAGGAAGTCGGCAATCTGCGCGCGCTTCTGCTCGGCCGAGGTACTGTTGGCCACCACGAAACTCTGCGCCGGGATCACCCCTTCGGCCGTGGCCAGCACCCGTGCGCCCTGGCGCTCTTGCTGGGTGACATAGGGCTCCCAGGTGGCGATCACGTCCACCGAGCCGCCGTCCAGGGCGTGGGAGGCGTCCAGTGCACTGAGGTAACGCAGTTCCAGCGCATCACGTGGCACGCCGGCCTTGTCCAGGGCGCTGAACAACAGTTGCTGGCTCCACGAGCCCTTCCAGATCGCCGCACGCTTGCCGCGCAGGTCCTGCAGGCTGTGGATGTTCGAGTCCTTGCGCGCCAGGATGGCCACGCCTTCGAGGCTCTGCCGGCTGACCGCAATCACCTTGATCGGCGCGCCCAGGGCGCCGAGGAACAACGGCGGCGCATCGCCCAGCAGGCCGATGTCGAGGCTGCCGACGTTGAGCGCTTCGGCCACCGGGGAGCCTGCGGTGAACTGCTTCCATTCCAGGGTATAGGGCAGGTCGTCGAGCACCCCGGCCGCTTCCATCACGGCACGGGCGTTGTAGCTCTGGTCACCGACCACCAGGGTCTGGGCGGCGGCGGCAAGGCTGAAGGTGGTGGCCAGCAGCGTGGCGGCCAATTGTTTGATGTAGCGCACGTTCGTCTCCAGATACCCGCTGGGGGCACATGAGCCGATCCGCGCGTGCGGTCTCGTCTTTGGTTGATTTATAGCCCAAAGGCATTAATTAGATGTTTTTTATAATCTATAACGCGATAAGCGACCTGTGAAATGCACATTGGGCATAACCTCATGCTTTCAGGTATGGCAATTTCAAAACAAAACCGCGCGGCTGTAAATGCGTTATTTGCATATTAGCTTATGAGTATTTTGCATTTTGAGAATAGAAAGCAGGTTTGCTAGGGTTAACCGAAACCTGTAAGCCGAGCCTGAACCATGAGCCAGAACCTGCGCCCGGAGCGCTTGCGCCATTTCATCGACCGCCTAGCCGGGTTGCTCGACCAGCACCCCGATGAAGCCGCCCTCCTCGACCATGGCCAGCACTGGCTGGCCGAGCTGGTGGCCCATGACGACTGGTTGCCCGACGAGCTCGCGCAGCCCGACCCGCAGCGCTACCAGCAATTTCTGCTGCACTGCGACTCGCGCCAGCGCTTTTCGGTGGTGAGTTTCGTCTGGGGCCCCGGGCAACAGACGCCGATTCACGACCACCGGGTCTGGGGCCTGATCGGCATGCTGCGCGGCGCCGAACATTCGCAGGGCTTCGTGCGCGACGCCCACGGCGCGCTGCTGCCCCACGGCGCCCCGGTGCGCCTGGCACCCGGCCAGGTGGAAGCGGTATCGCCGCGCATTGGCGATATTCACCAGGTCAGCAATGCCTACGCCGACCAGGTGTCGATCAGCATTCATGTCTACGGCGGCAACATCGGCGCGGTGAAACGCGCGGTGTACGCCGTGGACGGCAGCGAAAAGCCGTTCATCTCAGGCTATTCCAATACCCGCCTGCCCAATATCTGGGACCTGTCCAAAGAGAACCCTGCCCCATGACGACCGTCACCACCCGCCATTACCACGCTATCCGCAGCGCCTTGCTGGCCCACCAGGAACTGGCCCTGATCGACGTGCGCGAAGAAGACCCGTTCGCCCAGGAACACCCGCTGTTCGCTGCCAATATTCCCCTGTCGAAACTGGAGCTGGAGGTCTACGACCGGGTGCCGCGGCGCAGCACCGCGATCACCGTCTACGACAACGGCGAAGGGCTCGCCGCCGTGGCCGCCCAGCGCTTGCTGGCCCTGGGCTACAGCGACGTGGCCGTGCTCGAAGGTGGCCTTGCCGGCTGGCGTGCAGCCGGCGGCGAGCTGTTCCGCGACGTCAACGTGCCGAGCAAGGCCTTTGGCGAGTTGGTGGAAAGCGTGCGCCACACGCCGTCGCTGGCCGCCGAACAGGTGCAGGCGCTGCTCGACGACAACGCCAACGTGGTGGTGCTTGACGCCCGCCGCTTCGACGAATACCAGACCATGAGCATTCCTGGCGGCATCAGCGTGCCCGGTGCCGAGCTGGTGCTGCGCGTGGCTGAACTGGCGCCGGACCCGACCACCCAGGTGATCGTCAACTGCGCCGGGCGCACCCGCAGCATCATTGGCACCCAGTCACTGGTCAACGCCGGTATCCGCAACCCGGTGGCGGCGCTGCGCAATGGCACCATCGGCTGGACCCTGGCCGGCCAGCAACTGGCCCACGGCCAGGAGCGGCGCTTTACCGCGGTCAGCGACGCAACCCGCGCCAACGCCGCGCAGCAGGCCCGCGAGGTGGCGGACCGCGCCGGCGTGGTCCGTATAGAGCGTGGGGGCCTGGCCAGCTGGCAGGCCGAGGCCGGGCGCACCACCTACCTGTTCGATGTGCGTACCCCCGAGGAATACAGCGCCGGCCACCTGCCCGGCAGCCGCTCGGTGCCTGGCGGGCAACTGGTGCAGGAAACCGACCACGTCGCCAGCGTGCGCGGGGCGCGCATCGTACTGGTGGACGATGACGGCGTGCGCGCCAACATGAGTGCATCCTGGCTGGCCCAGATGGGCTGGCAGGTGGCGGTGCTCGACGGCCTGGGCGCGGCGGACTTCAGCGCCAGCGGAGACTGGCAGGCGCAGGTGCCCGCCCTGCCGGCGGCCAATGAAGTGGATGTGCAACAGCTGGCCAGCTGGCTGGCCGAGGACGGCACCGTGGTGCTGGACTTCACCGCCAGCGCCAACTACGTCAAGCGCCATATCCCCGGTGCCCACTGGGCGATCCGCGCCCAGCTGGCAGAGGCCCTGGAGCACCTGCCCGAGGCTCGCCGCTATGTACTGACGTGCGGCAGCAGCCTGCTGGCGCGCTTTGCCGCCCGCGACCTGCAAGCCCTGACGCGCACCCCGGTGTACTTGCTGGAGGGCGGCACCGCCCGCTGGATCGCTGCCGGGCAGGCGCTGGAAAGCGGCGAAACCCACTTGGCCGTGCCGCGCAGCGACCGCTACCGGCGCCCCTACGAGGGCACCGACAACCCGCGCGAGGCCATGCAGGGCTACCTGGATTGGGAGTTCGGCCTGATTGCGCAGCTGGAGCGCGATGGCACCCATGGCTTCAAGGTGATCTGACGCCTGGCATCCTGTTCGGCCTTCCCTTCCTGACCCGCATGGCTGGCCCGAGGGCGTATACGCTGGCAGCGTACATGGCATATGCTCGGGCTAGTGTTCAAATAAAAAAGGCATGAGGTCGGACATGGATCTGAAGGAAGAACTGGCGCTGTTGGTTCGTCAGGAGCAAGCCCTGCAATTCGAGCACTTCGACGAGCACGTCGCCTGGAAACTGGGTTCGCTGCTGTACAACAAGGCAGTTGCCGAGCAATGGCCGTTGGTGATCGATGTACGGCGCTTCGATCGCCCGCTGTTTCTGGCCTCCACGCCCGGCGTCACCGCCGACAACCATGACTGGGTGCGGCGCAAGACCAACAGTGTGCAGCGCTTTCTGCGCAGTACCTACCGCATTGCCCTGCAGCTGAAACTCGAAGGCAAGGACATCACCCAGCGCTATCACCTGCCTGCTGCGGACTACGCAGGCTTTGGCGGTGGCTTTCCCATCAGCGTGCGCGGTGCGGGGGTGATCGGCTGCGTGACCGTGTCCGGCCTGCCCCACCGGCAGGATCACCAGATAGTCGTTGAGGCCTTGTGTAGCGTGCTCAACCAGCCGCTGGCCTCCCTGGGCCTGCCACCTGAAGCGCTCTGAGTGCCGGGGCTGCTTTGCAGCCTATCGCGAGCTGCGCTCGCTCCTACGGGAGGGGGCGTGCGCAGGCCCTGGTAGGAGCGAGCGTAGCTCGCGATGGGGCCTCAAGCCGGGGCCAGCGCCTGCCGTAGCCAGCTGATGAACTGGGCGAACAACTCCGATTGCGAGTTGATCGCCAGCTTCAGGTACAGGTTCTTGCGGTGCATGCGCACCGTCTCCGGGGAAATGCCCAGCTCATGGGCGGTGGACTTCACCGAATGCCCCTGCAGCACCATCTGCGCGACCTGGCGCTCGCGCTCGGTCAGCACCCCGCAACCGAAACTGTCGAATGCCGCCTGCACGTTGCCATTGGCCTGGGGCGCCTGCGCCAGGCCATGGCGGGCGAAGCGCATCAGCAACTCACGCACCATTGGCTCCACCGCCTGCAACAGGTGCAGTTGCGCCAGCCCCAGGCGTGCGCCGCTGCAGCCTTGGAACAGGCTCAGGGAAAGCTTGCTGCCGTCACCCAGGTCGACGATGAAATAGCTGTCTTCACTGCAGCCGGTGCCCAGGTAATAGGCCTTGTAGTAGTCGCTGTCGAAGAAGTGATCGGGGGCGATGTCTTCAAGGTGGTAGAACCCTTGGGCCAGGCCTTTCTCCACGGCCAGGCAGAACGGGTCGAGCAGGTAGCCCGCCGCGTAATAGCGCTCCAGCACGGCCTCGTGGTAACGCGCTGGAATGCCCTGCTGATACAGCAACTGCGGCGGGTGGCCCTTGCGCTCGTGGCTGATCAGCATCGACTCGACGGCCACCAGCTGGCTGATGGCGGACGCCAGCCAGGCCAGTGCGTCCGGGCCCTCGCTGTGGGCGAAGGCCTGTTGCAGGGCGCTGTGCCATTGCTGCAGGGCATGAAACGGCAGGTTTATTGTGGTGTCTTGGTGTGCTCGGCTCATGCCCCGCAGTCTACCGGCCGGGGCACGCGCGCGCACCTGTGCGTGCAGGTGGGTCATTGGCCGTGGTACAGGCCTTGCTCGGTCAGCTCCTGCGCCGCCTCCAGGATGCAGCTGCGCAGGGTGTCGACGATCTGGTCGACCTGGGCATGGGTGATGATCAACGGCGGCGACATCACGTTCAGGTGCATGATCGGCCGCACCAGCAAGCCCTTGGCCTGGGCCCTGAGGTGAATGCGCTCACCGATGTTCACCGCGTCGGCAAACAGCGCCTTGGTGCGCTTGTTGGCGACGAACTCCACGCAGGCCATCAGCTTCATGCAGCGCACCTGGCCCACCAGCGGCAACTCGGCCAGGGTTTGCAGGCGCTGCTCCAGGTAGGCGCCGACCGTATTGACGTGGGCCAGCAGGTTTTCCCGCTCGATGATCTCGATGTTCTTCAGCGCCGCCACGCAGCACACCGGGTGCCCGCTGTAGGTGAAGCCGTGGGTGAAACAGCGGCCCTTGCCGGGCTCGGCAATCACCTTCCACAGGCGCTCGGAGAAAATGCAGGCACCCAGCGGCAGGTAGGCCGACGTCAGGCCCTTGGCGGTGGTGATGATGTCGGGCACCACCCCGAACAGGGCCTCGGAGGCAAAGAAGGTGCCCAACCGGCCGAACGAGGTCACCACTTCGTCGGCGACGAAGAGGATGTCGTAGGTCTGGCATACCTGCCACATGCGCTGGAAGTAGCCCTTGGGTGGAATGATCACGCCGCCCGAGCCCATGATCGGCTCGGCGAAGAACGCCGCGACGTTGTCGGCGCCCAGGGAAAGGATCTTGTCCTCGAACTCGGCGACCAGGAAGTCGAGGAATTCGGCCTCGTCCATGTCGTCCGCCGCCCGGTAGAAATTGGGGTTGGAGACGTGGTGGATCAGCTCGTGGGCGTAGTCGAATTCCGGCACCCGGTCGGCAGCCTTGTTGCCGATCGACATGGTCAGGCAGGTGGAGCCGTGGTAGGCATTGTAGCGGGCGATCACGTGCTTCTTGTGCGGTTTGCCGCGGCAGTTCTGGTAGTACTGGATCAGCCGGTAGGCGGTGTCCACGGCGGTGGAGCCGCCGGTGGTGAGAAACACATGGTTGAGGTCGCCCGGCGCCAGGCTTGCGAGTTTTTCGCAGAGCTCGATGGCTTTGGGGTTGGCCATGTCGGAGAACGGGTTGGAGTAGGCCAGCTGGCGAACCTGGTCGGCGATTGCCAGGGCCATTTCCTCACGGCCCAGGCCGATGTTGGTGCACCACATGCCGCCAACGGCATCGAGGAAACGGTTGCCTTGGGTATCGGTGATGTAGGCGCCCTCGCCGGCTTCGATGTTCAGCGCGCCTTGCTCGGCGTGCTCGTCGAACATGTGGTAGCCATGCATGTAGTGGGCTTTGTCGGCTTTCACCAGCAGGTCGTTGCGCGGGGTGGCGGCCAATGGGCGAGTCGGGGTAGCCATAAGCGGTTCCTTGTCGGATCGGTACGGTGAAAAGTGTCAGATGCCGGTCTTGACCGTGCTCCAGACCCGGGTGATGGCGCGCATGGCCTGGGGGTCCTGGGATTTTTGCGTGAACAGCCGCTCGCGGGTTTGCGCGTCGGGGTAGATCGCCGGGTCGTTGCGAATGTCGGCCTGCACCAAGGGCGTGGCGGCAGCGTTGCTGTTGGCGTAGTGGATGTAGTTGGTGACCTCGGCCATGGTGCTGGGCTGCAGCAGGTACTCGATGAAGCGGTGGGCGTTGGCCACATGGGGCGCGTCGTTGGGCAGGTAGAGGCTGTCGAACCAGATCAGCGAGCCTTCCTTGGGAATGAAGAACGAAAGCGTGATGTCCTTTTTCGCCTCCACCGCACGGGCCTGGGCGGTGGCGTAGTCGCCAGACCAAGTCAGGGCCATGCACACATCGCCGTTGGGCAAGCTGGTGAGGTAGTTCACCGAGTCGAATTTCTTGATGTAGGGGCGAATGCCCATGAGCACGTCCTGGGCAGCCTTGAGGTCGGCGGGCCTTGCGCTTTGCGGGTCTTTGCCCAGGTACTTGAGGGCCAGCGGGATCACTTCGCTGGGCGCGTCCATCACGGTGACCCCGCAGTCGGCGAAGCGCGAGACGATTTTCGGGTCGAACAGCATGGCCAGCGAGCCGATGGGCGCATCAGGCATGCGCTGCCTGATTTTGTCGACGTTGTAGGTGATACCGGAACTGCCCCAGGTGTAGGGCGCCGAATAGCGCATGCCGGGGTCGAAGGCCTGCAGGCTCTGCACCACCTGCGGGTCGAGGTTGGCCCAGCTGGGCAGCCTGGATTTGTCCAGCGGCTGGAACACTCCGGCCTTTATCAACGGCGGCACCAACGAGCCGTTGAGCATCACCAGGTCGTAGCCGGAGCGCCCGGTCAGGAGTTTGGTCTGAACCGTCTCGTAGCCATCGAAGGTGTCGTAGATCACCTTGATGCCGGTTTGCTTTTCGAAATTGGCGAGGGTGTTTTCGCCGATGTAGTCCGTCCAGTTGTACAACCTGAGCGTGTTGCCGGTGTCTGCTTCACCGGCCAGGGTGGCGCCGGCGGTACAACACAGCAACAGGCTGGAAATCACCTTCAGCGTTTCGCGCATAGCAACTCCATCGTGTGATCAGGATCGGCTCGGCAGAGCGGATGGAGCCACTATCGGTGGGTTGGTGACGCAGGGCCATACCCCGAATGGGGGTGTGCCGGAGGTGGGGCTGCGCGATCGAGTTCGATGTCATCACATCCGAACTGACAGAAGCCAGCCTTGGTATCACCTGCGATGACTCAAACCATCCCCTGCCCGTCTTCTTCATCCCCGTAGTACTTCACGCCGATACGAATGATGTCCCGCCCCTGCGCCTTGCGATGGTGGTTGGAGTCACGCAGCGAGTAGATGCAACCGCAATATTCCTGCTGATAAAAGCGCTCACGCTTGCTGATCTCGACCATCCGCGCAGCGCCCCCGGCCTTGCGCCAGTTGTAGTCCCAATACTTGATTCCTGGGTACTTGGCCGCCGAGCGGTGGCCGCAGCCATTGATCTGCTGCATGTCCTTCCAGCGCGAAATACCCAGCGAGCTGCTGATGACCGAAAAGCCATGCTCGTAGGCATACAGCGCCGTGCGCTCGAAGCGCATGTCGAAGCACATGGTGCAGCGCTCTCCCCGCTCGGGCGCCTGCTCCATGCCTTTGGCCCGGGCAAACCAGTTGTCGGTGTCGTAGTCGGCATCCACGAACGGCACATTGTGCTGTTCGGCAAAGCGAATGTTCTCGTCTTTACGCAGCAAGTACTCGCGCTCGGGGTGGATATTGGGGTTGTAGAAGAAGATCGTGTAGTCGATGCCCGACGCAGTGATGGCCTCCATCACTTCGCCGGAGCACGGCGCGCAGCAGGAATGCAGCAGCAGGCGGTCGGCGCCGTCGGGCAGGGTCAGTTTCGGTCGATCGATGGGGGTCATGGGTGTTTTCCCTGGAAACGTGAACGCCAGGGAGAGACGTTTGCGCCTGTACCACGGTGCCCTGTTCCCTGACGTAAAAATTCGAGAAGGGGATTGTCAGGCATTCGCCGCTATGAGACAAACTCATTTTTCTCCAACTGATCTCCAATTCTACTCATGATCGACCTTAGGCACCTGCGCACCATCCATGCCCTGCGCGAAACCGACAGCCTGCTCGAAGCAGCCGAGCGCCTGCACCTGACCCAGTCGGCGTTGTCGCACCAGTTCCGTGAATTGGAAGATCGTATCGGCATGGCGCTGTTCGTGCGCAAGTCCAAGCCGGTGCGCTTCACGAGCGCCGGGCTGAAGCTGCTGCAACTGGCCGAGCAGGTGCTGCCGCTGGTGCGCAGCAGCGAACGGGAACTGAGCAAGCTGGCCAGCGGCACCGCCGGCCGCCTGCACATCGCGATCGAATGCCATAGCTGCTACCAATGGTTGATGCCATCGGTGGATGAATTTCGCGGTGCCTGGCCTGAGGTCGAACTGGACCTCGCCTCAGGCTTCGCCTTCGCGCCGCTGCCAGCCCTGGAGCGCGGCGACCTGGACCTGGTGGTCACTTCCGACCCGGTGTCGCTGCCGGGCATCAGCTACGTGCCGCTGTTTGGCTACGAGGCGATGCTGGCCATCGACAACCACCATGCCCTGCGCGCCAAGCCCTATCTGGCCCCTTCCGACCTCGCCAACCAAACCCTCATCACCTACCCCATCGAGCGCAACCGCCTGGATATTTTCACCCGCTTCCTCGACCCCGCCGACATCGAGCCGGCCCAGGTCCGCACCTCGGAACTCACGGTGATGATGATGCAACTGGTGGCCTCTGGGCGTGGTGTCTGCTGCCTGCCCAACTGGGCCGTGCACGAGTACAGCTCACGCGGCTACGTGACAGCCAAGCGCCTGGGTGAGCAAGGCTTGCAGGCCACGCTGTATGCCGCCATTCGCAGTGACATGCTGGAAGTGCCCTACGTGAGCGATTTCCTGCTCACCGCCAAAGACATCTCGTTTGCCACGCTCGAAGGCGTCAACGTGGTATCGGGCCTGAACGTGGCCAAGCCCTGACCCCCTGCAGGTGCCAGCCAAAACCCTGGCGAAGGTTAATACCTGACAGCGATGTCAGTTATATGTCAACGTAGCGACTTCTTCCTGCACTGTGAACTATTCCACGCCGTTGAGTTAAAAACGGCGCATGGGATGTTCAGCTGCGCGTGTATTTCAGGTTTTTACCCCCCTTCTCGCGTAAATCCCCCTCAGCCAACAAACCCCAAATGGCCTTTCGCCACTTAATCAAATTGTAACCAACTGCCCCTAGGGTGTCGTTCCTGACATCGGTGACAGCTTTCGAAGATTCCACGACGGGGCTCTCACTTCAGGTCGAAACAGTCGTGCCGACCGGCTCGACCGACGTAGAAACGGGGAGTGCCAGAGCAATGCGCAGTTGGGAAGAACCGAAGAAAAAACGCCTGCACATCGAGATCATTCCAATGATCGACGTGATGATGTTCCTGCTGGTGTTTTTCGTGCTGATCAGCCTGAACGTGATTCCGGCCCTGGGCATCAAGACCCAGCTGCCCGGCGCCGCGCACGCCCAGCAGCTCAAGCCGCAGAACAAGGCCGTGATTACCCTGGGCCTGGACGCGCGCCTGCAACTCGACGGCCAGGACCTGCCTGAAGATGAACTGGTCCGGCAGCTGAAGTCGCTGGAAACCGGCAGTGAGAAGCTGGTGATCATCCTCAACAGCGACCAGGGCGTGGAAGTGGGCCGGCTTGTGGCAGTGATGGACCTGCTCAAGAGCAATGGCTTCGCCTCCGTTTCCATCGCCACGCGCAAGTTGTAAGCCATGTCGGCCCTGTTCAAATCGCGAAAAGTACTCGCGTGCCTGCCGGCGATCTGCCTGCTGGCGGTGGCTGTTCACAGCGCCATGAAAGCGGACCTGAAAATTACCCCGAAATACGATGACAGCACCGTCGAGGTGGCGTTGATCGACCCGGCCGAGCTGCAACCGGAACCGGAACCGCCGCCACCACCACCGCCCGAGCCGGTAGCAGAGCCACTGCCCGAACCGGACCCGGAGCCCGTGGTACAGGTGCCGGAGCCGCCGCCCAAGCCCAAGCCGAAACCGCCTGAGCCCAAGCCGCAGCCACCCAAGCCCAAACCCCAGTTGGCGAAACCTGCGCCAATGCCTGCGCCGCAACCGGTTGCCAGCAACCCGGCGCCGGCCAAACCGGCTCCGGCACCGGCAGTGGCCAAGGCCGCACCGCCCCCGGCGCCACCGGCGGTGAACACCGCGGCACTGGAAAACAGCTACATCGCCGCCCTGCTGGCGGAGTTGGAGAAATACAAGCAGTACCCGCGTGGCCGTGAGGCCTCGCTGCAACGCCCGGTCGGCAACGTGGTGATCTGGTTGCTGGTCGACCGCAGTGGTGCCGTGCTCGATTCGGGCATTGAAAAGAAGGCCGCGAGCATGTTGCTGAATAAAGCAGCGCAAACCAGCCTGCGGCGCATCGAGCAAGTAAGGCCCTTTCCCCAGGCGGTATTCGAGGGCAAGGATAAGTACCGATTTACCGCGACACTTGTTTACAACATCGAAAATTAAAACCTGCCTTCTACGTGGGCGCGTGCGAACCGTGCCGCCTGGACTTTTTACAAAGGGGATGTGTGGTGAAGTTGAATAAGTTGTTTGTTACCTTGCTGGCGGTCGGGTGTGGTGGCTGGACGGCTGCGTCGTTTGCCGAAGACTCGGTGGATATCGGCGACGTCAATGTCACCGGGCAAACCCTGGGCAACGGCATGATGGTTCAGGAAGAAGCGGCCAAGGCACGCTCCACCGTGACCAAGGAAGCGCTGGAGAAGATGTCGCCCACCGGCAACGGTATCGACAAGCTCAAGTACACCCCTGGCGTCAACGTGTCCAGCGACGACAGCACCGGCCTCAGCGGCTTTTCCTTCACCATGCGCGGCATGCAGGCAAGCCAGGTCGGGGTGACCATGGACGGCATTCCGATCAACGACTCCGGCGACTTCTCCATGTACCCCAACCTGCTGGGCGACCCGGAGAACCTGCAGGAAATCTTCCTCACCCAGGGCTCCTCGGAACTCGACGCGCCGCATATCGGCGCCAGCGGCGGCAACATTGGCCTGGTGTCGATGGCCCCGAGCAAAGACGCCGGCGTGTTCATCAAGCAAACCATCGGCAGCAACAACCTGGACAAGACGTTCGTCCGTTTGAATACCGGTGAATACAACGGCCTGAGCAACTACATTTCCGCGTCCAAGACCAACAGCGACAAATGGAAAGGCAAAGGCGACCTCGACGCCGAAAAGTTCGAACTCAACAGCCTGTACAAGTTTGGTGAAGGCAACAGCATCAATGCCCTGATCAAATACCACAAACAGGAAAACTTCAAATACGTGAAGCCGAGCTTGGCCCAGTACCATTCGGACCACGACTACGATTTCCCCAACGCACCGACCTACAACCCCACCACCGGCAAGTTGACCACCGCCAGCTACAAGACCAGCGTCAACCCGTTCGAAACCATGAGCGCCACGGTGACCGGGCGCTTCCAGTTGCGCGACGACCTGCAACTGACCGTGCAGCCCTATTACTACTATGCCAACGGCGGTAGCTACAGCGCCTTCGGCTCGCCGGCCACCCTGTTCAGCACCACCAGCTCCAGCGGCAACTACGACCTCAGCAACCTGAAAACCTCGGCCCAGTACAACGCCGATGGCAACCCGGTCAGCGGCCGTTACTACCGCCCGTCCTGGACCGAAACCTGGCGCCCTGGCATCAACACCAAGCTGAGCTGGGCGGTGAACGACGAGCACACCCTGGACGTCGGCTACTGGTACGAGCGCGCCCGCCAGCGCCAGAGCCAGCCCTTCGTACCGCTGAACGCCGATGGCAGCCCAACCGACCTGTGGGCCGAATACAACGACTCCAACCAGGTGCGCGATGCCAATGGCAACGTGGTGCAGGGCCGCAACTACTTCACCATCACCCCGTCGCACAAGCTGTTCGTGCAGGACACCTGGAACGTCACCTCCGACCTGACCCTGAGCGGCGGCGTGGCCTACGAGCATTCCGAGCGTGATGGCAACCTGCGTGCCAGCCTCTACGACACGCCGGCCAAACGTGATGCCACGTACCACGAATTCCTGCCGAGCTTCAACGCCAAGTACCAGCTCGATACCGAGAACTCGGTGTTCTACAGCGTCTCGCGCGCCATGCGCACGCCACCGAACTATGTGCTGTACAACGGCGGCGACTCGATGAGCCTGAAGCCTGAGCTGAGCTGGAACAACGAGCTTGGCTGGCGCTATGCCAGCGACGACATGGCGCTGAGCGCCACCCTGTTCTACCTGCAGTTCAAGAACCGGCAGATCTCCAGCCGCAACCAGATCACCGGCGACTACGAGATGCTCAACGTCGGTGAAGTGAAAAACCGTGGCCTGGAGCTGGAGTGGAGCGGGCTGCTGCCACACAACTTCAACTACTACGCCTCGTACACCTACACCGAGGCCGAGCAGCAGGACACCATCAGCTACTACGGCATCGACCTGCCCACCAAGGGCAAGCAGGTGGCCGGTGTGCCGAAGAACATGTTCAACCTGAGCCTGGGCTACGACGACGGGCGCTTCTACGGCAACGTCATCGGCAAGTTCGTCGACAACCAGTACGGCGACATGACCAACGACCAGTCGATTCCGCACTTCACCACCGTGGACCTGAACCTGGGCTACCGCCTGCCGGTGAACAAGCAGTACATGAAGAGCGCCGCCGTGCGCCTGTCGGTCAGCAACCTGTTCAACCGCGAGTACCTGAGCGGCGTCGACAGCGTGGCCTTCACCTCCGCGCAGTACAACCCAGGCTTTGGCACCGGTGGCGCGAACAACCGCAGCACCATCGGCACGCCGTACTACAACATCGGCGAAGAGCAGACCGTCGCGGTGTCGTTCGAAGCTGAATTCTGACCCTGAACCGGGGCCAGCCCTGGGCCGGCCCCGCCCTTTCTGCGCTGAACCGAGGTAACCCGCCATGAACATGGACCTGCTGCACGACATCACCTTCTACATCATGTACGGCGCTGCCGCCCTCGCCGCCTTCGTGGTGGTGGAACGGGGCATCTTCTTCGCCTACAACCTGCGCAAGGCACGCGCCCTGGAAGCGGCCCTGCACAAGAAAGTGCGCCAGTTCAACGAACTGCCGGCCGAGCTGCGTGAGCGCGACAGCCTGCCGCTGGAACTGCTGCGCCAACTGTTCGAAGGCCGTGGCCAACTGCACTCGCACGCGGAGCTGGAAGACCTTGGCCAGGCCATCTACATCGGCATGCGCGGCAGGCTCTCGCGCAGCCTGTGGATTCTTGAAGCGGTGGTGGCCGGCGCGCCGCTGCTGGGCCTGCTCGGCACCATCCTGGGGATCATCGACACCTTCAAGGCGCTGGCCGAGGCGGGCGTTTCCGACCCTGGCGAAGTGTCGCGCGGTATCGGCACTGCGCTGTACGCCACCGCCCTGGGTATTGCCATTGCCCTGGTGGGCCTGGTGTTCAACAACCACCTGCAAGACCGCCTGGAACTGATCACCGACCACCTGAAGATGCTTCTGCTGCGCGCCGGCATGGGCACCGCGTTCGCCGCCAAGCCGGCCGGCGCCCCTGCCACTGCCCTGCAACCTGCCTGAACCCCCGGGAGCCCCCATGTCGTACGCGCCTTTCGCCAAACGCTCGTTCCCCCTGCTGCTGGCCGCCGTGCTGCTGGCCAGCGGTTGCCAGAAAGCCCCGGCCCCGGTCGATGTTCACATTGCCGCCCTCAACGACTTCCACGGCAACCTGCTGGCCAGCCCGTTCCAGTACCCTGATGCCAACGGCCCGGTGAAACTCAAGGCCGGTGGGCTGGGGCCGCTCAGCGGCGCGCTGGCCGAGTTGCGCCAGCAAGACCCGCAACTGCTGCTGATTGGCGCAGGCGACATGGTCGGCGGCAGCCCGCCGATTTCCTCGATGTGGGCGGACGAGCCGAGCCTGCAAGCGCTGCACTTGCTGGGGCTGAAATTCTCGGTGGTCGGCAACCATGAGCTGGACCACGGCAAGGCCGAGCTGCTGCGCCAGATCGACGGTGGCTGCCAGTCCAGCCGCGAACAGGCCTGCCAGTTCGACACGGCCTACAAGGGCGCGGGCTTTCCGTACATCTCCGCCAACCTGATCGACAAACAAAGCGGCAAACCGCTGTTCGCCCCCTACCGCATCGAACAGGCCCACGGTGCCCGCATTGCCTTCGTGGGCGCCACCTTGCGCAATGTCGATGCCTACGTCAGTGCCCGCAGCATGGAAGGCCTGGCCACCCTGGACGAGGCCGAGGCCATCAATGCCCTGCTGCCGGAACTGCGCCAGCAGAAGGTCGACGCCATCGTCGCGGTGATCCACCAGGGCGGCAACACCCCCGAGCGCTTCGACCAACAAGACTGCAGCCAGCTCAAGGGCGACGTGGTGGACGTGGCCAAGCGCCTCGACCCGCAAATCAAGGTGGTGGTCACCGCCCACACCCACGAAGGCTACCTGTGCCGCCTGGGCGACAAGCTGGTGACCCAGGGCGCCTCCTTCGGCCGCCTGCTCACCCAGCTGACCTTGACCGTGGACACCACCCAGCACCGCTTGCTGGCAGTCAAAGCCAACAACCTGGTGGTGGACGCCGCCCGTTACAGCGCCAGCCCCGAGATCGCCCCGCTGCTGGCCGAGGTTGAGGCCCGCAGCCAGGCCCGGCTGGGCAAGCCGGTGGCGCGCCTGGCGGCCCGCGAGGTGCTGCGGGTTACCAACGAGGCCGGCGAGTCGCCCATGGGCGACCTGATCGCCGACTCGCAACTGGCCGCCACCCGTGACCTCGGCGCCCAGGTGGCGCTGATGAACCAGGGCGGCATGCGCATGGACCTGACCCTGCAGCCCGGCCAGGAACAGGTCAACTACGGCCAGGTGGCCACGGTGCAACCGTTCAACAACAGCCTCACCCTGCTAACCCTCACCGGCGCGCAGTTGCGTGAACTGCTGGAGCAGCAATGGCAGGACGGCGGCATGGGCTTCTACCCGTTGCAGCCCTCGGCGTCGCTGAGCTACCAGTGGGATGGCAGCCTGCCCAAGGGCCAGCGCGTGCTTGTCGACAGCCTCAAGGTCGATGGCCAACCGGTGCAGCCCGAGCAACCCTACCGCATCGTCATGAACAGCTTCCTGGCCGAAGGCGGCGACAACTTCACCGTGCTCAAGCAGGCGACCGACCGGCTCGACACCGGCATCAACGACCTGGAGTCGATGATCGCCTACCTGCAGGCCCAGGACCGTGCAGGCCAGCCCGCAGGTTTTGACCAGGCCCAGCAGCGCATCCGCAACGTTTCCGCACAGGTGCTCAGCCATGCGCCATGAACACGGGCTGGCCCTGCAGGCTCTGCTGCTGCCAGAGGCCATGGCCGCTGCCGACAGTGCCTGGTGCCCGCACTCGGCGTTTCCGGTCGGCGCCGCGCTGCTGACCCACGATGGCCGGGTGATCCGCGGCTGCAACGTGGAGAACGTGTCCTACGGCCTGACCAACTGCGCCGAACGCAGCGCGCTGTTCAGTGCCATCAGCCAGGGCCTGGCCCCCGGCAGCTTCAAGGCCATGCTGGTGTATGCACCCAAGGTGCCGGTGATCTCGCCCTGTGGCGCCTGCCGCCAGGTGATGCTCGAACTGCTGCCCCCCGGCTGCCCGGTGATTTGCGTGGGCCACGACGCCACGGCGACGCGGCACTGGACCGCCGGGCAGTTGCTGCCCGGGGCCTTCCAGGCGTTTTGAAGCCAACCTGCTGACCTTTTTTCAGGAACTGTTCGATGGGCTTGATCGGTATCGTGGTGCTGTTGCTGGTGGCCGTGGTGCTGTCCAGCAACCGCAAGGCCATTCGTTTACGCACCGTTGTCACCGCCTTCGCCGTGCAAGCCGGGCTGGGCGCCTTTGCCCTTTACGTGCCCTGGGGCCAAAGCGCCCTGGGCGGCATTTCCGCCTCGGTGGCGTCGTTGCAGGATTATGCCAACCAGGGCATCGACTTCATCTTCGGTGGCCTGAGCAGCACGCGCATGGCGGAGGTGTTCGGCAGCGGTGGTTTCGTGTTCGCCATTCGCGTGTTGCCGGTGATCGTGTTCTTCAGCAGCTTCATCGCCGTGCTCTACTACCTGGGCATCATGCGCGTGGTCATCCAAGTGATCGGCGGCACCTTGCAGCGCCTGCTGGGCACCAGCCGCACCGAAGCGATGGCCGCCACGGCGAACATCTTCGTCGGCCAGACCGAAGCGCCCATGGTGATTCGCCCCTACGTCGCCCGCCTGACCCGCTCGGAATTGTTCGCGGTGATGGCCGGGGGCATGGCCTCGGTGGCCGGCTCCGTGCTGATCGGCTACGCCAGCCTTGGCGTTGAGCTCAAGTACCTGATCGCCGCCAGCTTCATGGCCGCCCCGGGCGGCCTGCTGATGGCCAAGCTGATGGAGCCGGAAACCGAACAGCCCCATGAGCAGGCGCACGAGGCGCCGGGGCATGGGCAAGGCCAGCCGGCCAATGTCATCGATGCCGCCGCCATCGGTGCCTCCGCAGGCTTGCACCTGGCGCTGAATGTCGGCGCCATGCTGCTCACCTTCA
The DNA here is from genome assembly GCF_011752535.1 of Pantoea sp. Tr-811. Classification (NCBI taxonomy): domain Bacteria; kingdom Pseudomonadati; phylum Pseudomonadota; class Gammaproteobacteria; order Enterobacterales; family Erwiniaceae; genus Pantoea; species Pantoea sp. Tr-811. Next base: position 18,740 of record NZ_VWXJ01000006.1, read on the forward strand.
TTGGCCTGATCGCCCTGCTCAACGGCCTGCTCGGCTGGACCGGCAGCTGGTTCGGCCTGCCGCAACTGAACCTGCAGCTGATTCTCGGCCACGGCCTGGCACCGCTGGCCTTCGTGCTGGGCGTGCCTTGGCACGAGGCGATCACCGCAGGTGGCTTGATCGGCGAAAAGCTGGTGCTCAACGAGTTCGTCGCCTACGCCGACTTCGCCCGCCACCTCGACCCGGCCCAGGCCGCTGCCAAAGGCGTGCCGGTGCTCAGCGCCCAGGCCCAGGCGATCGTCACCTTCGCCCTGTGCGGTTTTGCCAACCTGGCATCGATCGGCATCCAGCTGGGCAGCCTGGGCATCATGGCCCCCGAACGGCGGGCCGACATTGCCCGCCTGGGGCTCAAGGCGGTCGTGGCCGGCACCCTGTCCAACCTGATGAGCGCGGCACTGGCCGGGGTTTTCCTGGCCCTCTGACACTCCTTCCACAGCCTTTGCGTGAACTTGAAATGACTGATATCGACGCTGAACGCGCGCGCACGCTGATTGCGCTGCTGGACCTCACTTCCCTCAATGACGATGACGACGACGCGCAGATCCAGGCGCTGTGCCAGCGCGCCATGACCCCGGCAGGGCCGGTGGCGGCGGTGTGCGTCTACCCACGCTTCGCCGCCCTGGCGCGGCGTACCCTCGATGCGCTTGGCGGGCAGGCCATCGCGGTGGCCTGCGTGGCCAACTTCCCCAGCGGTAACGCCGCGTTGCCCGAGGTGCTGGCACAAACCCGCCAGGCCCTGGCCGATGGCGCCAATGAAATCGACGTGGTCTACCCCTACCGTGCCCTGCTGGCCGGCGATGCCGACAGCGGCGCGGCCCTGGTGCAGGCATGCAAGCAGCTGTGCAGTGGCCGCGCCTTGCTCAAGGTGATTCTGGAAACCGGCGAGCTGGCCGAGCCTGCGCTGATCCGCCAGGCCAGCCTGCAGGCCATTGCCGCAGGCGCTGACTTCATCAAGACCAGCACCGGCAAGGTGACCGTCAACGCCACCGTGGGTGCGGCGCAGATCATGCTCGAATGCATCGCCAGCCTGGATGCCAACGTGGGCTTCAAGCCAGCTGGGGGCATGAAGACCCTGGCCGATGCGCAGGTTTACCTGGACCTCGCCGAGCGTATCAACGGCGCCCAATGGGTATCGCCCCGGCACCTGCGCTTTGGCGCCTCCAGCCTGCTGGGCGACTTGCTCGGGCACCTGCACGGTGCGCCAGGCAACAACGCCGGGGGGGCCTACTGATGGCGTGGCTGGCACAGGAAGTGATCCGCCGCAAACGCGACGGCAAGGTACTCGACGATGCCGACATCCGCCGCTTCGTCAACGGCATCACCGACCTCAGCATCAGCGAAGGCCAGGCTGCTGCCTTCGCCATGGCCGTGCTGCTCAAGGGCCTGAATGTCGAGGAACGGGTCGCCCTGGCCACAGCCATGCGCGACTCCGGCCAGGTGCTGCGCTGGAACCTGCCAGGCCCGGTGGTGGACAAGCACTCCACCGGCGGCATCGGCGACCTGGTCAGCCTGGTGCTGGCCCCGCTGCTGGCGGCATGCGGCTGCTACGTGCCGATGATCTCCGGGCGTGGCCTGGGCCATACCGGCGGCACCCTCGACAAGCTCGACAGTATCCCGGGCTACGACAGCCAGCCCAGCATGGCCCGGCTGCGCGAGGTGGTCGAGCGCGTTGGCTGCGCGATCATCGGCCAAACCCATGACCTGGCCCCGGCGGACAAACGGCTGTACGCCATTCGCGATGTCACCGGCACGGTGGAGTCGATCGACCTGATCGTCACCTCGATTCTCAGCAAGAAACTGGCGGCCGGGCTGGATGCCCTGCTGATCGACGTCAAGGTCGGCAACGGCGCGTTCATGGCCGCGCCCGACGACGCCGCTGCCCTGGCCCGCAGCGTGGTGGCCGTGGCCAATGGCAGCGGCGTGCGCACCCGGGCGCTGATCACCGACATGAGCCAGCCACTGGCACGCTCGGCAGGCAATGCCCTGGAGGTGGAGGAAGCCATCGCCCTGCTGCGCGGCGAAGTGCGCAGCCCGCGCCTGTGGCAGGTGACCCTGGCGCTGGCCGAGCAGGCCCTGGTGTGCGCCGGGCTGGCGCGCGACCTTGAGCATGCCCGCGAGCAGCTGCTTGAAGCCTGGCACAGTGGCGCGGCGCTGCAGCGTTTTGCCCACATGGTGCAGGCACTGGGTGGGCCGGGCGACCTGGTGCAGCAACCGCACCGCCACCTGCCCCAGGCCCCGCTGGTGATTCCGGTGCCGGCACCGCAAGCCGGTATCGTGCAGTGCATCGATACCCGCGCAATCGGCCTGGCAGTGGTTGCCCTCGGCGGCGGCCGGCGCACCCCGCAAGACCGCATCGACCCGGCCGTGGGGCTAAGCCAGCTGTGCTTCCCTGGCGAGGCCGTGGCGGCCAGGCAACCGCTGGCAAGGGTGCATGCCCAGGACCTGGCCCAGGCCGAGCGTGCGGTTGCCGCGGTGCAGGCCGCGTACCGCATCGCCAGCGCGCCGGTCGAGGCGCCCGCGCTGTTCGCTGGCGTGTGCCTGGAGCCTGCATGAAACGCGCCTTGTTGCTGGTGCTCGACTCCCTGGGCATTGGTGCCAGCGCCGATGCCGGGCGCTTTGGCGACGCCGGGGCCAATACCTTGCTGCATATCGCCCAGGCCTGCGCCCGTGGCGAGGCCGACGGCAATGGCCGCCAGGGGCCGCTGCAGTTGCCCACGCTGGCACGGATTGGCCTTGGCCATGCTGCGGCGCTCAGCGCCGGGGTGCTACCGCCAGGGTTCAGCGCCGACACAGTGGCCGAAGGTGCCTGGGGCTATGCCCAGGAGCTGTCCAGCGGCAAGGACACCCCCTCGGGGCATTGGGAAATGGCCGGGGTGCCGGTGCTGTTCGACTGGGGCTACTTCCCGGCACGGCATAACAGTTTCCCGCCCGCGCTGCTGAACGCCCTGATCGCCCGCGGCCATTTGCCCGGCCTGCTCGGCAACTGCCACGCCAGCGGCACCGAGATCATCAGCCAGCTGGGCGAGGCGCACCTGCAAAGCGGCAAGCCGATCGTCTACACCAGCGCCGACAGCGTGCTGCAGATTGCCGCCCATGAACAGCATTTTGGCCTGCAGCGGCTGTACAGCCTGTGCGCGCTGGCCCGCGAACTGTGCGACGCCTATGGCGTTGGCCGGGTCATCGCCCGCCCCTTCACTGGCGAGCACGCCGGTAACTTCAGCCGCACCGGCAACCGCCGCGACTACACCGTGCAACCCCCGGCGCCAACCTTGCTCGACCGCCTGTGCGCCGCCGACGGCCAGGTGTTCGCCGTGGGCAAGGTGGGCGACATCTTCGCCCAGCGTGGTATCAGCCGGCAGTTCAAGGCCGAAGGCAACGACGCCTTGTTCGACGCCACCCTCGCCGCGCTGGCCCAGGCACCGGGCAATACCCTGGTGTTCAGCAACTTCGTCGACTTCGACACGCTGTATGGGCATCGCCGCGATATCGCCGGCTACGCCGCTGCCCTGGAAGCCTTCGACCGGCGCCTGCCGCAACTGCTGGCACGCCTGCAGCCAGGCAATGTGCTGATCATCACCGCCGACCATGGCTGCGACCCCAGTGCGCCCGGCACGGATCACACCCGCGAGCACGTGCCGCTGCTGGTATGGGGCCCAGGCCTGCACAGCACCTGCCTCGGTGCCCGGGGCAGTTTTGCCGACATCGGCCAGACCCTGGCGCAGTTTTTCGCCCTGCCCCCCTGTGACCACGGGCAAGCATTCCTCGATGCCCTATACCCCAACCTGCAATAAGGAGAACTGCACGTGACGTTACGCAAATGCCTGAACAATGGCCTGGTGCTGGCTGCCAGCCTGTGGGCTGGCCAGGTATTGGCCTGGGGCCAGCAAGGCACAGCCCTGGTGGGTGAACTGGCGCAGCGCCAGCTCACCCCCGAGGCCAAGGCAGAAGCCCTGCGCCTGCTCGGCCAGATCAAGCAGAACGACCTGGCCGTGGTCGCCAACTGGGCCGGCAACCTGGAGAAGAACCCGCAAAACCGCGTGCTGTGGGAAAACACCCGCAACCAGCGCATGGTGGTCTACAAAAGTGACGATTGCACCTTCCAACTGACCCGCGACTGCCCCGATGGCGCCTGCACCGTGGCCGCCATCGAGCAGAACCGCACGGCGCTGGCCGACCCCAAGGCACCGAACCAAGCCCGGCTGATGGCCATGCTGTTTCTCATCCACCACGTCAGCGATGCCAGCTCGCCGCTGAACAACAGCTTCAAGGATGACCGTGGCGGCTACGACTACCCGGTACAGGCCGCCGGCAAGTCCTACAACCTGCGCCAGGTGTGGGATGACTTCCTGCTGGGCGCGGCCCGCCTCGACGTCAAGGCCTATGCCGACAAGCTGCAGCAAGGCCTGCCCGCCGCCGACTCCAGCAACCCGGCGCAGTGGTCGCAACAAGCCTGCCGCATCGTGCGTGACGACAACATCTACCCGCAGAAGGCCGCCGGCAAGCGCAAGCTGCCGAGCAAGCAGGGCATGGACGACGATGACGGGGGCGACACCGACTACAGTGCCAAGACCCTGGCCTACAACCGCACCGGCAAGGAATACAGCCGTGGCGACAAGCTGATGAATGAAAAACCCACCCGCACCGGCGGCTTCGATGCCAGCTACATGAGCACCTTCGTGCCCGTCGCCGAACAGCAGGTGCAACTGGCCTCGGTGCGCCTGGCGCAGTTGCTCAATGCTGCGCTGGTCGCCGGCCGCCCTGGCTCCTGACACGCGAGAATCGCCATGCACACTCCCCGTTTGCGGCACCTGCCGCTGCTGTTGGCCCTGGGCCTTGCCGGCTGCGCCACCGCGCCGGTTGCCGAGCACGCTGAAACGCGCGTTTCGCTGATGGCCTACAACGTCGAAAACCTGTTCGACACGGCCCATGACCCGGGCAAGGACGACTACGCCTACCTGCCCCTGAGCGTGAAGCAGGCGCACCCCGAGTACCTGGCCACCTGCACGCGCATCAGCGTGCCGGCCTGGCGCCAGGAATGCGAAAGCAATGACTGGACCGAGGCTCGGCTGGAGCAGAAGCTCACCCGCCTGGCCAGTGTTATCAGCCAGACCGATGGCGGCCGCGGGCCGGATATCCTGTTGCTTGAAGAAGTGGAAAACCGCGCGGTACTGGAGCGGCTCAATGGCCACCTCGGCGCATCCGCCTACCAGACCCGGGTGCTGCTGGAGGGCTGGGACGAGCGCGGTATCGACACGGCCGTGCTGAGCCGCCTGCCGCAATGGGGCGCGCCGGTTCTGCACCGGGTGCCTTATCACGACGAGCAAGGCAATACCTCGGACAAGACCGGCAAGACCCGCGGCATCCTCGAAGTTCGCCTGTTGCTGCCAGGCGGCCAGAAAGCCTCGGTGTTCGCCGTGCACCTGCCCTCCGGTGGCGGCCCTGGCTACCTGCGCCGCCAGGCCGTGGAATACCTGGCCGAGCTCAAGCGGCAGTTGCCGGCTGATGTGCTGCCGATCGTGGGCGGTGACTTCAACATCAACGCCGGTGAAGAAGCCAAGCACCATTACATCGCCGACACCCTCGCCAGCACCTGGAGCGTGTCGCACCTGATCGGCTGCGACGGCTGCAAGGGCAGCTATTACTACCCGCGCGAGCGGCAGTGGTCGTTCTTCGACATCCTGCTGTTCCCCCAGGCGATGAGCGGCGCAGGCTTCAACGGCTGGAAGGTGGACAGCGCCAGTATCCACATGCCCAAGGCCAGCCCCTACCAGGTGAACAAATGGGGCACGCCGGCGCGCTTCAACGGCGGCCAGTACCCCGAAGGCGTGTCTGACCATTGGCCGATGTACGCACAAATCTACCTCCTCGCGCCCTGAGCCTTGGGTGTAGGATCCTGCCAACGGGCGCCACAGGATGTGGCGCCCACCTTTGCAAGGGCGTCAGATGTTTACTGCCAAAAGCACCAGTGTCGGAAATGGAATGAGTAACCACAAGATCAAGATTCGCCGCAAGAACGTCGAGAAGATCCTGCTCGCGGCCGAGCAGGTTTTTGCCGAACAAGGTTACGCTGGCACCTCGATGATCGATATCGCCAAGCGCGCCGACCTGCCGCGCTCCAACCTGCATTACTACTTCACCACCAAGGACGAGTTGTACCGGGAAGTGCTGGTCAACCTGCTGGGCGACTGGGAACGCGAAGGTGCCTGTTTCAGCCATTTCGATGACCCACGGGTGGTGCTGACCAGCTACGTGCGGGAAAAGATGACCCACTCGCGCACCCGCCCCCATGGCTCCAAGCTCTGGGCCAACGAGATCATGCACGGTGCGCCGCTGTTTCGCGACATCATCGAGGAACACCTGTTGGCCGGTGCCAAGCTCAAGGAAGACAAGATCCGCCAGTGGGTGGAGGAAAAGCGCATCAGCCCGATCGCGCCCTTCGCCCTGCTGTACATGATCTGGGCATCGACCCAGCACTATGCCGACTTCGATTACCAGGTGCGGGCATTGAACGGGCACGAACCGCTCAGCGACCAGCAGTTCGAGCAGGCGGTGCAGACGATTACCGCGGTGGTGTTACGGGGGATCGGGCTGGAGCCCTGATTTCGAGTGCTGGGAAACTGGGGCCGCTGCGCGGCCCATCGCGAGCTGCGCTCGCTCCTACCAGGGGGCGGCGCAAGATCCGCCCGGTAGGAGCGAGCAAAGCTCGCGAAGGGCTACTCGCTCAGCAAACCTGGGCTTCGGCGCGGCGTGGTGCCGGGGCCTCATGGCGCATCGACTGCTGCCAGTTCAGCTGGGCCTGCACCTGGGCAGCAGCGTCCATGACCTTCTGCGCCCAGGCCTGGTCCTCAGGGTCTACCACTACCACGCGGAAACCATGGTCGTCGCCCTCGATCCCAACGCCTTCGGAATCGTCCACGTGCAGGTCGATGTCGAATGCCGGAGGGTACTTCGACGGGGCATTTTCAAGCCCGTGGGCCGAAACCACATGGTGGTGACGGTCGCTGTTGACCACGCCATCCACATGAATGCCGTAGAGCATCAGCCAACGCCGAATGTAGGACGGCGTGCGCCCCGACGAGGTGTAGATCCAGATGCTGCAGCCCTGGCGGCGCAGCTCGCGGATCAGCGAGCGAGTACCGATGCGCAGCGGTTCACCCAACCAGCGATGAATGCATTCCGGCAGCTTGCTGTGCTCGGCGGGGCTGTGGTGCGGCAGGCAGGCGAGCGTGTCGTCGATATCGAACGAAATGCGCACTTGCGGGCGCCGGGCCTTGCGCCCAATGCCCTGCCACGTTCTGCGCCCGTGCCCGGGCATCGATGAACCGGCCATCAGTGGCCTCCCCGATGAACAGGCAGCGCCGTGCAACCCAGGAAGAACTGATCGGGTTCAGGCGCCTTCGCTTCGAGAAAGGCCGCGTATTTTTTCTTGATCTTGGGCAATTCGTACAATGCCTTGACACCGTGTTTGGCGGAGTTGCGTATGACCGAGGAGGGGTTGAAATAACCCTCGGCGTTGTCCAGCGTCAGCACGAATGGCGGCAACCCGGCGCGCATCAGCAGGTAGCTGACGATGAGCGAGCCCGTGCGGTTGTTGCCTTCGATGAACAGCTGTGGCTTGCTGAGGATCCGTACATACACACCCGCCGCGCGCTTCCAGATCGAGTCGCTGCGGTACGAGCAGTACCAGTTGTACAGGTCCTTGATGCCACCTTCCACGTTGTTGAAAAAGTGCGCCTCGGTCGCTGCAAGGTGCTGGGCGAATTCGCGCCGGCGGGCCGGGTCGCTGCCGCACAGTACCGTGGCGTTGATCTCCAGCATCAGGTTCAGCTGCTGCAGGTCGAACAAGTCAACGCCCCGTGCGACATAGTCGTCAATCAGCGCGTAGCCTTCAACCACATTGTGCAGCACCTCGTCGGTAAACGGGTCACGCGGTTCGGTGAAATGCCGGCTCAGCTCGGCAAAACGGCCCTGCACCTCGCGCAGTGCGCGTTCTATCGCTGGCAGGTCAAGTCGACGCGTGGCACGCATTGGAAATCCTGAGTAACACTTTCGATGGAAGGTAAAGCAGCCAGGCGCTCGCACCTTTTCGGTGCAAGCGCCCGGCTGCCTCGCGCCTGCCGTGCAATCAGCTGAACTTGCCGCTGATGTAGTCACTGGTCAGTTGTTCGCGCGGGTTCTGGAAAATCTGCGTGGTCGGGCCCATTTCCACCAGGTAGCCGGTACGGGTGCCCTGGGAAATATCGACCGAGAAGAACGCCGTGGTATCGGCCACGCGAATCGCCTGCTGCATGTTGTGGGTCACCAGGGCGATGGTGTAGTCCTTTTTCAGCTCGACCATCAGCTCTTCTACCCGACGGGTGGCGATCGGGTCCAGCGCCGAGCACGGCTCATCGAGCAGCAGCACTTCCGGCTCGGTGGCGATGGCACGGGCAATGCACAGGCGCTGCTGCTGGCCACCGGAGAGGGCCAGGCCGCTGACCTTGAGCTTGTCCTTGACCTCGTCCCACAGGGCGGCGCCCTGCAGCGCGTGCTTCACGCGGTCACCCAGGTCGCCCTTGTAGCGGTTCAGGCGCAGGCCGAAGGCCACGTTGTCGAAGATGCTCATGGAGAACGGGTTGGGCTGCTGGAACACCATGCCGATGTAGCGGCGCACCACGACCGGGTCCACGCCCTTGCCGTAGACATCCTGGCCGAGGAAGTGCACGTGGCCTTCGAAACGGAAGCCCTTCACCAGGTCGTTCATGCGGTTCAGGCTGCGCAGCACGGTACTCTTGCCACAGCCGGAAGGGCCGATGAAGCCGGTGATCTCGTTCTTGCGGATCGGCACATGGCTGTCACGCACGGCCATGAAGTTGCCATAGAAGATCTTGTCGAGCTTGCAGTCCATGACTACGGGTGTCTGATCGACCATGGGAGCGACTCGCTGCGCAGTGGATACGTTCAAGTTGGATGCTCCCTTTCTCAATACTTGGGTTTGCCGAATACACGGCTAAGAATGTTGACGACCAGCACGATCATGACCAGCACCAGCGAGGCCGCCCAGGCGAGCTCCAGCTGGTTGTCGAACGGCATGCCGGAGAAGTTGTAGATCAGCACCGCCAGCGACGCCGTCGGGTTCATCACCGCCAGGCTACCTTCGTGGTAGATCCAGTAGTTGCTGAACAGCGCGGTGAACAGCAGGGGCGCGGTTTCGCCAGCGGCGCGGGCCACGGCCAGCATGACGCCGGTGAGGATGGCCGGCATGCCGGTTGGCAGCACGATCTTCCAGACCACCTGGGCGCGGGTGCAACCCATGCCGTAGGCCGCGTCCTTCATGATCTTGGGCACCATCTTCATGGCTTCCTCGGCGGTCAGCACGACGATCGGCAGCATCAGCACGGCCAGTGCCACACCGCCTGCCGGGGCCGAGTAGGTGCCGGTGGTCATTACCACCAGGGCGTAGGCGAACACACCGGCCAGGATCGACGGCAGGCCCGTGAGCATCTTGGCAGCGAAGCGCGAGGCATTGGCCAGCTTGCTCTCCGGGCCGAGCTCGGCGAGGAACACGGCGGCCAGGATACCGACCGGCACCGCGATGGCGGCGGCGATGCCCACCATCACGAAGGTACCGGCCATGGCATTGCCGAAGCCGCCGCCCATTTCGAAACCGGTCGGTGGCAGCTCGGTGAACACTTCCAGGTTCAGGCGTGCACCGCCACGGGTGATCAGCATGTACAGCACGGAAATCAGCGGCACGCTGGCCAGCAAGGCGACGCACCAGACCATGGTGGTCAGCACGACACTGCGCAGGGCGCGGCCTTCGAAGCGGCGTTGCAGGCTCGGCAGCGGGTTCGCTGGGGCTGTGATGTCAGTCATTATTTGTTACCCCGCTGGGCGTAAAGCATGATCAGCGATCCGAACACGTTCACCAGCAAGGTGATGAACATCAGGACCAGTGCGGCGTACATCAGCACTTCGATCTCGTTCGGGCCGGCTTCCGGGAAGTTCAGCGCCAGCAGCGCTGCCAGGGTGTTGGCCGGGGCGAACAGGGACAGGGTAATGGTGTTGGCGTTACCCACCAGCATGGCCAGGGCCATGGTTTCGCCCAGTGCACGGCCAAGGCCCAGTACCAGGGAGCCAAAAATACCGGTGGCCGCAGACGGCACCATGACCTTGAGGATGGCTTCCCAGTGGGTCGTGCCCATGCCGTAGGCGGCCTGTTTGGTTTTCATCGGCACGCTGGTCAGGGCGTCCTGGGACACGGCGGCAATGGTCGGCAGGATCATGATTGCCAGTACCAAAGCTGCCGGCAGCAGGCCGGGGCCGCTGAGGGAAGTGCCGAAGAACGGGATCCAGCCCAGTTCGCTGTTCAACCAGGCGGTCAACGGGCGAATGGCCGGGATTACCACGTAGATACCCCACAGGCCGTAGACGACGCTGGGGATGGCGGCCAGCAACTCGACGATGGTGCGAAACACCGCGGCAAGCCGGGCCGGCAGGAAATCCTGGGTGAGGAAGATGGCCATGCTGATGCCGAAGAAACCAGCAATCAACAGGGCGATAAGCGCGCTGTACAGGGTGCCCCAGATAGCCGGCAGAATGCCGTATTTGCCCTGGTTGACGTCCCACACGCTGCCGAACAGTACGTCCAGCCCGTGTTTTTCCATACCTGGAAGTGCCTTGCGTCCTACTTCATATACCAGCGCGAAGACCAGCGCCAGCACCAGCACCACACCGATTCGGGCAAGCGCACGGAAGGTGCGATCTACCAGAAAATCCTTCGTGGACGGTGGCCTGCACGCGGAATCGGGGTTATCCGGTATGGCAAAAGGTGTGTTCATGGGCTAATTCCGGGACAGAGGACAAACACCCCCGGCATGGCCGTGAATCCATGCCGGGAGCGCCTGGGGTGTTACTTGATGTTTTCCGACGCTTTGCGCACTTGCTCGACAACCGAAGGCGGCAGCGGGATGTAGCCCATCGAGTCGGCGATCGTCTGACCTGTGGTCAGGCCGTACTCGACCATTTCACGCATGGCCTTGGCTTTTGCCGGGTTGCCGTTGTCCTTGCGGAAGATCATCCAGGTGTAGGAAGTGATCGGGTAGGACTTGGCACCTTCCGGGTCCGGCAGGGTGGCGACCAGGTTTTCTGGCATTTTCACCGCGGCCAGGGCTTCGGCACCGCTCTCGGCGTTCGGCACGACGTAGTGGCCAGCCTTGTTTTCCAGCTCGGCGAAGTCGACCTTGGCCAGTTTGGCGAAGCCGTACTCGATGTAGCCGATGGCGCCCGGGGTCTGGCGCACGGTGGCGGTCACGCCATCGTTCTTCGGCGACTTGATGAACTTGTCGGTGGCCGGCCAGTTGACGGTGTTGCCTTCACCCAGCTCTTGCTTGAAGTTGGCGTTGATGGCCGACAGGTGCTTGGTGAACACGGCGTTGGTGCCGCTGGAGTCGGCACGCACGACCACGGTGATCGGCAGCTCAGGCAGCTTCAGGCCTGGGTTGGCCTTGACGATCTGTGGGTCGTTCCACTTGGTGATCTTGCCCAGGAAGATGTTGGAGTAAACATCGCGTGGCAGCTTCAGGCCTTTCGGGTTACCCGGCAGGTTGTAGGCCAGGACGATTTCACCGGCAGTCATCGGCAGCAGCTGGACGCCTTCGGCGACCTTGGCGATGTCTGCTTCGCTCATGGCCGAGTCGCTGGCGGCGAAGTCGACGGTCTTGTTCAGGAAGTCCTGAACACCAGCGCCGCTCCCTTTGGACTGGTAGTCAACGGTGACGCCAGCAGTCTTCTTGCTGAAGTCCTTGAACCAGGTCGTGTAGATCGGGGCTGGGAAGCTTGCGCCGGAACCGGTCAGGCGAACGTTCTCTGCAGCGAAGGAACCCGAGGCACAAAGCGAAACGGCAACGGCGAGTGCAGCAGACTTCATCAGGCGAATCATCGAAAAGCGCTCCTTGTGATGGCCGGCACACTTTGCATCAGCTGTGTTACAGCTTTGTGACTGTTGAGTGGCAAAGCATTCGTTCGTGCCCTCTAGGGCGGGGCGCAGAGGCAGATGGATAGCGTTCTCAGGCACGCACGACGCTGGGGCGGCCATGGCCTGGCCGCCCGAAAAGGTGGGAAATCTTTATAAAGCAGGGGCTTGCCCTGCCGGGCTCAGCCGCTCCCGGTCATCTCCTGCGCGGGCGCGTCGCGGCAGCAGTTGCGGCTCGCACAGTAGAAATCGGCTTCGGCCCGGGTTGGGAAGCTCAGGCTCAGGCGCACCTTGTCCTGCGTGTCGTAGAGGTCGTAGCCCTCCCCCAGTACGGCGGGAAAGCCAGGGCGCCGGGGCAGGATTTCTTTGGTCAGGGGCACAGCGGGAACCACTACAAAGCGAGTCTGCATGATCATCCCTCTTTCAGCAGTGCTTAAGTATTAGTCCGACTATGTGAAAGCATCAAGTTGGCTCATGCAAAACTGCGTTTGCGCCTGCCCCCTGCGCCCAGGCAGGTGACGGCAAAGGCGATCACCAGCGCAGCGCTGCCCAACAGGAAGATCAACTGCGGGTTGGAGCCCTGCACCAACAGGGCAATCAAGGCCGGCGTCACCGCTGCCGCGCCCATCAGGGTGATACTGACCAGCGGGGTGAGCTTGCCGGTGGGGTCGTTGGTGGTAATCAGCGCCATGTAGTACGACAGCGACAGCACCCAACCGAAGTTGATCAGCAACAGGGCAACGAACAGTTGCATCGACGTGCGGGTGTGGCCAGTGAGCATGGCAATGGAGACGAACACTGCCAGCAGCCCCACGGCAATCATCAACTGGCGGTTGACCCGTGCGCCCAGCAGGCTCGGCAGCCCGGCCCCGGGCAGGCCGCCGATGGCCGACAGGCCGAAGGCCCAGCCGATGTCGACACCGCCAATGCCCTGGTCGCGGGCCAACTGGTCGATGAAGCCCCACACGCAATAGATGGCGATCTGCATGAACAGCATGCCCACCAGCGCACTGCGCCCGGTACGCGCCGAACCGCCCTGGGCTGGCGAGGCCTCGCCCAGGGCAAGCGCGGCTGCCGGGCGGCGCGGCAGTACCAGGCTGGCGGCGCAGATCAGCACGTACCACAAGGCGAATGCACTGAGCGCCGTTACCGTGCCGCTTTGCGCGGCCAGCAGCGGCAGCGCGGCGGAGAACAGCGAATACTCCGGGGTTTGCAGTAACAGCATGAGCCCGAACGAGCGGTCCTGGTTGGGCAGCCGGCCCAGGGTCGACACCGCGTAGGCATACACCAGCCCCGCGCAGGTGCCGGCTGCCAGGCGCACCACCAGCAACAGCGTGCTGGTGCTGGCCAACGCCGTGGCCAGGCTCAGGGCCACGCACAGCAGCCCGACCACCAGGCACAGGCTGCGCCCACCGTGGCGCTTCATCAGCGGTGGGCACAGCAAGGTGCCCAGGGTCATGCCGATCATCTCGACCGACACCACCCAGCCCTGCTGGTCGAGCGACAGGTTCAGCTGTTCGCTGACCAAGCCCATGAAAATCGGTTGTACACCACAGACGATGAAGGCGGTACAGGCGATGAAAATCAGCGCGGCACGCAGCCGCTTGGAATCGTTGAGCATGGGCAGGCCCCCAAGGTTGTTCTTATTGTTGGTGTGGCCAATCCTGGGGCGTGGGCGCAGGCTTGCACAGTTAAGAATCGAACTCCCTGGCAGTGGGCTTTTTAATGGGTATTGGCGGCCCGGGTAGGAGCGAGCGGAGCTCGCGATGGGGCGCGCAGCGGCCCCAGGGTTTCAGACTCGCAGCTCATTATGCCGGGGCTGCTTTGCAGCCCATCGCGAGCTGCGCTCGCTCCTACACGGCGCCCGTGCTGGAAACACGTAGTGCGCGTACACGGCGCGCGGCCGTGCTGGAAAACGCGCAGTGCGCGTGCATCCACAAACGCACTGCCGTCGATCCTGATAATTAATTGGAGGCAGCCCGCGATCCTCCCTACCGTAGCGGCCTAACGACCCTACACAGGCCCTGTCATGAACGACCGTGAGTTCATCAATGCCATCGACGCCGATGGCCTGCCCCTCAACATCGCCGTCAACAGCGGGCGCATCACCCATATCGGCGCCCAGCGCGCCAACCAGCCGGCCCGTGAAACCATCGACCTGGAAGGCCTGCTGGCCCTGCCAGGCTTCGTCGACGGCCACATTCACCTGGACAAGAGCTTCGTCGGCGACCGCTGGCGCCCGCACCAGCCCGTGGCCAGCCTGCGCGAGCGCCTGGCGGTGGAAAAGCGCGAACTGGCCAGTGCCCCGCCCATCGTCGAGCGCGCCGATGCGCTGATCCGCCAGGCTGCATCGTTTGGCACCATGGCCATGCGCTGCCATGTGGACGTGGACGCCACCACCGGCCTGACCCACCTGCAAGCCCTGTTGCAGGTGCGGGAAAAATGGCAAGACCTGATCGACATCGAACTGGTGGCCTTCCCCCAGGCCGGTGTGGTCACCTGCCCCGGCACCGCCCAGGTCATGGAAGCGGCCGTGCGTGAAGGCGTGCAGGTGGTGGGCGGTATCGACCCAACGACCCTGGACGGCGACGCCGAAGCCCAGTTGGACATCGTCTTCGGCATTGCCGAGCGCCATGGCGTGAAGGTCGATATCCACCTGCACGAGCCCGGCGATATCTGCATTGCCCAGCTTCAGCGCATTGCCACGCGCACCGAGGCACTGGGCATGCAAGGCCTGGTGGCGGTCAGCCATGCCTATGGCCTGGGCGATGTCGCCGACAGCGTGGTCGACCGCACGGCGCAGGTGCTGGCCAAGGCCGGTGTGTCGATCATGACCAACGCCCCGGGCGAGCACGCCTTCCCACCCGTGCTGCGCCTGCGCGCCGGTGGCGTGCGGGTGTTCACCGGCAACGACAATATCCAGGACGCCTGGTGGCCCTACGGCAACGGCGACATGCTGCAGCGGGCCATGCTGGTCAGCTACCGCTCGGGTTTCAACACTGACGAAGAACTGCGCGTGGCACTGGACATGGCCACGGTGGCCAGCGCTGGCGTGATGGGCAAGCAGGGCTATGGCCTGCAGGTCGGCAACGAGGCGAGCTTCGTGCTGTTCAGGGCAGCGAACGCGGCCGCCGCCGTGGCGGCCGCGCTGCACGAGCGGGTGATCGTGCGCCACGGCGCATTCTGGGGTGGCCCGCCACGGTTGCAGCTGCAGGCTGCACAGTTCAACGAAGCCGCGCCGCGCTGACGAGCTACGCCACCTCGGCCTTGAGAATGCCGATCAGTATCTCGGCCAGTTCCTGGACCAGCGGATCGGCCGTGGGGCGGTGAAAAATCGCCGCCTCGAACACCTTGATGGGCTTGAACCCCTCCTCCACCCCCAGCACCCGATGCCCAGGCGTCACCACCCGCGACGGCAGCAGGCTGACGCCCAGGCCATTGGCCACGGCTTCCTGAATACCGGCCAGGCTCGAACTGGTAAAGCCGATGCGCCAACTACGCCCCATGGCCTCGACGGCGCTGATCATGTCATCGCGGTACAGGCCCCGGGGCGGAAAGGTCACCAGCGGGATTGGCTCCTGGGCGAAACAGGGGTATTGGGCGCTGTCGATCCACTCGATGCGCTCTGGCTGGCAGGCGTTGGCTTCGCGGCTGTGGCGGCGCTGCTTGACCAGCACCAGGTCCAGCTCGCCACGGTCATAGGCGTTCATCAGGTCACGGCTCAGGCCACCGGTAATTTCCAGCTTGACCGTGGGGTTGCGCCGGTTGAAGGCAGCCAGTGCCTGCATGGTCTTGCCGGCGACGAAATCGTCCGGCAGGCCGATGCGCACGGTGACCGTCACCCCGCCCGACATGGCTTCGCTCAACTGGTTGCTCACCGCCAGCAGGTGCCGGGCAAAGCCCAGCAGGGTTTCGCCGGCGTCGGTTGGGTGCACTTCGCGGTTGCTGCGGTCGAGCAACTGGTGGCCAACCATTTCCTCAAGGCGGCGCACCTTCTGGCTGACCGTGGACTGGGTGGAGTGCAAACGGGCGGCAGCGGTGGTGAAACTGCCGCAGTCGGCCACCATCACCACGGCGCGGAGCATGTCCAGGTCATAGATGGCGCGGTTGGGTTTGGCGTTCTCGGGCATGGCGGGGTTCGGCTTTACGGTCAGGGGCTAGGTGCATGATGCCAGAAGGCGAGCCCACAGGGGATTTGCACGGGTGCACGCAGGTGCCGCCGCTTCGCACGCGCCGACGGCGTTTGCGCAGGCTCTGTTCAAGGCCAGCATCGCAGGACAATCCAGTCTACATTTGCACAGCAGCGAAAACTGGCGCACCCCTGCGCCCGGCGCGCACAAGGAAGGTATCAGGATGATCCGTATCAACAAGGAGGCCCGCCCGGGCCGTATCCGCCTCGCCGGCTTCGTGTCGGCATCATTGACCTTGTCAATGCTCAGCCCCTCGGCAGCACTGGCCCTTGCCCTCAACGAGGAGCGCATCCCCGAGGTCGGCAACCCGGTCGAACTCACCGGCGAACGCACCCATTACCGCGTCCAGGCAACCCCTGGCCTGGCCCAGCCCGGCGTTCAGCAAGAGACCAAGGCAAACCAGCCCTACATCGACGTGGTTGGCAACGAAACCGAAATCGACCTGAAACTCACCTTCTCCGACCCGGACAAAACCCTGGTGCGCAACGCCATGTCGGGCCGCCTGGACCACCTGCAGGTGCGCACCTACAACGGCGAACTGCTGCCCCCAACCTTGCGGGTTCACCCAGGCGACACGGTGCGCATGAACGTGGACAACCAGCTGGACTGCGCCCAGGCCAAATTCCCCAAGCACTGCCAACACGACAACCCGGTGCTGAACGTCACCAACCTGCACAGCCACGGCCTCTGGGTGTCGCCAGCCGGCAACAGCGACAACGTGCTGCTGAGCATCAAGCCCGGGGTCAAGTTCCAGTACGAATACAACCTGCCCCTCGATCACCCCTCCGGCCTGTACTGGTACCACCCGCACACCCACGGTTCCACCGCCATCCAGGTGTCCGGTGGCATGGGCGGTGCGCTGATCATCGAAGGCAACCGTGTGCCAACCCTGGACAAGCCCGGCGACCTCGACACCCTGCTCAAGACCGCAAACGGTGAAAAACTGCCAGAGCGGGTGGTGGTGCTGCAGCAAATCCAGTACGCCTGCCGCGACAAGGCGGGCAAGATCAAGAAAACCACCATCGGCGAGGGCAAGGACCAGCAAGTGATCGGCTGGGCCTGCGACGAAGGGGATATCGGGGTCATCAACGAGCTCGAAGACCTGTCGCCTGGCAGCTGGGACCAGTCCAACCGCTACACCACCCTCAACGGCAAGGTACAACCGCGCTTCGACGATGCCGTGGCCGGGCAGGTGGAGCGTTGGCGCGTGGTGCATGCCGGTATTCGCGACACGGTCGACCTGCAGTTCTACAAGGTCAAGGCAGACGCTGCGCCCTTCCCCGACAAGCCCGGCGCCGAGTCCCTGTGGATTCAGGAAAACTGCGAGGGGTTGAACGATCAGGTCAAGGATGAACCCTGCGCCGCGCAAGTGCAGTGGCAGTACGCCGCTGACGGGTTGACCCAGACGCACCTGACCCCCATTCGCAGCAACGTGCTGCAGCCAGGCTACCGCAGCGAATTCCTCACCGTGTTCCCCAGCGCCGGGCAGTACTGCGTGATCGACAAGAAAACCATCTCGGCCGCCTCGATCAACGCTGACAAGCCAAACCTGCAGACGCCCAGCGCGTTGCTGGGCTTCGTCGAGGTCAAGGCAGGCGCTGCCGATGAAGGCCAGGACAGCAAGGCGATCATCCGCCAAACCCTGGTGGCGGCGGCCAAGCGCCTGCCCGAGGACATCGCCGGCGCGGTGGTCAGCGACCTGCAGCAGGACGACATTGCGCTCAGCCATTTCGTCAAGCACAAGCCGGTTGCCGACGATGAACTGCTCCCAGAGCGCCAGCACCTGGCCTTTGCCATCGGCGTCGATGCCAAGAACCCGAAAAAGAACACCTACATGATCGACGGCAAGTCTTTCGGCGACCAGACCATGCCCGCCCGTAATCTCAAACTGGGCACGGCGGAAGAATGGGTGCTGGAGGCGCACAATGAAATCCCAGGCTCGCCGGCCCTGATAAACCACCCGTTCCACATTCACGTCAACCCGTTCATGGTCAGCCGCATCTGCAAAACCGTCAGTGACGCCGACTCCGAGCAGGACAAGGCCCTGGCCGCCTCGAACGACGGCTGCCTGGATGTCACCAACCCCGCCTACCCCCGCGAGCAGCGCCTGAAATGGGAAAAGGGCGACACGCAGTACGTCGACCTCAAGGGGGTGTGGAAAGACACGCTGTTCGTCAAGCAGGGCTACAAGGTGTACACCCGCACGCGCTACGAGCGTTATATCGGCGGCTACGTGCTGCATTGCCACATTCTCGACCACGAGGACAACGGCATGATGCAGCGGGTCAATGTTTACCTTGCAGGGGATTCGGCAGACCCGGCCGTTGCGAAGGAAGGTGGGCACGCGGGCCATTGATGTATTGGGGCCGCTTTGCGGCCCATCGCAGGCAAGCCTGCTCCTACAGAGGTCTGCGTTGTACCTGTAAGAGCAGGCTTGCCTGCGATGGGCTGCAGAGCAGCCCCACCTCACATCTCAACCTGGGTACCCAGCTCGATCACCCGGTTCAGCGGTAGCTGGAAGTACTTGAGGTTGCTGTTGGCGTTCTTCAGCAGGAAGGCAAACAGGTGCTCGCGCCAGCGGGCCATGCCTTTCTGCTTGCCGGCAATGACCGTTTCGCGGCTGAGGAAGTAGGTGGTGCGCATCGGCCCGAAGGCCAGCTGCGCATGGGTGCAGCGGCTCAATGCCAGGGGCACGTTGGGTTCTTCCATGAAACCGAAATGCAGGGTCACCCGGTAGAAACCGTCGCCAAAATCCTCGACCTCGAAGCGCTTGCCGGCAGCGACCCGCGGCTCGTCCTCGAACACCACCGTCAGCAGCACCACCTGCTCATGCAGCACCTGGTTGTGCAGCAGGTTGTGCAGCAGCGCATGGGGCACCGCCTCGGGGCGCGCCGAGAGGAACACCGCCGTGCCGCTGACCCGGTACGGCGGCTGCGCCTGCAGGCTGGCGATGAACAGCTCCAGCGGCAGCGAATGCTCGTCCAGGCGCTCGACGATGATCGTGCGCCCGCGCTTCCAGGTGGTCATCAGCACGAACAGCGCCACCCCGGCGATCACCGGAAAGGCGCCACCCTGGAGAATCTTCGGCGCGTTGGCAGCAAAGAACAGGCTGTCTACCAGCAGGAACGCCAACAGCATCGGCAGTGCCAGCCAGCGCGGCGCCTTCCACAACAACAGCACCACCGCCGAGGCCAGCAAGGTGGTGATCAGCATGGTGCCGGTCACCGCCACGCCATAGGCTGCCGCCAGTGCCCCGGACGACTCGAAGCCGATCACCAGCAGCACCACCCCCACCATCAACGCCCAGTTCACCATGCCAACGTAAATCTGCCCCTGCTCCTCGCTGGAGGTGTGCTGGATGAACATGCGCGGCACATAGCCCAGCTGAATGGCCTGGCGGGTCATGGAGAATGCCCCGGAGATCACTGCCTGGGAGGCGATGATGGTGGCCAGCGTGGCCAGCCCGATCATCGGCAGCAAGGCCCAGTCCGGCGCCAGCAGGTAGAAGGGATTGCGCACCGCGTCCGGGTTGCCGAGGATCAGCGCGCCCTGGCCGAAGTAATTCAGCACCAGCCCTGGCAGCACCAGCAGAAACCAGGCGCGGGCAATCGGCTTGCGGCCGAAGTGGCCCATGTCGGCGTACAGCGCCTCGGCGCCGGTCAGCGCCAGTACCACCGCCCCCAGGATGGCGACGCCCATGCCCGGGTGCAGCACGAAGAACTTCACCGCCCACGCCGGGTTGAGCGCCTGCAGCACCTCGGGCCGCTGGACGATGCCGTGGATGCCCAGCACGCCGAGCACCACGAACCACAGCACCATGATCGGCCCGAACAAAATACCGATGCGCGCGGTGCCATGCTTCTGGATCAGGAACAGCGCCACCAGCAACAGCACCGACAACGGCACCACCCAGTGGTCGATGCCGTCGAAGGCCAGTTGCAGCCCCTCCACGGCCGAGAGCACCGACACCGCCGGGGTAATCATGCTGTCACCATAGAACAGCGCGGCGCCGAACAGGCCAAGCAGCACCAGCACCCGGCCCAGGCGCTTGTACGGCGCGGCGGCCCGGTGTGCCAGTGCCGTCAGGGCCATGATGCCGCCCTCGCCCTGGTTGTCGGCGCGCAGGATGAACAGCACGTACTTGAACGACACCACCCACAGCAACGACCAGAACACCAGCGACAGCACCCCGAGCACGCCGGCGCTGTTGGCCTGAACGCCGTAGTGCCCGGCGAACACTTCCTTGAGGGTGTACAACGGGCTGGTGCCGATATCGCCATACACCACGCCAACGGCAGCGACGAGCAGGCCGGCGGCAGAGGATTTATGGGCTTGGGGCGGGTGTGTTGCGGTGACGGACTGGCTCACGCGATGGGTTTCCTGGGTTGTGCGCGGTCAGTATCGCGCCAGGCCTTGGAACCCGTCGTAAAGAGTGCGTAAAAGTTTTCAAGGCCGCGGCGCCCGGTGCCGCTGGGCCCATCAGAACTCCATCACCATTTCATGCCAGGCCATCCCACCATGCTCGGACGGCGACGGCTGCACATACCGGTACCCCATGTTGCGGTACAGCGCCACATGCTGCTCCTTGCACATCAGGTGAATGCTCTGCTTGCCCTGCCCCTTCATGCGCGCCACGAACTCGTCCATCAGCCGTTTGGCATAGCCCTTGCCCTGGTGCGCGGTATCCACCACCACCGACATGATCACCACATTGGGCGCCACCGGGTCGTGGCCGACCAGCTCCTTGAACGCCTCATCCGACATCACCACCTCGTGGGCGCAACCGCTGTTGATGAAACCCACAATGCCGCCGGGCCCTTCAAGCAGCAGGAAACCCTGCGGATACTGGGCGATGCGGGTACGGATCTTTTCCAGCGTGGCGGCCTCATCGCCCTCGTAGGCGCCGATCTCGATCGCATAGCAGCGCTCGGCATCCTGGGCGACGGGCTGGCGAAAATGCAGGTTGCTCATGGGTCAGGCTCCAAAAGGAAAAGAAGGCGAGCGCCATGATAAATGCCCCCGCCACGGCCGACAAACGCCGCAAGCTTGCCGATAGATGGCAAAATCGGCTTCACCTGCCTTTTTCGGAGACCACCATGTTTCGTGCCTTTGAACGCTGGCTCGACCCCTTCCCGCCCGACGAGGCCCCGCCACCGCCCATGGGCCTGCTGCGCTTCCTCTGGGCCTGCACCCGGGGTGCCCGCGGCTACATCCTGGCACTGGCGGTGTTCAGTGCCGGGGTGTCGATCTACGAGGCCTGGCTGTTCGCCTTCCTTGGCCAGGTCGTCGACCTGCTGGGCAGCTGGCAGGCCGGTGCCGGCGTGGGCGAGCAGGAACGCCAGGTGCTGTGGGGCATCGGCCTGGTGCTGGTGGCCAGCGTGGTGCTGGTGGCCCTGCGCACCCTGGTGCAGCACCAGGTGCTGGCAATCAACCTGCCGCTGCGCCTGCGCTGGGACTTCCACCGGCTGATGCTGCGCCAGAGCCTGTCGTTCTTTTCCGACGAGTTCTCTGGCCGGGTCACCACCAAGGTGATGCAGACGGCCCTGGCCGTGCGCGAGGTGCTGTTCACCCTGATCGAAATCGCACCAGGCATCGGCGTGTACTTCGTGGCGATCATCGCCCTGGCCGGGGGCTTCGCGCTGAAGCTGATGCTGCCGTTCCTGGCCTGGATCGTGCTGTTCGGGCTGGCCCTGGTGTACTTCGTGCCGCGCCTGGGCAAGGTCGGCCAGGAACAGGCCCATGCGCGCTCGTCGATGACCGGGCGGGTATCGGATGCCTACACCAACATCACCACGGTCAAGCTGTTCTCCCACTCCCGGCGCGAGGCCCAGTTCGCCCGTGCGGCAATGGAGGACTTCAAGCAAACCGGCTTTCGCCAGATGCGCCTGGTGAGCCAGTTCGAGATCGTCAACCAGGCCCTGGTGGCGGCCCTTATCATGGCCGCGGGTGGCTACGCGCTGTGGCTGTGGCACCAGGGTGACGTGGGCACCGGTGCAGTGGCGGCGATCACGGCCATGGCGCTGCGCATCAATGGCATGTCGCACTGGATCATGTGGCAGATGACCTCGCTGTTCGAGAACATCGGCACCGTGCAGGACGGCATGGCCACCCTGACCCAGGGGCCGAAGGTGCAGGATGCCGCCGACGCCGGTGTGCTCAAGACCCACGGCGGCGCGGTGACCTTCGACAACGTGAGCTTCAACTACAACGGTGAACGCCAGGTGCTCGACGGCCTGAGCCTGCACATCCGTGCTGGCGAGAAGGTTGGCCTGGTGGGCCGCTCGGGTGCGGGCAAGTCGACGCTGATCAACCTGCTGCTGCGCTTCTACGACGTTGACCAGGGGGAAATCCGCATCGACGGGCAGAACGTCGCCAAGGTGACCCAGGACAGCCTGCGCAGCGCCATCGGCATGGTGACCCAGGACACCTCGCTGCTGCACCGCTCGATCCGCGACAACATTGCCTATGGCCGCCCGGAGGCGACCGAGGCGCAGATCCAGCGGGCGGCGGCCAATGCCCAGGCCGATGGTTTCATTCGCCAGTTGAGCGACCGCCAGGGCCACAGTGGCTACGACACCCTGGTGGGCGAGCGCGGCATCAAGCTGTCCGGCGGCCAGCGCCAACGCATCGCCATTGCCCGGGTGATGCTCAAGAACGCGCCGATCCTGCTGCTCGACGAAGCCACCAGTGCGCTCGACTCGGAAGTCGAGGTGGCTATCCAGGAAAGCCTCGACAACATGATGCAAGGCAAGACCGTGATCGCCATTGCCCACCGGCTGTCGACCATCGCCGCCATGGACCGGCTGATCGTGATGGACGAGGGGCGCATCATCGAGCAGGGCACCCACAGCGAGCTGCTGGAAAAGAACGGCACCTATGCACGGCTGTGGCAGCACCAGAGCGGGGGTTTCCTCGGCGAAGACCAGGGGCTTGCCCAAGCCCTGGAATGATGCCCCCCTTGTAGGAGCGGGCTTGCCCCGCGAAGCAGGCGACGCGGTGCCTGGCACCGGCTTCGCCGGTGTTCGCGGGTCAAGCCCGCTCCTACACAAATAGGATTCAAATCATTAAAGATTCGCCATCAGCCAGCACCTGCGACATCACCTCGGCCAGCGCCTTGACCATCACATCCGCCGTCGGCTTGTGCACGATGACGATCTCGTAGCTATCGACCTCCGGCAGCCCCTGCGCCTGCCCCAACACCCGGTGCTCGCCAGTGGCCGCGCGCGGCGGCAGCAGGCTGATGCCCATGCCGTCGGCCACCGCCGCCTGGATGCCGCTGAGGCTGGAACTGGTGAAACTGATGCGCCAGCGCCGGCCCATGCCTTCGATGGCGCTGATCATGTCTTCACGGTACAACCCACGCGGCGGGAAGGTCACCAGGGGGATCGGGTCGAGCTCGAAGGCCGGCAAGCGGGCGCTGTCGATCCACTGCAGGCGCTCCGGCCAGCAGGCCACGCCCTCGCGGCTGTTGCGCCGCTGCTTGAGCAGCACCAGGTCCAGCTCGCCGTTGTCGTAGCCCTGGCTGAGGTCGCGGCACAGGCCACTGGTGACCTCCAGCTTGACCTGCGGGTGCAGGCGGCTGAACGCCGACAGCGCGTTGGTGGTGCGGCCACCGACGAAATCCTCGGGCACGCCCAGGCGCACGGTAACGCCGACCATGGCCCCGGCCAAGGCTTCGAGCATCTGGTCGTTCAGCGCCAGCATATGGCGGGCATAGCCGAGCAAGGTCTGCCCGGCGTCGGTGGGCAGCACGTCGCGGTTGCCGCGCACCAGCAAGCGGTGGCCAACCATGTCTTCAAGGCGGCGCACTTTCTGGCTGATGGTCGATTGGGTGGAGTGCAGGCGCGCGGCCGCCGTGGTGAAACTGCCGCAATCGGCCACCACGACAATGGCGCGCAGCAGGTCGAGGTCGAACAGGGCCCTATTCGATTTAACGCTGATGGACATCTTGGTATTCAACTGCCAAATGACAAGCCTGAGTTCTACCACGCCCCTGCAGCACGCGCTAGTCGCCCAGCGCCACGCCTTCGCGGCGCGGGTCGGCGCCGCCGGCCCAGCCGTGTGCCGTGCGCTGGATGATCTGCATGCCGCTGGTCATGGTCATCGGCGTAACCTCGTGGCCCCAGGCTGCCAGCTGGCGGATCAGCGCCGGGCTGGCCAGCCCAGCCTCCACTTCGGTGCCGCCGTTACGGCTGCCGAAGTTGGGCAGGTTGCTGGCCTGCTGCGGGTCCAGTTGCCAGTCCAGCAGGCCAACCAGAGCCTTGTTCACGTACTCGATGATTTGCGAGCCACCCGGCGAGCCCAGGCTCGCCAGCAGCTCGCCGGTGCTGCGCGAAAACACCAGGGTCGGTGCCATGGCCGACAGCGGGCGCTTGCCAGGCGCCACCCGGTTGGCCACCGGCTGGCCGTTCTCCGATGGCACGAATGAGAAGTCAGTGAGCTGGTTGTTGAGCATGAAGCCGCCGACCATCACGTGCGAACCGAAGGCCGACTCCACCGAGGTGGTCATGGCCAGGGCCTGTCCGCGCTCGTCCACCGCCGACAGGTGCGAGGTGGAGATGCGCAGCGGCGAGCGGTCAGGTGCCATGGCCAGGTTGGCGCCCTGGGGCGTGCCTGGGCGGGCGTGCTTCATGCTGTGCGCCCCCACCTGCGCGGCACGCTCGGCAAGGTAGCCTGGGGCGATCAATGCCTTGACCGGCACCGGCACGTAGTCGCTGTCGGCCAGGTACTGGGCACGGTCGGCATAGGCCAGCCGCTCGGCCTCGGCCAGCAGGTGCACGGCCAGCGGCGCCGGTTCCAGCCCCGCCACGGTGTTCACCTTGCGCGGCACCAGGCGCGCCAGATCGTACTGCGCCGAGCGGCGTTGCAGGGCATCGAGGATGCCCAGGGTCTGCAGCACGGCCACCCCGCCCGACGAGGGCGGCGGCATGCCGCAAATGGTCCAGGCCTTGTAGGGGCCGCAGACGGGCGAGCGCTCCCGGGCCTGGTAGTGTTGCAGGTCGTGCAGCGACAAATAGCCGGCATTGGCGTGGTTGCGCACTGCGGCCACCATCGCCTCGGCGACCTCGCCGCCATAGAAGGCATCGATGCCCTCTTCTGCAATGCGCTCGAAGGTGCGCGCCAGCGCGGGGTTGCGCAGGCGCGTGCCAACGGCCAGCGGCCTGCCCTGCTCATCCAGGAAGTAGCGCGCCATCGCCGGCGAGCGGGCGATGTCCGCATCGCCTGCCACCAGCGCGTGCAGGCGCTCGGACACCGGAAACCCCTCACGGGCCAGGGCGATGGCCGGGGCGAACAAGTCCCGCCACGCCAGCTTGCCATGCTGGTCATGGGCCAGTTTCAACGCCCGCAACACACCCGGCACGCCCACCGAGCGCCCGCCGATTTGCGCTGCGCGGAACGCCATCGGCGTGCCGTCGGCTTGCAGGAACAGCCGTTCGGTCACCCCAGAGGGCGCGGCTTCACGGCCGTCATAGGCCTGCAGGTGCTGGCCATCCCAGTACAGGATGAAACCGCCACCGCCAATACCGCTGGACTGGGGCTCGACCAGGGTCAGTACCATCTGCATGGCGATGGCAGCATCGATGGCGCTGCCACCTGCGCGCAGCATCGCCCGCCCCGCCTCGCTGGCAAGCGGGTTGGCGGCGGCGACCATGTGCCGGCTGGCGTAGGTGGGTTCAAGGCCGCTGCGGTAGCCGGAGGCAAGCTCCGGTGGCGTGGGCAGCACTGGCTGGTCGGCCCAGGCCAGGTGGGTGGCAGCCAGGCACAGCGCGCCGAGCAGGAGGGAGGTGGACGAGGGCATGGGCTTGCATCCTTTTGGGCCGCAATGGGGTCGAGCGCCTGCGGCACATCGCCCAGGCCCGGCACGCCTCGGTAGGCGCGAGCACAGCTCGCGATGCGCCGCAGGCGCTCGATGTTACAGGCACAGCCCCCCGAGCGCCCGCCTCCTACACCACCTCTTCGTAAGGCAACCCCACATAATTCTCGGCAATGTTCACCAAGCCTGCTGGCGACGACAGGAAATACTCGCGGTCTGCCTCCTGCATCTTCTGGTCCCAGGCATCCTTATGCGCGCCGAAATCATGCAGCAACTGGGTCATGAACCAGCTGAAGCGCTCGCCTTTCCACACCCGGCGCAGGGCCAGGGGTGAGTAGTGCGCCAACAAGTCGGTACGCCCCTCGCGGTACACCTTGAGCAGGATCCGGTACAGGTAGTTGACGTCCGACGCCGCCAGGTTCAGCCCCTTGGCCCCGGTGGGCGGCACGATGTGCGCGGCATCGCCCACCAGGAACAGGTGGCCGTACTGCATCGGTTCCACCACCAGGCTGCGCAGCGGCGCGATGCTCTTTTCCAGCGCAGGGCCAGTCACCAAGCGCTGCGCCACGTCCTCGGGCAGGCGCGCTTTCAGCTCGTTCCAGAAGCGCTCGTCGGGCCAGTCTTCCACCTGCTCACCCAGCGGCACCTGCAGGTAGTAGCGGCTGCGCGTCTGCGAACGCTGGCTGCACAGCGAGAACCCGCGTTCGTGGTGGGCGTAGATCAACTCATGGTTGACTGGCGGGGTATCGGACAACATGCCCAGCCAGCCGAACGGGTACACCCGCTCGTATTCCTTGAGCACGCCTTCGGGAATGCTCTTGCGCGATACGCCGTGGAAACCATCGCAGCCTGCGATGTAGTCGCAGTCCAGGCGCTGGACCTGGCCGTCCTTCTCGAAGGTCACGTAGGGGCGCTCGCCCTTGAGCTCATGGAGCTGCACGTCGCTGGCGCAATAGATGATCGGCGCGCCGTTGGCCTCGCGGGCCTGCATCAGGTCACGGGTGACTTCGGTCTGGCCATAGACCATGACCGTCTTGCCGCCGGTCAGGGCTTTGAGGTCCAGGCGCTGGCGGCGCCCGCCTACCAACAGCTCGACGCCTTCATGTACCAGGCCTTCGCGGTCCATGCGCTCGCCCACGCCGGCCTCGCGCAACAGGTCGACGGTGCCCTGTTCGAGCACCCCGGCGCGGATGCGCCCGAGCACATAATCGGGGGACTGGCGTTCGAGGATGACCGTGTCGATGCCAGCCTTGTGCAGCAGTTGGCCGAGCAGCAGGCCAGACGGACCTGCGCCGATGATTGCAACCTGAGTGTTCATTGTTCTTGTCTCTGTTTTTGGGGTTAGCCCTTGCATTTTTACTGGCAATAACGGCCAATTAACTGTGCTATCCCATACAAAAACTGCACTTTTACAAAAAACGTTCGATTAACGGACAGGTGTTCACGGCATGAAATCCACCCTCCCCGGCGTCCCGCTGTTCCAGTTGTACGGCGAAAACCAGCACTGGCCCGGCACCGACTTGCTGCACTGCGAATCGATCCCGGCGCGCAGCCGCCTGCACCACTGGGAGATCAAGCCGCACCAGCATGCCGAGTTGTTCCAGCTGTTGTACGTGCAACGTGGCCAGGCCCAGGTGGAGGTCGAAGGGGTGCGCAGCACCATCACCGAAGCGGCGATTCAGGTGGTGCCGCCCTTGACCGTGCATGGCTTTTGCTTCAGCGCCGATATCCAGGGCCATGTGCTGACCTTTGGCCCGGCCCTGGTGGCAGAGCTGGAGCAGCGCCTGGGGGCACCGCTGGGGGTGTTGGCGAAGGCGGCGTGCTACCCGCTGGGCAAGGACCGTGTGCACCTGCGTGGCCTGATCGACACCTTGCAGCAGGAATACCAGGGCAGCGCGCCGGGGCGGGCACCGCTGCTCGAAGCGTTGGTGACGGCGCTGATGGTGTGGATCAACCGCCGGCAACAGCTGGGGCAAACCCCACGCAACCGGGACGAACGCGATCGCCAGCTGCTGGGGCGGTACCTGCGGCTGGTGGAGGCGCACTACCGCGAGCACCTGTCGGTGGAGGACTTTGCCACACGCCTGAATATTCCCAGCCTGCAGCTCAACCAGCTGTGCCGGGCCCTGAGCGGGCAAAGCGCGCTGCAGGTGATTCACCAGCGCTTGCTGCTGGAGGCGCGGCGCAGCCTGGTGTACACGCGCATGAGTATCGGCCAGCTGTCGGACAGCCTGGGTTTTAGCGACCCGACCTACTTTGCTCGGTTCTTCAAGCGGTTGAGTGGGCAGACGCCCAATGCCTACCGGCGGTCGGTGCAGCCTGAATGAGGCGTGGAACATCATTTTGTAGGAGCGGGCTTGACCCGCGAAGCAAGCGCCGCGGTGGATGGCACCGGCTTCGCCGGTGTTCGCGGGGCAAGCCCGCTCCTACAGGGGCCTTGGTCATATGCCTGCTTGACGTATACGTAAACCTGGCTTCAGGATACCCCCATCCACCACCCCGAGCCCACGCATGAGCAGCCAGACCTACAGCATCTCCGACCTCTCCCGCGAGCTGGACATCACCACCCGCGCCATCCGCTTCTACGAGGAACAAGGCCTGCTGAGCCCGGAGCGCCGTGGCCTGGAGCGCATCTATTCGGCCCGCGACAAGGTTAGCCTCAAGCTTATCCTGCGGGGCAAGCGCATCGGTTTCTCCCTGGCCGAGTGCCGCGAACTGATCGAGCTGTACGACCCCACCAGCGGCAACCTCAAGCAGCTCAACAGCATGCTGGCGAAAATCGCCGAGCGCCGCGCCCAGCTGGAACAGCAAATGCTCGACATTCACCAGATGCAACTGGAACTGGACACCGCCCAGGAACGCTGCGAACAGGCCCTGGCCGCCACCCTGAACAACAAAGACAACCGCTGACAGGATCCCCACCATGCCCATGCCCATGCCCACCCACGTTCGCCTGGTCGAAGTCGGCCCCCGCGACGGCCTGCAGAACGAAGCCCAGCCCATCAGCGTTGCCGACAAAGTGCGCCTGGTCGACGACCTGACCGACGCCGGGCTTGGCTACATCGAAGTCGGCAGCTTCGTTTCGCCCAAATGGGTGCCGCAAATGGCAGGCTCGGCCGAGGTGTTCGCCGGCATCCGTCAGCGCGAAGGTGTTACCTATGCCGCACTGGCCCCCAACCTGCGCGGCTTCGAAGACGCCGTGGCCGCCGGGGTGAAGGAAGTGGCGGTGTTCGCGGCGGCCTCCGAGGCGTTCTCCCAGCGCAACATCAACTGCTCGATCAGCGAAAGCCTGCAGCGCTTCGAGCCCATTCTGCAGGCCGCCCGTAGCCACGGCGTGCGAGTGCGCGGCTATGTGTCCTGCGTGCTGGGCTGCCCCTACGAGGGCGAGGTGCGCGCCGAGCAGGTAGCACCGGTGGCCAAGGCCCTGCATGAAATGGGCTGCTATGAGGTGTCGCTGGGCGACACCATCGGCACCGGCACCGCCGGCAACACCCGCCGGCTGTTCGAGGTGGTAGCGGCCGTGGTGCCGCGCCAGCAGCTGGCCGGGCACTTCCACGACACCTATGGCCAGGCCCTGGCCAATGTGTATGCCAGCCTGCTTGAAGGCATCAGCGTGTTCGACAGCTCGGTGGCAGGGCTGGGCGGCTGCCCCTACGCCAAGGGCGCTACCGGCAACATTGCCACCGAGGACGTGCTGTACCTGCTGCAGGGGCTGGGTATCGAGACCGGTATCGACCTTGATCGGCTAATCGCCGCCGGGCAACGCATCAGCAGCGTGCTGGGGCGGGCCAATGGCTCGCGGGTGGCACGTGCGCGCAGCGCACACTGAATTTCATTCGGGTGTCACATGAGTGTGGGTGAGTGTTACCGCCCCCACACATCCCGAGAAAAAATCGGGTAACAGGGAAACAAATCGACAGAATTTCAGGCCCATAGGTTTTGTCGTTTTCTCTCAATCAATTGATTTTAAAGGATTTTCAAAAGTTGGCACGGCACCTGCTATATCTTTGGTACAACAACAAGAAAAACGTGACACCCAATAAAAACAACATGTAACGGCTCTGACATAACAAGAACAACACGGCAGAGGCGCAGCAAGCAGATTTTTTTGGAGTCGACAAGCTTTTCAGGGGTTCGCCCCGCGATCTGGCACAGAACAATAAAACTACCTCAAGGTAGCGGCAGTCAGGTTCGGACCCACAGGGTGAAAGCAGGTCAGCGCTCAAAAAAATACGTTTGCTCTTGACCCCGAATGGGGGTCGCACGTGACATCAAGGCAAGCCTACAAAAACAACAAAAGGCCGGCCTCAATAATAAAAAAAGAGCAGGCAACAACGCTTTGGGGGGAGCTTCGGCTCCCCTCAGTGCTTCCTGCCCTCCTCCTCCTTGCGCTTCTCCTCGCTCTGCCCCTCTACCCTGTCCACCAGCAGCGGCATCGTACCCAACACCAACAACGCCAACACCGTGCTGATCAACGCCGTGGCCTCACGCCCCATGCCTGCCGCCGTGCCGATGGCCGCGGTCATCCATAACCCCGCCGCCGTGGTCAGGCCTTTGACATGGCTGGTGTCCTGGCCATTGCCCTTGAGGATGGTGCCTGCACCGAGAAAACCGATACCGGCGACGATCCCTTGGATCACTCGGCTCAGCGCCTGCTCATCGGCGCCGGCCATGCTTGGGGCCAACACGAACAGCGCGGCGCCCAGCGACACCAGCATATGCGTGCGCACACCGGCGGATTTACCCTTGTGCTCGCGCTCGAAGCCGAGCACCGCCCCAAGTACGGCGGCCATCACCAGGCGTACGAGAATCTGCACGACCTCGCGGGTGTCGGTGATGTCGGCGAACTCGGCCTGGATGGCTTGCCAGATGACGTCCATCGCGTGGTTTCCTTGGAGGCGTGTTTTAGCCTGTGCCGGCCTCTTCGCGGGGCAAGCCCGCTCCTACAACAGGGTGTAGGAGCGGGCTTGCCCCGCGAAGAGGCCGGCACAGGCACCTAAACCATTGACCCCTGCACACCCCGCAGAGTGCCCCCGATGCAGCAACCTTCTCGCCCCCGTGGTCACAACCATTAACCCCACGGAGGACACCACCATGCCCATCGAAGTCGAAGAATCCACCGGCCACTGCACCCTTATCGGCGATACCTTGCGCATCGAGGGCAATGGCCGGGAAGTCGAGATCGTCACCGACGAACACCTGCGCATGTCCGTGGCCATTCTGGCCGGCGAGCGCTTCCCGATCACCGAAGCAGAGGCCGATGCCCTGACCGTGATCGGTGCGGTAGATAGCCGCAGGCACCTGAAGGCCAGCACGCCGGGCTCGGTGATCTGAGGCCTGCAGGGCTGTCGGCGGTAATCTGATACGGTTTTTATCGGCCAACCTGAGCCTGTGCTGAAAACAGCACGCAGGCCATAGTGCAGCTGCCTGATCGAGGCCAGCAGAGCACCGACACCATGACCGACAGAATCCATGCCCTTCAGATTGCCACCCCCGGCATTCACACCCGCAGCTTCACCGGCCTGTACCGTTCGCTGCGCATCACCTTCGCCGGCGCCTTGTTCGCACTGTTCTTCGGCACCGCCTGGCTCGACTGGAATGGCCGCCAGGCCGTGCTGTGGGACCTGGCCAACAGCAAATTCCATATCTTCGCCGCCACCTTCTGGCCGCAGGACTTCATCCTGCTGTCGGCGCTGCTGATCATCTGCGCCTTCGGCCTGTTCGCCATCACCGTCTACGCCGGCAGGGTGTGGTGCGGCTACAGCTGCCCGCAAAGCACCTGGACCTGGCTGTTCATGTGGTGCGAAAAGGTCACCGAAGGTGACCGCAACCAGCGCATCAAGCTCGCCAGCGGCCCCTGGAGCCTGAACAAGCTGGCCCGGCGCACGCTCAAGCATGGCCTGTGGCTGCTGATCGGCCTGGCCACCGGGTTGACCTTCGTCGGTTACTTCACCCCCATCCGACCCCTGGCGCAGGAACTGCTCAGCCTGCAACTCGGTGGCGTGGCGCTGTTCTGGGTGCTGTTCTTCACTGCCGCGACCTATATCAATGCAGGCCTGTTGCGCGAGGCGGTGTGCCTGCACATGTGCCCCTATGCGCGCTTCCAGAGCGTGATGTTCGACCAGCACACCCTGGCCGTGGCCTACGACCCCCGCCGTGGCGAGGCGCGCGGTGCCCGCCGCAAAGGCAGCGACCCGCGCGCCCAGGGCCTGGGCGACTGCGTGGACTGCAGCCTGTGCGTGCAGGTGTGCCCGACCGGCATCGACATCCGCGATGGCCTGCAAATGGCCTGCATCGGCTGCGCCGCCTGCATCGACGCCTGCGACAACGTGATGGACAAGATGGGCTATGCCCGCGGCCTGATCGGCTACAAGTCCGAGCACAGCCTGCAGGGTGGCGCCCAGCACTGGCTGCGCCCGCGCCTGGTCGGCTATGCCATCGCGCTGCTGGTAATGGGCGTGGCACTGGTGCTGGCCCTGCAACTGCGCCCCATGGTGTCGCTGGACGTGCTCAAGGACCGGGGCCTGTTCCGCGAAAACGCTCAGGGCCAGATCGAGAACATCTACCTGCTCAAGGTCATCAACAAGACCAATGCCACCCAGCGCTACCGCCTGCGCCTGCTCGATGCCGAGGGCTTCGCCCTGCAGGGCGATACCGAGCGGGTCATTGCCGCCGGCGAAATGGCCGAGTGGCCGGTATCGGTGGCGATACTCGCCGAACGTGCCAGCAACGCTTCGCGCGAACTGGCCTTCGAGATTCAGGACCGCGACCAGCCGGCGATCCACAGCGTGGCGCGTAGCCGCTTCGTGGCGCCGACCCAGCGCTGATCCCTTACACTGCCCGATCACCTTGCCTGCCGAGCCCCCATGAAACGCTACGAACGCTTTGCCGACGACATTGCCGAACTGATCCGCTCCGGGGTGCTCGGCCCTGGCCAGCGCGTGCCTTCGGTGCGCTATGCCAGCCAAACCCATGGGGTAAGCCCGTCCACGGTGTTCCAGGCGTATTACCTGCTGGAGCGCCGCGGCCTGATTCGCGCCCGGCCGCGCTCGGGCTATTTCGTCAATGCCCACGCGCCACGCCCGTTCAGCGAGCCGCAGACGCTGGCGCCCCTGAGCGAATCGACCGAGGTGGATGTCAGTGCCCTGGTGTTTTCCATCCTCGACTCGATGAAGGACCCGAACACCGTGCCGTTCGGCTCGGCCTTCCCCAGCCCCGAGCTGTTCCCGCTGCAGCGCCTTTCACGCTCGCTGGCCAGCGCCAGCCGGGCCATGGACCCGCGCATGGTGGTCACCGACCTGTCGCCGGGCAACCCCCAGCTGCGCCGGCAAATTGCCCTGCGCTACATGGTGGGCGGGCTGATGCTGCCGATGGAGGAGCTGCTGATTACCAATGGTGCGCTGGAGGCCCTGAACCTGTGCCTGCAGGCCGTGACCGAACCCGGCGACCTGGTGGCCATCGAGGCGCCGGCCTTCTATGCCTGCCTGCAGGTGCTGGAACGGCTCAAGCTCAAGGCGGTGGAAATCCCGGTACACCCACGTGAAGGCATGGACCTGGCGGTACTCGCGCAAACCCTGGACAAGCACCCGGTCAAGGCTGTGTGGTGCATGACCAACTTCCAGAACCCGGTGGGCGCAAGCATGCCCGAGGCGAAAAAGCAGGCACTGGTCGAGTTGCTGCGCCGCCACCAGGTGCCGCTGATCGAAGACGATGTCTACGCCGAACTGTACTACGCACAGCAAGCGCCCAAGCCGGCCAAGGCCTTCGATACCCAGGGCCTGGTGATGCACTGCGGCTCCTTCGCCAAAAGCCTGGCCCCCGGCTACCGCATCGGCTGGGTGGCCGCCGGGCGCTTCGCGCAGAAAATAGAACGGCTCAAGCTGATGACTTCGCTGTGCGCCTCGATGCCCGCCCAGGCGGCCATCGCCGACTACCTGCAACACGGTGGCTATGACCGCCACCTGCGCAAGCTGCGCTATGCCCTGGAAGGCCAGCAGGCCAACATGCTCGCCGCCATCGCCCGGCATTTTCCCGCACAGACCCGGGTCAGCCAGCCCAGTGGTGGCTATTTCCTGTGGCTGGAGCTGCCCGAACAGATGGATACCCTGAAACTGTTCCACATGGCCCTGGCCCAAGGCATCAGCATCGCCCCCGGGCCGATCTTCTCGCCCACCCGTCGCTTCGGCAACTGCCTACGCCTGAACTACGGCACGCCCTGGCATGCCGGCGCCGATAACGCCATGGAAATCCTCGGCAAAATTGTTCGCTCCTTCTGATGGCAGTTCCCCGGGTGGCTTTCTATAGTTATTTCGAGTTAGACCCGAGCCCTTGTCATGCCATCAGATGCCCCATCTGCCCATGAGCTCAGCCTGCGCCAACGGATAGCCGAACTCCAGGAGCAGCTAGAGGAACAGCGCTTGAAGGCCACCTGCTTCGAGCTGCTGTCGGCGCGCATGGAGGAAGGCTTCTGCGTGGTCGAACTGATCAAGAATGCCCAGGGTCAATTTCACGATTACCGCTATCTGTTGACCAACGGCGCCTGCCTGCACCACACCGCCCACCCGAAGAAAATGGGCCAGACGGCACGCGAGGTGATTCCCGACGAAGTGGACGGGTGGCTGGCGTATTTCGCCGAGGTGGCGCGCACGGGGCGCTCGGTCAGCTTCGAGAAATGCCTGCAGGCGACCAACCGCCAGCTCAACCTGTCAGTGCATCGGTTGGAGCCGGCGCAGCTCAACCGCATTGCCATCCACTTCACTGCCCTGCGGCAAGGGCAACCCGAACGCGACCGCCTGCTGGAGCGCAACGAGGAACTGAGCCAACGGGTTGACCAGGCCCAGGCCAACAGCAAGCTGCTGGGTGAGCTGGTCGACCATAGCCTGGCCAATGTATTCGCCGCCGACCGTAGCCTGCGCCTGCTGGCCATCAACCGCACGGCCCAGGAAACCTTCAAGCGCCTGCGTGGGTTCGCGCCCCAGGTGGGCGACTTCATTCCGCAATTCCTGGCCCGCTATCCCGACCTCATGAGCCGGCTGGAACCGGTGTGGCCGCGCTTGCTGGCCGGCGAGGCCTTCACCGAAACCCTGGCCTTCGGCCCAGAAAACGAAATGCACCACTACGAAATCCTCTACAACCCGTTGCGCGACGCCCAGCAGTGCATCCAGGGCGGTTACCTGTTCGCCTACGACATCACCGAACGGGTCAGGGAACAGGAGCGCCTGCGCGAAACCGAACAGGCCCTGCGCCAGTCGCAAAAGATGGAAGCGGTCGGCCAGTTGACCGGCGGTATCGCCCACGACTTCAACAACCTGCTGGGCAGCATCATGGCGGCACTGGAGATGGCCGAACAACGCCAGGACCAGCAGCGCCACGAGGAAACCGCGCGCCTGATCGGTGTCGCCCGCCACAGCGCCCAGCGCGCCGCCTCGCTGGTGCAGCGGCTGCTGGCCTTCTCGCGCCAGCAAACCCTGAAGCCCCAGGCCGTCGATGTGCACCCGCTGGTGTCCGGCATGCGCGACCTGATCAACAGCTCGATCGACAGCAGCATCGAGTTCGTCAACGAAACCCTGCCGGGCCAGTGGTTGATCCTGGTCGACCCGCCGCAGCTGGAAAGCGCCTTGCTCAACCTCAGCCTGAATGCCCGTGACGCCATGCCCTCGGGCGGCCTGCTGCGCATCGCCAGCAGCAACCTCACCATCAACCCAGAGCTTGCGCGCAGCCTGGACATGGAACCGGGCGACTACCTGCATATCCAGGTGCGCGACAACGGTGTCGGCATGACCCGCGAAATCGCCCAGCGCGCCGTGGACCCGTTCTTTTCCACCAAGGCACTGGGCCAGGGCTCTGGCCTGGGGCTTTCGATGGTGTACGGGTTCATGCGCCAGTCAGGCGGGCAGTTGCACATCAACAGTGCCTGCGGCAAAGGCACCGAGGTCGACCTGTACCTGCCCAGGCACAGCGCTGACGCGCCTGCGCAGCTGCCATGCCCAGCCCAAGCCAGTGCCAAGCCAAGGCCCATGGCGAACCTGCGCACGGTGCTGGTGGAAGACCAGGACGTACTGCGCCAGATCATCTGCGACGTGCTGGAGGATTGCGGCCATGAAGTACACGACTTCGCCGATGGCCACCAGGCGCTTGCGGCGCTGCACGCAGGGCTGCAGCCCGACCTGCTGATCACCGACATCGGCCTGCCCGGGCGCCTCGATGGCCACCAGGTGGCCGCCGAGTTCCGGCGGCTGTTCAGCGGTTTGCCAACGCTGTTCATCAGCGGCTACAGCCCTGCCTCAGCCATGGCCCGGGCCGCTTCGTCGAGCCTGGACGACATCCTGTTCAAGCCTTTCGAGCTGGCTACACTGAAACAGCGCATCGAACTGCTACTGGAGAAGAACCTGCCCTAGCCCCCGACCTTCGGTACATCACAAGCCCAGCGCCGGTTGCGCCTGGATCATTCGCCTAACCGTTGGACGTCAACATGCCTTCTTGCGAGCTGGTTGCCTTGCAGCAGCAGATCGATGACCTGCAGCACATCAATGCGCAATTGAAACTGCGCCTGGCGTGCAACCAGGAGCACGACCCCAGTGTTTACCAGTTTCTGTTCGACACCATGGACCAAGGCTGCTGCATCATCGAATTCCTCGACGGCCCGCAAGGCCCACTCAGCGACTATGTGCATGTGCTGGTCAACGCGGCCTGCAGCAAACACACCGGCATTGCCCGCTTGATAGGGCAGAAGGTGCGCGAGGTGGTGCCCGAGGAGGCCGATGCCTGGGTCAGCCGCTATGCCGAAGTGCTGCGCACCGGCCAGCCGCTGCAATTCGAGCAGGAGCTGGTCGCCACCGGCCACGTGCTGTCGGTGACCAGCTTTCGCATAGAGCCTGCACAGCGGCGCCAGGTGGCCGTGCTGTTCAAGGATGTCACCGCCCGGCGCGACAACGAGCGCGAACTGCAGCGCACCAACCTGGCCCTGGAACAGCGGGTCAGCCAGGCCATGACCGAGCGCCGCTGGTTTGCCGAACTGGTCGATCACAGCGCTGCCAACGTGCACATGATCGACAGCGGCTTCCATTGGCTGGCGATCAACCGCCAGGCCAAGCTGGACTTCTGCCACCTGTACGGCATCACCCCCGCCATTGGCGACTACATGCCCGCGCTGATGGTGTCCAACCCCCGCGACCGCGACTTGATCATGCCCCTGTGGGAACGCGCCCTGGCTGGCGAGCAGTTCATCATCAGCGACGTGTTCGGTGAGGGCGCCGGCAAGCGTCATTACGAGTTGCGCTTCAACAGTTTCCGCGCCAGCGATGGCAGCATGGCCGGTGCCTACCTGTTCGCCTACGACATCAGCGACCGGGTGGCCGCCGAGGAACGCCTGCACATTGCCGAGCAAGCCCTGCGCCAGTCGCAGAAAATGGAAGCCGTGGGGCAGCTCAGCGGCGGCGTTGCCCACGACTTCAACAACCTGCTCGGGGGCATACTCGGCGCCCAGGAGCTCATGCAGCAGCGCTTGCAACAGGGCCGGCTCGAGCAACTCCCACAGTTGCTGGAAGTGGCAAACGGCTCGGCCCTGCGCGCCTCTTCAGTGGTACAGCGCCTGCTGGCCTACTCACGCCAGCAAGCGTTGCAACCCTACCCCACCGAGGTCTGCTCGCTGCTGCGCAGCATGGAAGCGCTGGTGCGTGGCAGCATCGGCCCGGCGATTGCCTTGCACACTGAGTTTACCGAATGGTTGTGGCCCACCTTCATCGACCCGCCGCAATTGGAAAGCGCCATACTCAACCTGTGCATCAATGCGCGCGATGCGATGCCCGACGGCGGCACGCTCACGGTGCATGGCAACAACGTCAACCTGGACCCAGAACAGGCCCAGGCCCTGTGCCTGCCGCCGGGTGATTATATCCGCCTGGGCGTCAAGGACGATGGCCAGGGCATGCCCCCCGAGGTGCTGGCCCGTGCGCTGGACCCCTTCTTCACCACCAAGCCCATCGGCCAAGGCACCGGCCTTGGGCTGTCGATGGTCTACGGCTTTGTCTGCCAGTCCGGTGGCCAGCTGCGCATCACCTCCAGCCCCGGCGAGGGCACCCACGTCGAGCTGTTCCTGCCCCGCCACCTGGCGCCCGCCATGCCGCCTGCGCCACCCAAGCCTGTGGCCAAGCCGGTCAGCACCTACACAGGCACGCGCCACATCGTGCTGGTCGAGGACCAGGCCTCGTTGCGCCTGGTGATGTGCGAAGCCCTCGAAGACCAGGGGCACCGGGTGGAGGCATTCGAGTCAGGCCCGGCGGCACTTGCCTTTCTCGCCAAAAACGCGCCCCCAGACCTGCTGATCAGCGATATCGGCCTGCCCGATGGGCTTACCGGCGTGCAGGTTGCCGAGCGCAGCCAGGCCCTGTTTCCAGGGCTGAGGGTGTTGTTCGTCACCGGCTACGACGAGCGCGCCGCCTTGAGCGGCGGCCAACCGCTGGGCAATGCCACCCTATTGACCAAGCCATTCGAACTGTCGGCACTGACCGACCGGGTGGCGCAGATGCTGCAACCCTGATGAACGCGGCTCGGGCCTGGCTATCGCACTGGCCGTGGCCGGGACGCTCACGCTAAAGTTGCTCACTGCCTCAAGCCGGATAGCCCAATGCCTCACCGCGAACTGCCTCGTCTGCACCAACAGATCGCCGCGCTGCAACAGCGCGTGGGCGAACTCGAGACGACGCTGGCCCACCAGCACGCGCTGGGTAACGATGTGTACCGTTTTCTGTTCGATACCATGGACGAAGGGTTTTGCATCATCGAATTCTTCGATGGCCCCCACGGCCCGCTCAGCGACTACGTGCACGTGCTGGCCAATGCGGCCTACGCCAAGCACGCCGGGATTCCCGATGTGGTCGGCCAGAAGCTGCGCGAGATGGTGCCCGATGAGGCGGATGACTGGGTGGCGCGCTACGGCAGTGTGCTGCGCACCGGCGAGCCGTTGCAGTTCGAGCAGGAACTGGTCGCCACCGGCCATATCCTGGAGATCACCACCTTCCGCATCGAGCCGGCGCAGCGCCGCCAGGTGGCGGTACTGTTCAAGGACGTGACCGAGCGGCGCAACGCCGAGCGAGCACTGCAGCAACTCAATACCGAACTTGAGCAGCGCGTGAGCACCGCCCTGGCCGAACGGCGCTTGTTCGCCGAAATGGTCGAGCACAGCGTGGTCAACGTGCATGCACTCGACCCGCAGATGCGCTGGCTGGCAATCAACCGCCAGGCCAAGGACGACTTCCACACCCTGTACGGCAGAACACCGGAAGTAGGCGACAGCCTGCCCCTGCTGCTCGACGATTTCCCCAAGGACTGCCAACAGGTCCTGCCCCTGTGGCGGCGAGCCCTGGCTGGCGAGCACTTCACCGAGATCGGCGCCTTTGGCAATCGCCACTACGAACTGCGCTTCAATACCCTGCTCGACCACGACGGCACACCGCTGGGCGCCTACCTGTTCGCCTACGACATCAGCGAGCGGGTGCGCGAGCAAGAGCGCCTGGCCACCGCCGAGCAGGCGTTGCGCCAGGCGCAGAAAATGGAAGCGGTGGGCCTGCTCAGTGGCGGCATCGCCCATGATTTCAACAACCTGCTCGGCAGCATCCTCAACGCCCAGCAGCTGATGCGCCAGCGCCTGCTGCAACAGCGCTACGAGGGCCTCGAATCGCTGCTCGACCTGTCCAGCAGCTCGGCGCAGCGTGCCTCGTCGCTGGTGCACCGGTTGCTTTCATTCTCTCGCCAGCAAACCCTGCAACCCCAGCCCACCCAGGTGGCCGAGCTGGTGCAGGGCATGGAGGAGTTGCTGCGCAGCACCATCGGCCAGTCGATCACCCTGCACAGCCACTTCCCCACGCCGCTGTGGCCCACCTTCATCGACCCGCCGCAACTGGAAAGCGCGCTGCTCAACCTGTGCATCAATGCCCGTGATGCCCAGCCTGAGGGGGGCGTGATCGATATCCAGGGCTACAACGCGGTACTGGGCAGCGAACAGGCGCGAACGCTGCAACTGCCGGCCGGCGACTATGTGTGCCTGGTGGTCAAGGACAACGGCTGCGGCATGAGCGATGAGGTGATGACGCGCGCCTTCGACCCGTTCTTCTCGACCAAGCCGATGGGCCAGGGTACGGGCCTGGGGCTGTCGATGACCTACGGGTTCGTGCGCCAGTCGGGCGGGCACGTGCGGCTGCTGTCAGCCCCCGGCCAAGGCACTCGGGTAGAGCTGTACCTGCCGCGCCATCACCAGCAGCCCGCTGCCCCGGCCGCTCCCGCCAGCTACCCGGCACTGGAACGCAGCGCCCGGGCCGGGCAACGCATCCTGCTGGTGGAGGACCAGGCCGGCTTGCGCCTGGTGGTGGGCGAGGTGCTGGAGGAACTGGGCTACCAGGTGGTGGCCTTCGCCAACGGGCCCGATGCACTGGCTTACCTTGAGCAGCATGCGCGCCCCGACCTGTTGCTAAGCGACATCGGCTTGCCCGGTGGCCTAAACGGCCGCCAGTTGGCCGAGCGCTGCCGGCTACGCTACCCAGCGCTGAAGGTGCTGTTCGTCACCGGCTACGATGCCAGCGCGGCGCTCAGCGACGGCCAGTTGCTGCAGGGCACCCGGGTGCTGACCAAGCCTTTCGAACTTGAGGCCTTGGCCGAGTGCGTGCGCCAGTTGCTGGAAGACGAACAGCCCTGAGCGCCCGCGCTCAGCGCCCGCCGCCGAGGTCGAGGAAACTGCCGGTGGAATAGGAGGCCTTGTCCGACAGCAGCCACAGGATCGCCTCGGCCACCTCTTCTGCCCGCCCGCCACGGCCCATGGGCAGGCCTGGCTCAAGCTTGGCCACCCGCTCGGGGTCGCCAGAGAGGGCGTGGAAACCGGTATGAATGTAGCCGGGCCGCACGCCGTTGACCCGCACGCCCTCGCCCGCCACTTCCTTGGCCAGGCCAAGGGTGAAGGTGTCGAGCGCGCCTTTTGAGGCGGCGTAGTCGACGTATTCGTTGGGTGAACCCAGGCGCGCAGCGACCGACGACACGTTGACGATGGCCCCACCCTGGCCGCCATGGCGGCGGGCCATGCGCCGCAAGGCGTGCTTGGCGCACAGCATCGGGCCGACGACGTTGGTCTTCATCACCTTGAGCAGGCGGAACTCGGACATGTCCTCGACACGGCTCTGCTGGCCGATGGTGCCCGCGTTATTGACCAGCGCAGTGACCGGGCCAAGTTCCTGGTCGACGCGGTGAAACAGTTGCACGACTTCGTCTTCGACGCTGGCATCGGCACGTACGGCGATCGCTTCGGCGCCCAGGGCGCGAACCTGCTCAAGGATGTGCCCGGCGGCCTGGTCGTCGGCGTGGTAGTTGATGCAGATGCGGTAGCCTTCGCGGGCGGCCTGCAATGCGGTGGCGGCGCCAATGCCACGGCTGGCGCCGGTGATGACGATGACTTTGTGCATGAAACGGCCAATCGTTTGGGGAGGGAGCAGCGACGATAGGCGATTGCCATGGGGTGGGGCAAGGTGTTCTGGCGCCGCGCAGTTCCCTGTAGGAGCGAGCGCAGCTCGCGATGGGCTGCAAAGCAGCCCCAGCACTATGAGCCGCGAGGCTGAAACCCTGGGGCCGCTGCGCGCCCCATCGCGAGCTGCGCTCGCTCCTACCGGGAATTGTGGCGGGAGGTGTCGTCAATGGCCGGACGACGCCGGGCCGGCCTTGGCCGTGAACGGCGGTTTGGCCAGCCACACCAGCAGGATCAACCCGGCGAACACCCAGGTCATCAGTGTGAAGTAATCCACC
Organism: Pantoea sp. Tr-811; assembly: GCF_011752535.1. NCBI lineage: Bacteria > Pseudomonadati > Pseudomonadota > Gammaproteobacteria > Enterobacterales > Erwiniaceae > Pantoea > Pantoea sp. Tr-811. The sequence continues at coordinate 60,519 of NZ_VWXJ01000006.1, forward strand.
GTCGACATCATGTACGCCTGGGCGTTGACGATCTGCTCAAGCTGCGCATAGTTCTGCGCACTGGCCCCGCCCAGCTGTTCCAGGGTGTGCCGCGTGGCCGGGTCGAACTGGCTGATGTGCTCGCTCAGGTAGGCATGGTGCTGGTCCGCCCGGCGAATCCAGATCCAGGTCGTCAGGGAAGCAGCAAAACTGCCGCCCAAGGTGCGCAGGAACGTCGCCAGCCCCGAACCATCGGCGATCTGGTGCGGCGGCAGGTCCGACAGCAGGATGCTCAATGTCGGCATGAAGAACAGCGCCACGCCAATCCCCATGAACAACTGCACCAGGGCAATGTGCTGGAAGTCCACCTCGCTGGTGAACCCGGCGCGCATGAAGCAGCTGCTGCCAATGGCCAGAAACGCCAGCCCAGCCAGCACGCGCAGGTCGAAGCGGTGCGCGTACTTGCCCACGAACGGCGACATGATTACCGGCAGCAAGCCGATCGGCGCCACCGCCAGGCCCGCCCAGGTGGCGGTGTAGCCCATCTGCGTCTGCAGCCACTGTGGCAGGATCAGGTTGATGCCGAAAAAGCCCGCATAGCCGCCGACCAGCACGATGGTGCCGACGCGAAAGTTGCGGTGCACGAACAGGCGCAGATTGACCACCGGGTGGCGGTCGGTCAGTTCCCAGATGATGAAGATCGCCAGGAACACCACCGAAATCAGGCTGCCGACAATGATGAACGACGACTCGAACCAGTCCAGGTCGTTGCCCTTGTCCAACACCACCTGCAATGCCCCCACGCCCACGATCAACGTCAGCAGGCCGATGTAGTCCATCGGCTGGCGGCTGGTCACCACCGGGCGCGTGCGCATCTGCTGGCGCACCACGGCAGCGGCGAACAGGCCGATCGGCACGTTGATGAAGAAGATCCACGGCCAGCTGTAGCTGTCGGTGATCCAGCCTCCCAGGATCGGCCCTGCAATCGGCGCCACCACCGTGACCATCGCCAGCAGCGCCAAGGCCATCCCCCGTTTCGCCGGCGGGTACACGGCAATCAGCAAGGTCTGGGTCATTGGGTACAGCGGCCCGGCCACCACCCCCTGCAGCACGCGAAAGCCCACCAGTTCCGGCATCGACTGGGCGATACCGCACAGGAATGAGGCCAGCACGAACAGCAGCGTGGCCCAGATGAACAGCTTCACCTCGCCAAAGCGCCGGCTCAGCCAGCCGGTCAACGGCAAGGCAATGGCGTTGCTCACCGCGAACGAGGTAATCACCCAGGTGCCCTGCTCGTAACTCACCCCCAAGTTGCCGGAAATGGTCGGCAGCGCCACGTTGGCGATGGTGGTGTCGAGCACCTGCATGAAGGTTGCCAGCGACAGGCCGATGGTGGTCAGCAGCAGGCTCGGCGGCGTGAACTGGGCCGGGGCGTTGTTGCTCATCGCTCGGCCGTCTTGCCGGTGGCGCTGTTTTCGTGGATCAGCCGGGCGATCAGGTTATCGGCATCGCCCAGCTGGCGGTCGTACACCTGGGTGGTGTAGCTGGCCTGCTGCGGCGGTTGCTGGGCCAGGGTCGGGCCGCTCTGGTCGTGCAGGTCGACTTCGACCACGGTGGACAGGCCGATACGCAGCGGGTGGTCCTTGAGCTGGTCGGGGCTGAGGTGGATGCGCACCGGCACGCGCTGGACGATCTTGATCCAGTTGCCGGTGGCGTTCTGCGCCGGCAGCAGGGCGAAGGCGCTGCCGGTTCCGGCGCCCAGGCTGTCGACCGTGCCGCTGTACTTCACTTCGCTGCCGTACAGGTCGGCGTTGATTTCCACCGGTTGGCCGATGCGCATGTTGCGCAGCTGGGTTTCCTTGAAGTTGGCGTCGATCCACACCTCGTCCAGCGGAATCACCGCCATGGTCGCGGTGCCCGGCTGCAGGCGCTGGCCGAGCTGCACGGTGCGCTTGGCCACGTAGCCGGTGACTGGCGCCACCAGGGTAGTACGGGCATGGTCGAGGTAGGCCTGGCGCAGGTCGGCGGCGGCCGCCATGACCTCGGGGTGCGAGGACACCACGGTGTCGTCGACCAGCGCGGTGCTGGTGTTCAGTTGCTGGCGGGCACTGTTGACGGCGGCCTGGGCCACGGTCAGGTCATCGCGGGCGTGGGAGATTTCCTCGGCGGCAATCGCCCCGCTGTCGGCCAGCACCTTGCGCCGGTTGTAGTTCTGCTGGGCCTTCTGCAGCTCGGCCTGGCGGGTTTGCAACTGCGCCTTGAGCGAGTCGACGTTGCTGTACAGCCCGCGCACCTGGCGCACGGTGCGCGCCAGCTTGGCTTCGGCTGACTGCAGCGCCACCTGGCTGTCGGCCGGGTCGAACTGCAGCAGCACCTGGCCAGCATGCACCAGGTCGCCATCGTCGGCGCCGATGCTGGTGACGGTCCCGGTCACCAGCGGGGTAATTTCCACCACGTTGCCATTGACGTAGGCGTCGTCGGTGCTTTCGTGCCAGCGCCCGATCAGGCTGTACCAGGCCCAGGCGCCAGCGCCGGCAAGCAGCACCAGCAGCAACAGGCCAAGCAGCAAGGCCTTGCGCTTGCCCGGCGCTGGCGCGTCGGCGGAGGGAGTTGAGGTGTCTGCGGGAGTGGCCATGGGAATACCTTGGAAAATGCGTAACAGGGTTCAGCGATCGCCGAAACGGCGCGTCGCCAGGGGGTCGCCGGCGCTGAGCAGCACCTTGGCCAGCAGGCCTTCGAGGGTTTTCAGCTCGTCAGCCTGAAGCACGCCGACCAGTTCGTTCATGGCCGCTGCGCCAATCTCCGGCAGGCGGTCGGCCAGCCGCTGGCCATCGGCACTCAGGGCCAGGCGCACCTGGCGCCGGTCATCGGCGCAGCGGTTGCGCAGGATCAGGCCCTTTTGCTCGAGGCGGTCGAGCATGCGGGTCATCGAACCGCTGTCCAGGCCCAGGTAGCGGCACAGTTCAGCCGGTGTATCCACCTGGTACTGGGTGACGATGATCAGCACCTTGAACTGCGCGGCAGTGACACCTTCCGGCTCAAGGTGCCAATCGAGAATGCGGTCCTTGAGGATCGCCGCGCGGCCCAGCAGCATGCCGATGGCGCAGCTCTGGAAGTTTTCCGGGGTGAAATGGGACATCAAGGGTCTGCTCGGGCAATTGTATGAAAATATTACTGCCTAGGCAGTGAATGTCAAAGCCTTGATTAGCCAGCTATCAAAAATTTCATCCAGAACACCCGCTTCTACAGTGGGACACGGGTGGCCGCGAAGCGTTCTCAAACGCGGGAATTCCCTTGCGAAAGCGACGAAAATCACCGATAACTGATAGTCATTCGCCATTACCTCGGTTCTCGGGAGCCCCTTGCGGGGTTAGAATGCGCAAAACCCGGAGCCGCAATGAACCACGACCGCCTCAATCCCAGCCCAGACGATGCCATCACCGACGCCGCCGCGCATTGGTGCATGCGCCTGCACGCCGACGATTGCACCGCGCATGAACGTGAAGCATTCGCCCGCTGGCTGGCGGCCGACCCGCGGCATGCCGGGGAATACCAGGCCATGCTGGAAATCTGGCAAACCGCCGACCTGCTGCCGCGCACGGCCACGGTGATCGAGTTCAATGCCCCGCCCCGCCCGCGCCTGCGCAAACGCAACTGGCGCCCGCTGGCCTCGGCGGCGGCCTTGGCGCTGCTGGCCCTGCCGCTGGCTGGGTGGGTGGGCTGGGACCAAGGCTGGCTGCCCAACCACTACGAGCACTACGCCGCCAGCGACCGCACCCGCACCGTGCAACTGAGCGACGGCAGCACGGTCGAGCTCAACCTCAATACCGAGCTGAGCTATTTCAACTTCAAGGACCAACGCAAGGTCACCCTCAAGCAGGGTGAGGCGTTCTTCAAGGTCACCCACGACAGCAACCACCCGTTCATCGTGCATGCCGGCCATGGCCAGACGCGCGTCACCGGCACCCAGTTCAACGTGTGGAAGTACCAGGACCACGTCAAGGTCACCCTGGTGGAAGGCTCGGTGCTGGTCAGCAGCAACGGCAACGGCGGCGGCTATCGCCTGGGCCCTGGCATGCAGGCCAGCTACCAGGCCGGTGACTTCGAGCCGCAACTGGCGCAAAGCGATGACAGCGGCAACAGCCTGGCCTGGCGCAGCGGCAAGCTGGTGCTCGACAACCTGAGCCTTGAGCAGGCGCTGCCGGTAATCAACCGCTACCTGGCCGCCCCGCTGCTGCTGGCCGATGCCAATACCGGGCGCATCCGCATCAGTGGCATCTACAACACCCGCGAGGTCGCCCGCCTGGTGGACAACCTGCCCAAGGTGCTGCCGGTGTACCTGACCCGCAGCAAGGACGGCAGCACCGTGCTCAACCGCATCTCGCCACCGCCCGACAAGGGCTGAGCCCTACAGCGTCATCGCCGCCAGCCAGCCGAACGCCAGCAGCGGCAGGTTGTAGTGGATGAAGGTGGGCAGCACGGTGTCCCAGATATGGTGGTGCTGGCCGTCCACGTTAAGCCCCGAGGTCGGCCCCAGGGTCGAATCCGACGCTGGCGAACCGGCATCGCCCAAGGCACCTGCAGTGCCGACGATGCACACCGTGGCCAGCGGGTCGAAGCCCAGCTGCACGCACAGCGGCACGAAAATCGCTGCAAGAATCGGCACCGTCGAGAACGACGAACCGATGCCCATGGTCACCAACAAGCCCACCAGCAGCATCAGCAAGGCACCCACGCCCTTGCTGTGGTCGATCCACTGCGCCGCCGCCTCGACCAGGCTGCCGACTTCACCGGTGGCCTTCATCACCTCGGCAAAGCCTGAAGCGGCAATCATGATGAAGCCGATCATGGCCATCATCTTCATGCCTTCGGTGAACAGGTCGTCGGTGTCTCTCCAGCGCACGATGCCCGACAACGAAAAGATCAGGAAGCCCACCATGGCGCCGACGATCATCGAGTCCAGCCACAGCTGGACGATGAACGCCGCGGCAACCGCCAGCCCTGCCACGGCCAGGGTCAGCGGGTTGTACTGCACGCTCACCTGCTCCACTTGTTCGATGCGCGCCAGGTCGTAGTCGCGCTTCTTGCGATAGCTGACGAACACCGCCAGCAGCAGGCCGGCGAACATGCCAGCGGCGGGAATGGCCATGGCCTGGGTGACATTCACCCCGCTCACGTCGACCCCGGCCCGCGCCACGTTGGCCAGGAGAATCTGGTTGAGGAAGATGTTGCCAAAGCCCACCGGCAGAAAGATGTACGGGGTAATCAGGCCGAAGGTGATCACGCAGGCAATCAGCCGGCGGTCGATGCGCAGGCGTGTCAGCACGTACAACAGCGGCGGCACCAGCAGCGGAATGAAGGCGATGTGGATCGGCAGCAGGTTCTGCGAGGACACTGCCACCACCAGCATCAGGCCGATCAACAGCCATTTGACCTTGCCGCCCTCGGCGTGGCCCTGGCGGTCGATCATGCCCAGGGCGCGGTCGGCCAGGGCGTGGGCCATGCCGGACTTGGCAATGGCCACGGCGAACGCCCCGAGCAGGGCATAGGACAACGCCACCGTGGCCCCGCCGCCCAGCCCGCCATTGAATGCCTTGAGCGTCCCTTCGACGCCCAGCCCTCCGACCAGGCCACCGACCAGCGCACCGACGATCAGGGCGATGACCACGTGCACGCGGGACAGGCTGAGGATGAGCATGATGCCGACGGCGGCGATCACTGCGTTCATGGTGTGGGGTTCCCCTGGTGGCAGACAAAAAAGCGCGCACTGTGACGGAGTGGGGGCCGGATGTCAAAAACGCCATATTTCGGCGTGTTTCGCCGGTGAATTATTTTTAATTGAACGTTTGAATAAAGAAAAATGGATTGGGGCCGATAGGGGTGTGGGGTGATGGGGTTCGGCTTGGGGGGTGTGTTGGTTGTGCGATCGAGCGCCGCTGACGCTACGCCTGCACATGGATGTAGGAGCGAGCGCAGCTCGCGATGCGCCGCGCGGGCGGCGCTCGATCGCACGGCCAACCCACCGCCAAAGCCAAACCTCCCAGAGCCCCCCCGAAAAACCCTGCCTACAACAAGGGATCCACCCCCATGCCTTTGCGACAACTTTCCATCCAGTGGAAAATCACCCTGCTCGCTGGTCTATGCCTGGCCAGCATCGTCACCCTGCTCGTCGGCCTTTCGCTGTACCGCATGGACCACAGCTCCGACCTGGTCAAGGCCAGCAGCATGCAGATGCTCAGCCAGGCCGCGCAGGCGCGTATCGAGTCGCAAGGTGAAGTGCAGGCCCTGAACATCCGCCGCCAGTTCATGGACGCCTATCAATACGGCGCCGGGTTCTCCCGCCAGGTGCTGTTCCTGCGCGAACAGGCGCAAAAGCGCTTCCTCGACGCCTTCGACCTGCGCGAAGACCTCACCCGCCAGGTACGCGCCGCCCTGCAGGCCAACCCCGACCTGCTGGGCCTGTCGCTGGTGTTCGAAAACAACGCCCTGGACGGCAAGGACGCCCTGTTCGCCGGCAAGGCGGAACTGGGCAGCAACGAAACCGGGCGCTTCGCCCTGTACTGGTCGCAGCCCCGTGCAGGCCAGCTGACGGCCATGGCCCTGCCCGAGCACGACCTGGCCAACACCGAGATCGGCCCCAGCGGCCAGCCGGCCAACACCTGGTGGGTGTGCCCGCACCAAAGCGGCAAGGTGTGCGTGGTGGAGCCGTACTTCTATGACATCGACGGCCAGCGCGTGCTGATGACCAGCATCGTCTTCCCGCTGAAGGTCGACGGCAAAACCCTCGCCACCCTGTCCATCGACATCAACCTCAACAGCCTGCAGGCCCTGAGCCAGGACGCCAGCCGCAGCCTCTACGAAGGCCGCACCACGGTCGGCATCCTCAGCCCGGCGGGCCTGCTGGCCGGTTACAGCACCGACGCCAGCAAGCTGGCCCAGCGCTTCGACCAGGTTGACCCGGCCAAGGGCGCCGAGCTGGTACGCAAGTTGGCCGATGGCAAACTGAGCATCCTCCACGACCAGGCGCGCCTGAAAGTGCTCGCGGCGTTCCAACCGACCCCGGATGCACAGCCCTGGGGCGTGCTGCTGGATGTGCCGGAAAGCGCCCTGACCGGGCCGGCCGAGGCGTTGAAAAAGGAACTGGACGCACTCAACACCAGCGGCACCCTGCTGGAACTGGGCCTGGGCCTGGCGGCGGCCATCGCCGGCCTGCTGCTGGTGTGGTTGATGGCCCGTGGCGTGACCCGGCCGATCCTTGGCGTGGCGGCGATGCTCAAGGACATCGCCAGCGGCGAAGGCGACCTGACCCGCCGCCTGACCTACCACAAGCGCGACGAACTGGGCGAACTGGCCGGCTGGTTCAACCGTTTCCTCGACAAGCTGCAACCAACCATCGCCGAAGTGAAGCGCTCGGTGCAGGCCGCGCGCGGCACCGCCGACCAGTCCTCGGCCATCGCCAGCGAAACCAGCGCCGGCATGGAGCAGCAGTACCGCCAGGTCGACCAGGTAGCCACCGCATCCCACGAAATGAGCGCCACCGCCCAGGACGTCGCCCGCAGCGCCGCCCAGGCTGCGCAGGCCGCCCGCGATGCCGACCAGGCCACCCGCGAAGGCCTGGCGGTGATCGACCGCACCACCAGCAGCATCGATGCCCTGGCCGCCAACATGAGCCAGGCCATGGCCGAGGTCGAAGGCCTGGCGCAGAACAGCGAGAAGATCGGCTCGGTGCTGGAGGTGATCCGCTCGATCGCCGAGCAAACCAACCTGCTGGCACTCAACGCCGCCATCGAAGCGGCCCGTGCCGGGGAAGCCGGCCGTGGCTTTGCCGTGGTGGCCGATGAAGTACGCAACCTGGCCCAGCGCACCCAGGAGTCGGTGGAAGAAACCCGCCAGGTGATCGAGGCCCTGCAAACCGGCACCCGCGACGTGGTGGGCAGCATGGACCACAGCCACCGCCAGGCCCAGGGCGGCGTCGAGCAGGTAGGCCAGGCAGTGACGGCGCTGCAGCGCATCGGCCAGGCGGTGAGCGTGATCACCGACATGAACCTGCAAATCGCCTCGGCCGCCGAGGAGCAGAGCGCGGTGGCCGAGGAGATCAACAGCAATGTCGCGACCATTCGCGATGTCACCGAATCGCTGTCGGGCCAGGCCAACGAGTCGGCGCGGGTCAGCCAGTCGCTGAACAGCCTGGCCAACCAGCAGCAGGCGCTGATGGACCAGTTCCGCGTGTAGGCGCAGGCCCCGCAACCTGCTGAAAAATAGCCAAAGCCTCGTCGTCTACACTTGCCCGCAACCCTAAAGGCAAGGCAACCGACGAGGCCTCCCATGAAGAAAATCCCTGCGCTGCTGGCCGGCCTGATGCTCACCTTCGGCCTGGCCAGCACCGACAGCGCCGCATCGGCCGAACAACCCACCCCCATCCATTTCGGCGCCATCGGCTGGGAAAGCGGCGCCCTGACCACGGAAATCCTGCGCCTGATCGTCGAGCACGGTTACGGCTACCCCACCGACACCCTCCCCGGCAGCACCGTGAGCATGGAAGTGGCGCTGGCGCGCAACGACCTGCAGGTGATCGCCGAAGAATGGGCCGGGCGCAGCCCCGCCTGGGTCAAGGCCGAGCAGGCCGGCCAGGTGTTCGCCCTGGGCGACACGGTGAAAAATGCCGAGGAAGGCTGGTGGGTGCCCGCCTACGTGATAAAGGGCGACCCGGCCCGGGGCCTCAAGCCGCTGGCCCCTGACCTGCGCAGCGTCGACGACCTGAAACGCTACCCGCAAGTATTCCGCGACCCCGAAGCGCCGGAAAAAGGCCGCTTCCTCAACAGCCCGAGCGGCTGGACCTCCGAAACCGTCAATAGCCAGAAGCTCAAGGCCTATGGCCTGGACACCTTGTACAGCAACTTTCGCAGCGGCTCCGGCGCAGCCCTGGACGCGGAAATCGGCTCGGCCATCCGCCGTGGCCAACCGGTGCTGTTCTACTACTGGAGCCCCACCCCGCTGATTGGCCGCTACGACCTGGTACGCCTGCAGGAACCGGCGTTCAATGCCGCCGCCTGGGCCACCCTGACCGATGCCAAGAACCCCGCCCCGCAGGGCAGCGCATCGCTGCCGGCAAAGCTGTCGATTGGCGTGTCCAAGGCGTTTCGCGACAGCCACCCGGAGCTGGTCGCGGTGTTCGAGAAAGTCGACCTGCCCATCGCCACCTTGAACAAGGCCTTGGCCGACATGAATGAAAAACGCCAGCCACCGGCCGATGCCGCCAAGGCGTTCCTGCGCGCCAACCCCGAGGTGTGGAAAGCCTGGTTGCCCACCGAAGTAGCGGCCAAGGTCGAGGCCAGCCTGTGAGCGCGGGCTTCCCCGATGCCCTGCAACTGTCTTTCGCCGACACCATCAACCGCCTGGTCGACTGGCTGGTCGTGCGCTACGGCGACCAGTTGCGAGCGGTTTCCGAGCAGTTGCTGCAATTGCTGGTGGGCCTGGAGAACCTGCTGCGCCTGATGCCCTGGTGGCTGTTGCTGGCGTTGGTCGGCCTGCTGGCCTGGCACGCCAGCCGGCGCCTGCTGCGCAGCGCCGTGCTGGTGGCGCTGCTGGCCTTCATCGGCATGCTCGGGCTGTGGGACAAGCTGCTGCAGACCCTGGCCCTGGTGCTGGTCAGTACCGGCCTGTGCGTGTTGATTGGCGTGCCGCTGGGCATTCTCCTGGCCACCCGCCCGCTGGCCCGGCGCCTGCTGATGCCGGTGCTGGACGTGATGCAGACCCTGCCCGCCTTCGTTTACCTGATTCCGGTGCTGATGCTGTTCGGCCTGGGCAAGGTGCCGGCAGTGTTCGCCACCTTGATCTACGCCCTGCCGCCGCTGGTGCGCCTGACCGAACTGGGCCTGAGCCAGATCGACCCGTCGCTGCTCCAGGCCGCCCACGGCCTGGGCGCCAGCCGCTGGCAGCGGTTGCGGCGGGTCGCCTTGCCGCTGGCACTGCCCAGCATCATGGCCGGGCTCAACCAGTCGGTGATGATGGCCCTGTCGATGGTGGTGGTGGCCTCGATGATCGGCGCCCGCGGGCTGGGCGAGGATGTGCTGGCCGGTATCCAGACGCTCAACGTTGGCCAGGGGGTGGAGGCAGGGCTTGCCATCGTCGCGTTGGCCATGGTGATCGACCGCATCAGCCAGGCCTACGGCCGTACAAAGAAATAGAGTATAACAATATGAATTCTTATTCTTTTTCCATGCTACCCAGGATCCGCTATAACGCTCCTCACTGTACAGCCGCCAACACCGGGCCAACTGTCTGCAGCGCAACAGCCGATCAACAACCGGCGCCTACAGGGCAACACCGGCCGCGCCAATGAATGGCGCAACCTGTTGATCCAACGGATATTTTCAATTCGGCACGACGATTGCTCAAGCAAAGTCCCCCGCTCACCCCGAACCGGAGACCTGCCCATGAGCACCCCCTTGAACGTTGTCGCCCTGTCTGGTGGCACCACCCGCCCTTCGCGCACCCTGACCTTGATCGAAGCGATTCTCGCCGAGCTGGGCGAGCACCTGAATATCAAACCGCACCTGATCGAACTGGGTGACATCGCCCGGCCACTGGGCGCGGCGCTGTGGCGCAGCGAGCTGCCCGATACGGTGGAGCAACAGCTGCGCCTGGTGGAAAAGGCCGACCTGCTGGTGATCGCCACCCCCGTTTACCGCGGCAGTTTCCCTGGCCACTTCAAGCACCTGTTCGACCTGATCGGCCAGGACGCGCTGGTCGATACCCCGGTACTGTTGGCCGCCACCGGTGGCAGCGAACGCCATGCCCTGGTGCTGGACCACCAGCTGCGCCCGCTGTTCAGCTTCCTGCAGGCCCTGACCCTGCCGATCGGCGTTTACGCAAGCCAGGCGGAGCTGGCCGATTACCGGGTTTCCAGCGAGGCCCTGCACGCCCGTATTCGCCTGGCCGCCGAGCGCGCCGTGCCCCTGTTCGGCGCCCACCACGCCCTGCGTCAAAGCGCCTGAGGAGCGGCCATGAATGCACCTGTGAACGCGGCTCGCCCGGCCCTGGCGGTGGCCCGCGAGCTGGCCGCGCAGTTCGCCCAAACTGCCGTGGAGCGTGACGAACGCGGCGGCACGCCCAAGGCCGAGCGCGATGCGCTGCGCGACAGCGGCCTGCTGTCGCTGGTGATTCCCCAGGCATTTGGCGGCCAGGGGGCGAACTGGCACGACACCTTCGAGGTGGTGCGCGAGTTCGCCCGGGTCGACAGCGCCGTTGCCCACGTGTTCGGCTTCCACCACCTGATGCTGGCCACCGTGCGCCTGTTCGCCCGCCCCGACCAATGGCAGCCGTGGTTCGAACAGACCGCGCGCAAGCAGTGGTTCTGGGGCAACGCCCTCAACCCGCTGGACACCCGCACACGGGTCAAGCACTTCGACGGCTGGTGCGAGTTTTCCGGTAAGAAAAGCTTCTGCTCCGGCGCCAGCGATTCGGAAATGCTGATCGCCTCGGCGCTGGACGAACGCGCCGGCGGCAAGCTGCTGATTGCCGCGATTCCCAGCGGGCGCACCGGCATTACCCTGCACAAGGACTGGAACAACATCGGCCAGCGTCAGACCGACAGTGGCAGCGCCACCTTCGAACGGGTGCGGGTCGAGCACAGTGAGCTGCTGCTCGACCCCGGCCCCCTGAGCACGCCGTTCGCCGCCCTGCGCCCACTGATCGCCCAACTGCACTTCGCCAACCTGTTCCTGGGTATCGCCGAAGGCGCCTTCGACGAAGCGCGCCAGTACACCCTCAAGGAAAGCCGGCCCTGGTTCCGCTCACCCGCCGCCAGCTCCGCCGAAGACCCTTACGTGCTGCGCCACTACGGTGAATTCTGGGTGGGCCTGGAGAGCGTGCGCCTGCTGATCGAGCGCGCTGCCCGCCAGCTCGACAGTGCCTGGGCCAAGGAACAGGCGCTGGGCGCCGAGGAACGCGGCGAGCTGGCCTTGGCCATCGGCACGGCCAAGGTTGCGGCGACCCGCCACGGCCTGGACATCTGCAACCGCCTGTTCGAGGTGACCGGCGCCCGCGCCACCCATGCCTCGCTGCGCTTCGACCGGCACTGGCGCAACTTGCGCACGCAAACCCTGCACGACCCGGTGGATTACCGTATCCACGAACTCGGCGAGTGGGCCCTTGGCGGCAAGCGCCCTGCCCCGTCTTTCTATTCCTGAGGATCGCCCATGCAACTGCTGACCCTCCCCCCGTCCCCCTCACTGGCGACCTCGATCCGGGCGACCGCACAGGTGTTCGAAGACCCCCGGTCCCAGGCACTGCTCGCCCACCTGCAACAGGTCGCCCCCAGCGAGGCCAGCGTGCTGATCATTGGCGAAACCGGCACGGGCAAGGAGCTGGTCGCACGCCATATCCACAACCTCAGCGGCCGGCGCAACGGCCCGTTCATTGCGGTGAACTGCGGCGCGTTCTCCGAATCCTTGGTCGAGGCCGAGCTGTTCGGCCATGAAAAAGGCGCCTTCACCGGCGCCCTGGCGGCCAAGGCCGGCTGGTTCGAGGAGGCTCATGGCGGCACGCTGTTTCTTGACGAGATCGGCGACTTGCCGTTGCCGATCCAGGTCAAGCTGCTGCGTGTGCTGCAGGAGCGCGAGGTGGTGCGCCTGGGTTCGCGCAAGAGCATCCCGATCAATGTGCGGGTGCTGGCGGCCACCAACGTGCAACTGGAGAAAGCCATCAATGCCGGGCATTTTCGCGAAGACCTGTACTACCGGCTGAATGTGGTGACGCTGCAGCTGCACCCGTTGCGTGACCGGCCGGGGGACATCCTGCCGCTGGCCCGGCATTTCATTCGCAGCTACAGCGAACGGCTGGGCTACGGGCCGGTGGAGCTCAGCACCAGCGCCCAGGCCAAGCTGGTGGAATACGGCTGGCCCGGTAACATCCGCGAACTGGAGAACGTGATTCACCACAGCCTGTTGACCTGCGGCGACGGGTGGGTGCAGGCGCAGGACTTGCGCTTGTCCAACCTGCGCCTGGAACGCCAGGAGCAAGCGCCGTTGGGGGGTGGGGTGGAGGATCTGCTGCAGCAGGCGTTCAGCCGCTTGTACGAGGAACAGCCAGGGGACTTGTACGAGAAGGTCGAAAACGCCCTGTTGCGTTCGGCGTATCATTTTTGCCATTACAACCAGGTGCACACTGCGCAATTGCTGGGGTTGTCGCGCAATGTCACGCGCACACGGCTGATTGCCATTGGCGAGCTGGTGGTGAACAAGCGCCGGTGCCAGGCGCATGAGCAGCCGCTGGATAGCCGGGTGATGCGCCTGTCCATTTGATGCTGCCTGTGCCGGCCCTTCGCGAGCTTTGCTCGCTCCTACGGGAATTGCACATCCCCCGTAGGAGCGAGCAAAGCTCGCGAAGGGCCGGTAGGGGCTCAAGCAGATCGAGGCATCAGGTCATAGGGATGCTTCCACCCCGGCACCGCCTGCAGCCGCTGCTTCCACGCCTCGATATGGCTGAACTCGGTGAGCACGATCCCGGTGTCCTCCGGCATGAACACATACCCCGCCAACGACAGGTCAGCGATGGTCAGCCGCTCACCGACCATGAACGGCGTCTTGGCCAGGTGCGCGTCGACGATCCGATAGGCCGCGGTGGCGCGTTCGCGCAAGAAGCCCGTCACCTCCGTCTCCCCGGTTTTCTTCAGGCACAGCAAAAAGCGCAGCGCTGCGTAGTAGCTGGTGAACTTGTGGTTGTCGAACAGAATCCAGCGCCAGACTTCACGCTTTTCCTCTTCGCTGCGGGGGCCGAACTGGCCGGTTCGCTGGGCCAGGTAGCCAAGGATCAAGGCCGACTGGGTGATGGTCTGCCCGGCGTGCTCCAATACCGGCACCTCGCCCTGCTCGTTGACCTCGTCGCGCCACTGCGGGTCGCGGGTTTGGCCGTTGAAGAAGTCGACGAACACCGGCTGCCAGTCCTGGCCAGTCAGTTCGAGCATCAGCGCCGCCTTGTAGGCGTTACCGGATTCTGCGAAGCAATGCAGCTTGTAGTCGGGCATGGTAGACCTTCAGTTTCCTTTGAATGATCGGGCACCCACGCAGGGGCTAACACAGACTACACAAAAGTATGCTTATATGCGTCGATCAACCCGCCAGGAAGGCCTGCAATGCCCTACCCCACACTGCCCCGCACCCTGTCTACTGCGCGTACCTTGCTGGTTCGCCCTGCGCCGGCGTTCGCCCAGCAACTGCAACAGGCCTTGCTCGACAGCTATGCCCTGCACCAACCGTTCCTGGCCTGGGCCAAGCCCGACTGGACCCTGGACGAGGTGCGCGAAACCCTGCAACTGAGCGCCGAGGAATTTCTCGACCCGGCCAAGGAAAAACGCTATTTCGTACTCGCCCCCAGCACTGGGGAGGTGGTCGGTTGCATTGGCCTGCGCCCAGGCAATGGCGAGTACGAAGTGGGCTATTGGGCAAACCAGGCCAGCAGCGGCCAGGGCCTGATGCGCGAAGCGCTGACCTGCCTGCTCGACGCCGTCGAGGCGCCGGTATGGCTGACCACCGACATCGACAACCTGGCCAGCCAGCGCCTGGCCGAACGGGCGGGGTTCGTGGCCGCGGGTAGCCAGCTTACCGAGCAGGACCCCAGCACGCCGCGGCCGCTGTATCGGCGCGTGCCCGCCGAGCCTGGGCACGCGCATACCTGATATTTCTGCCAGTTGTCCGCGCTGCACACGTACCGTTCAATGGCCCTGAAGCACAGGCCAGCAGGGGTACGCGACAATGAAGCACAATACCAACAACCCAACGTGGTATCGGCTGCCGGCGCTAGCGGCGGCACTCCTGATACTCTTGGTTGCAGGCCCGCTCAAGGCCGCCACTGGCGATGAAACGTTCACGCCCCTGCGCAATTTGGCTGCCATCGAGCAGGGTGATGCAGACGCCTGCCTGCGCGCATCCCCCATCGACGACACGTTACACCTTGGGCCTTGCCCATCTGGCAAGGCTGACGACCCGCTTGCCGAATGGGCAGCACGTAGCGGCCCGCTTGGCGTGATGCTGGTCAATGCCTATCAAACGCCGGGAAACCCGCAGCGCTGCCTGTTCAACGTTGGGTGGCAAGCGAAGATGGCCGCCTGTGACGCCAGCCGGTCCGAATCCCACTGGACAGGCAGAGACCTGGTACCCGGTTACGGCCGCCTGCAGAATGCATACCCAACCGAGCAACGTTGCCTGCTCAACGACCACAGCGCCATTTCCCTCGCAAGCTGCCAAGCGCAAGCCCAAAACGCTGAACGATGGTCCACCGACGGCATGCCCCGTGACCCCGAATACCGGCAAGCCAATCCTGAGGCGTTTCCTCAACCTCGCGCCTTGCGCATCACTTCCTTGCCTTCAGCCACCCATGAGCGTGACCGTTTGAAGCAGAACATGCTCTGGTCCGATTGGCAGCCCCTGGGTTTTCACCTCAATGCCTACACCGGCCTGGAAGTGACAGTGACCGGTGACCCCCAGGGCGCAGTGCTGGAGATGGTGGTTGGCACACCCTCGCTGGTGTTGCCATGGCGGCACAATGAAGCGGAACAAGCCTTCATCACACAGAAGCTCCATCCAGGGAAGAACACCGTCATTTCACCTAAAAATGGCTTGCTCTCCGTACGCTTCGTCAAGGATACCTCGCCGGCGTCGGCCGTCGAGTTGACCCTTGGGCCACAAGCTGAGCCTATCCCGTTCTATCAGTTGGGCACGACCAACGACGCACAATGGCAGCACATGCTGCAAGCGTCGACCATTCCACTGGCCCAGCTGGTAAGCGACAAGGTGGTGCTTGTCGGCACGCTTGAAAGCGTGCGCAAGGCGAATGAAAACTACCCGTGGGCATTGCTCGACATTTATCAACAGGGCATCGATGCCCAGAACCGCAGCGCCGGGCTCAATGCCTGCACGCCACCCAACGATCCGAGTAGCCTACGCCCGCTCGTGGTCGAAACCAGACAAGGCGCCAACCCGTTCGCTAGCAATTACATCGCAGGGCTCCCGTACCCCGCAGATTATGCGTTCAACGCCGAAAATGTGCGGGGTAAATGGTCGATCTGGCACGAACTGGGGCACCAACGCCAGTCGCCAATCTGGACCTGGAATCCTGGGGTCTTGGGGGAAGTGACGGTGAACGTCTACACACTGGCAGCGCTTCGCCATTGGTTCGGTGACGACTTCCCCGTCCCCTTGGGCGGGCCAACGTCTGCGTACTGGGACAAGGTAGTGGTCTACCTGGCGGCAGCGGATGAGGACCGAGATTTCGAGAACCTGGAGAAAGTCGGAAGCGACATCACCGGTTCGATGTTCGAGCAGATGCGCCGGGCATTCGGTGATGGGTTCTACCCAAAACTGGAACAGGCCATTCGCCAGTACGCGGATCCGATCTCCCCTGGCCCACGCAAGCAACTGTTCCAGGTGGAGGCAAGCGGGGCCGCGAACGCCGACCTGTCAGACTATTTCATTCGCTGGGGCCTGCGCCCCGATGAGCAGACCCTGGCGGCGATCAAGGCGCTGGGCCTGAACAAACCTGAGGTCGACCCCACCACGGTCCCGGTGTTCAAGGGCAGTAACAAAGACCGGCTGCTGCGCCTGTGGGCATTCAGGTTGCCCAATGACAAGGTACACGTCGACGGATACGCGACACCTGTGGGCGCTCACATCCAGGTACACAGCCGAGACGATCAATGGCCCGAAATCGCCGGTGTCGACCCGCACCTGTACTTCAGCAACGATCACCTCGACGAATACTACCTGGCAGATGGCCAGCAACAGCTTGAAGCTCGGGTGAAGGGCACAACCGATACACTTGAACTTACGGTCGTGGACCGCCCGGCAGTCATGGAGATTTCCGCCATTCGTAAGCCTGACAACCAGATATGGGTCTAAGGAAGCGCCACGCCCCCTGGAGCCTACATCGAAGTGGGCAACCAGGACGGCTCCTGGCCAATTGTCGCCACTGTCGCGCGCGACGGCAGTTTTGGCAATGACCACCTTTCCAACCGTCACCTGGCCGATGGCAAAACCACCCTCACGGTGCGCATGGATTATCAAGACCGCAAGTTCACCGAACGCTACAGCGCCACGGTTTCGCAAATGCTTGAACTGCACGGCCAGTTGGTTGGGGAGGAGCGCTTGGTTGTAAGCGGTAAAGCGTCACCGCCAGGCGCAACAGTCGAGGCCCTTAACAGTGCAGGAAACTGGGTAGGTATTCAGTCGGTTGGGGCTGACGGTGGGTTCATCAATGAAAACCTCACAACGGCTTACCTGCGCGATGGCAAGGAAACCCTCGAAGTACGTTTGCGCCTCGCCGACTCGCGGGTGACTCAGTCGATGACGGTGATTGTTGCCAAACCTTGATCGACCTTGAAGGCACACAGCAGCCGCGCCGCAATGCCCTGTAGGAGCGGCGGTGCGGCGACCCGACTTGCCCCGCGAACACCGGCGCAGCCGGTGCCATACACCGCGTCGCCTGCTTCGCGGGACAAGCCCGCTCCTACAGAAATACCAGTTGAATCAGATAGTTAAGATTTGTTCCATAGGAGGGGGCTCAGCCGAACACCGGGTAAGACGCCTGCTCGATCGCCGCCATCGCCTCGGCCTCGCTCATCACCCCAGACTCGGCCAGGATCGCCAGCAACGAGCGCCCTTCGTTCACCGACTGGCGCGCCAGCTTGCTGACCTTGGCATAGCCCAGGCTTGGCACCAGCGCCGTGGCCACCGCCATCGAGCCGGTCAGGTGCGAAAGGTTGCGCCCGGCATCCGCTTCGATGCCCTGCACGCACTTCTCACGGAAACGCTGGATACCCTGGGTCAGCAAGGTGATGCTGTCGAATACCCGCGACGCCACCACCGGCTCGAAGTGGTTGATCTCAAGCTCGCCATACTGCACCGCCTGGGCCACCGCCGTGTCATTGCCGATCACCGCGAAGCTCAACTGGATCATCGCCATCGGCAACACCGGGTTGACCTTGCCGGGCATGATCGACGAACCGGCCTGGGCCTCTGGCAGCTGCAACTCGCCCAGCCCGCCCACCGGCCCCGAGGACAGCTTGGTGAGGTCGGCGGCGACCTTCGCCAGGGCCGCCGCGCAGGTGCGCAGCTCACCCGAAACGCGGCCGAACACGTCCATGTTCTGCATCGCATCGAAGGGGTTGGCCGGGGCCAGGTAGTCCACGCCACTCACCTGCGCCAGGTGCTGGTACACCGCTGCGCGGTAGGCTGCCGGGGCACCGAAGCCGGTGCCGATCGCCGTACCGCCCAAGGGCAGCGTGCGCAGCTTGTCGCGCACGGCCACCAGCTCATCCGCCAGGCGCTGGCTGAGCGAGGCGTAGCCGGAGAACAGCTGGCCCAGACGCATGGGCTGGGCGTCCTGCAGGCAGGTGCGGCCCAAGTGCAGGATGTCAGCGAACTGTGCGGCCTTGGCGTCGAACGCCTGCGCCAGTTGGCGCACCTGCTCGATCAAACCGCCCAGCAAGCGATAGGTGGCGATCTTCAGCGCCGCCGGATACACATCGTTGGTCGACTGGGAAATGTTCACGTGGTCATTGGGGTGCACCACCTCATAACTGCCGGCGGCGTGGCCCAGCACCTGCTGGGCACGGTTGGCGATCACCTCGTTGAAATTCATGTTGGTCGAGGTGCCGCCGGAGCCTTCGAGCAGGTCGACGATCAACGAGTCGTCGCATTCACCGGCCATCACCGACTGGCAGGCCAGGGCGATGGCTTCGGCCTGGGCCCCGGCAATCACGCCACAGTCGCGGTTGGCCAGGGCGGCAGCCCACTTGCACAGGGCGAAGGCATCGCGAAACGCCGGGTAGTGGGCCACGGTAAGCGGCGAAACACTCAGGTTGTCGAAGCCACGCACGCTGTTCACGCCGTACAGCTTGTCGGCCGCAATGCGCACCTCGCCTACATAATCCTGCTCAACGCGGTCAAAAGTACTCACGGGTATCTCCCTCATCCACATTCACTAGAGCCTCGACGCCTTTGCCCAGCGCCTTGAGCCGTGGCAGGAAGGAGTCGAGGATGACGGTTCGCGCCGCTTCGCAGGCATCGGCGAAGAAGGCGCTGTATTCATTGCGCCGGGCCACCAGGTACAGCGAGCGCTCAAGGCTCAGTTCAGGGGCCAGGTGGGCGGTGACGTTGTCCACCCAGGGCAAGGCCTGGAGGAAACACATCGGGCTGGTCACGGCCCAGCCGATACCCTCGGCGACCATCGCGGTCAGGGCGTCGGCGTTGTCCAGTTCCAGGCGGTTGGGCACCCGCACCCCCAGGCCACGCAGGTGCCGTTCGATCTGCAGGCCGACTTGCGAGGTGCGGTTGAAGCGCACCACCGGCAGCACATTGGCCAGGGCACGGACGTCGTCCAGGCTGGCCAGGGGCTTGCCCAGGGCGTTTGGCGTGATCACGAAGTAGCGTTCGGAAAACAGCCGGTAGCGGATCACGT
Organism: Pantoea sp. Tr-811; assembly: GCF_011752535.1. NCBI lineage: Bacteria > Pseudomonadati > Pseudomonadota > Gammaproteobacteria > Enterobacterales > Erwiniaceae > Pantoea > Pantoea sp. Tr-811. The sequence goes on from NZ_VWXJ01000006.1 coordinate 79,953, forward strand.
CGTTGGCATCGAGCAGCGGGTCGCTGGTGACGATCAGGTCCAGGTCACGGCGCAGCAGCGACTCGCCCTGCTGCGGGCTGAGCCCGGTGCGCACCGACAGCTGCGCCACCTGGCCAAGCAACTGGCGGGTGAGCATCGAGCCACAGGTGGCGGCGAACGAGTCCACCAGGCCCAGGCGCAGGTCGGGCTTGACCCCGCGCCCGGCATCCAGCACCTGGGCCTTGAGGTTGGCCAGTTCCTCGCTGAGCAAGGCGCCGCGGTTGCGCAGCGCCAGGCCGAACGAGGTCAGCGTCAAGGGCCGGGTGGTGCGGTCGACCAGCACCACGCCCAGCTCGTCTTCCAGCTGGCGCACCAGTTGCGAGACCCCGGACTGGGAAATGCCCATGCGGTTGGCCGCGCCCGACATGCTGCCGGTTTCGGCCACGGCAATGAACACCTGCACGGCGTGCATGTCGATGGGGCGGGGGGTGGCCATGGGCAGTCTCCTGGTTTCAATGGGCGTTGAGCGAGCGCTTGCCAGGCTCAGCCTCGGCGCTATCGTCGGGGCTGACGGCGGCCAGCTGTTCCTGGCTGGTTTCCGGGGCGAACAGGTGGCAGAACACCCCGCCGAACACCAGCACACCCACGCACACACCCAACGCGGCGTGTACGCCCAGGTGCTGCACCGCCAGTGGCAGCAGGAAGGTGGCGAAGGCCGAGCCAAAGCGGCTGGCCGCCACTGCCAGGCCGATGCCCGAGGCGCGCAGGTGGGTTGGGAACAGTTCGCCGGGGTAGACGAATTCCAGGTTCACCGCCGCCGCCAGCACGCAGGCAAAAAAGCCGAAGGCCAGGATGGTCCCCAGCGCGCCGAAGCTGCCCCAGGCCAGCACCGCGAGGCCCACGGCGCTGAGGTAGAAGGTGCCGACCAGGAAGGCGCGGCGGGAAATGCGGTCGATGATCATCAGGCCGAGCAAGGCGCCGAACATCAGCAGCACGTTGTACACCAGGCCACCGACGAACTTGTCCTGCACGTTCAGCGCTTCCAGCACCCGCGGCGAGAAGGTGCCGAGGGCGAAGAACGGGATCACCTGGCAGGTGTAGAACACGCACCCCACCAAGGTATTGCGCCGCCAGCGCTTGCTCATCAGCTCGCCAAGGCTGCCGCGCTTGTGGGTCATGGGTGGGGTTGATGGCAAGGTCACGTGGGGGCCGAACTTGCTGCGCACGATGGCCAGGGCTTCAGCCGTGCGACCACGGGCCATCAGCCAGATCGGCGATTCCGGCACGCCCAGGCGCAGCGGCAGGATCAGCAGCGCCGGCAAGCCGCTCAGCGCCAGCATCAGGCGCCAGGCATCGGGGCCGATGTCGCGAATGGCGAAGCCCACCAGGTAGGCCGCCACGTAGCCCGCCGCCCAGGCCGCCGCCAATACGCTGAGCAGCCGCCCCCGATAGCGGCGCGGGGCGAATTCGGTGACCAGCGACTTGCTCACCACGTAGTCGAACCCCAGCACCAGGCCCAACAGCAGGCGCAGGGCCAGCAGCTGTTCGGCAGAGCTTACGAAGAACTGCGAGGCTGAGATCACCGCGAACAGCAGCATGTCCCAGGCAAAGATGGTGCGCCGGCCATAGCGGTCGGCCAATGGCCCTGCGAACAGGCTGCCAAGGAACAGGCCGGCCAATGACGCCGCGCCGAGCAAGCCCATCCACAGGGCATTCAATTGCAGCGGCCCTGCCGCCATGCTGACCGCGATGCCAATGATCCCTAGCACGAATCCGTCACTGAATTGACCGCCGGTGCCACTGAAAACCGTCCGGATATGGAAGCGGCTCAGGGGGAGGTCTTCGAACGAAACTGGGCTACTCATTCGTGTCTCCACTTGCTTCTTGTAGTAGTTGTGGGCCGGCCTGGGTGGCCGGTTACGAACGAGTCTACGGCGCAAGCATCAGCAAAACAGCAGGTGCCGATGGAGTATCAGAATGCTTGATACTAGCTGCCGGGAATGGTGATGCAGGGTGCGTTGGTCATCCTCATGCTGGCGCCACCCCGGTAGGAGCGAGCGCAGCTCGCGATGGGGCGCGCAGCGGCCCCAGGATTCCAGCTTCGCGGCTTTGAACGCCGGGGCTGCTGTGCAGCCCATCGCGAGCTGCGCTCGCTCCTACGGGGGGATTGCGTGCTGGGGCGACGGTTGTATCGCAGCGCAGCGTCTATGCTTTAAGGCAGCCGATGGAACTACCCGCACAGTGGCGCTTTCTTAAGCACTGAGTGGTTAATTTCCTTGTGCTTCACGCTACTGGAGAACACGACATGCGCCACCTACTGATCGCCCCTGCGCTGCTGCTTCTGCTGCCTGCCGGTGCTGCGCTGGCCCGCGTCGATGCGGGCGACGTCGCCACCTCGGCCGGTGTTTCCGCTTCGTTGTATTCGACCTTCAAAGACGATAAACGCATCATTCCCGCCCGTGACGAGCTGTCTGCCTTCGTCGCCAGCAACGGTGCGATTCGTGGCGCCTACGTCGAGTCGGCGCTGGAGCAGGTCCGCAAGGACCACCCTGGCCTGCAGGCCAGTGACGAAGAACTGGCTCAGGCCATCCTGTCCCAGGAAGACCCGCTGGCCCAGCATTGATTGGTTGACGGCAGGACCGGCCTCTTTGCGGGGCAAGCCCGCTCCTACACAAAGGTGCTGTGGGGGCGGGTGTGCCCGGCGAAAGGGCGGCGACTAATAAGAACAATGCCGCCGAGTGAGCTAGATGAACATTCTTTACGACGAACGCATCGATGGAACGCTGCCCGACGTCGACCGCCCTGCCCTGCTGCAGGCGTTGCGCGAAACGCTGCCGGACCTTGAAATCCTCCACCGCCCAGAAGACCTCAAACCCTACGAATGCGACGGGCTGTCCGCCTACCGCACGGTGCCGCTGCTGGTGGTGCTGCCCGAGCGCCTGGAACAGGTGCAGGCCTTGCTCAAGCTCTGCCACCAGCGCGGCGTGCCAGTGGTGGCCCGGGGCGCCGGCACCGGGCTGTCGGGCGGTGCACTGCCCCTGGCCAAGGGCATCCTGCTGGTAATGGCGCGCTTCAAACGCATTCTTGAAGTGAACCCGCAGGGCCGCTTCGCCCGGGTGCAGCCGGGGGTGCGCAACCTGGCGATTTCCCAGGCCGCCGCGCCCTACGGCCTGTACTACGCCCCAGACCCTTCCTCGCAAATCGCCTGCTCCATCGGCGGCAACGTGGCGGAAAACGCAGGCGGCGTGCATTGCCTGAAATACGGGCTGACCGTGCACAACCTGCTCAAGGTGGAAATCCTGACCATCGAAGGCGAGCGCATGACGCTGGGCAGCGACGCCCTGGACAGCCCTGGCTTCGACCTGTTGGCGCTGTTCACCGGCTCCGAAGGCATGCTCGGCATCGTCACCGAGGTGACCGTCAAGCTGCTGCCCAAGCCCCAGGTCACGCGGGTGCTGCTGGCCAGTTTCGACAGCGTCGAGGACGCCGGCCGGGCGGTGGCCGAGATCATCGCCGCCGGCATCATTCCCGGTGGCCTGGAGATGATGGACAACCTGGCGATTCGCGCCGCCGAGGATTTCATCCACGCCGGCTACCCGGTGGACGCGGCGGCGATCCTGCTGTGCGAGCTCGATGGCGTGGAGGCCGATGTGCAGGATGACTGCCAACGGGTCGCCGCCGTGTTGGCGCAAGCCGGGGCGCGCGAGGTACGCCTGGCCTGCGACGAAGCCGAACGGGCGCGGTTCTGGGCCGGACGCAAGAACGCCTTCCCGGCGGTGGGGCGCATTTCCCCCGACTACTACTGCATGGACGGCACCATTCCCCGCCGCGAGTTGCCCAGGGTGCTCAGGGGTATCAGCACGCTGTCCGAGGAATACGGCCTGCGCGTGGCCAACGTGTTCCATGCCGGTGACGGCAACATGCACCCGTTGATCCTGTTCGATGCCAACCTGCCCGGTGAGCTGGAACGTGCCGAGGCCATCGGTGGCCGCATCCTGGAGCTGTGCGTGGCGGTGGGCGGCAGTATCACCGGCGAGCACGGCGTGGGGCGCGAGAAGATCAACCAGATGTGCGCCCAGTTCAACAGCGATGAAATCACCCTGTTCCACGCGGTGAAGGCCGCGTTCGACCCAAAGGGCCTGCTCAACCCCGGCAAGAACATTCCCACCCTGCACCGCTGCGCCGAGTTCGGTGCCCTGCACGTGCACCACGGGCAACTGCCCTTTGCTGAGCTGGAGCGTTTCTGATGAGCATGGACCGCGACATGAGCCAGGCCCTGCTGGAGCAGGTGAACCAGGCACTGCAGCAGAACACGCCGCTGCGTCTTCAGGGGGGCAACAGCAAGGCCCTACTCGGCGGGCCGGTGGCCGGCGAGCTTCTCGACACCCGCAGCCATCGCGGCATCCTTAGCTACGACCCCACCGAGCTGGTGCTCACCGCCCGCGCCGGTACCCCGCTGCAAGACATCGAGGCGGCGCTGCACGAGGCCGGGCAGATGCTGCCCTGCGAACCACCGCACCTGGGCAGCGCAGCCACCGTCGGCGGCATGGTCGCCGCCGGGCTGTCCGGGCCGCGCCGGCCGTGGGCCGGGTCGGTGCGCGACTACGTGCTGGGCACCCGGGTCATCACCGGGCACGGCAAGCTGCTGCGCTTTGGCGGCGAGGTGATGAAGAACGTCGCCGGCTACGACCTGTCGCGGTTGATGGCCGGCAGCTTCGGCTGCCTGGGGCTGCTCACCGAGGTGTCGCTGAAGGTGCTGCCACGCCCACGCCAGTGCCTGAGCCTGTGCTTGCCGATGGCGCGCCATCAGGCGCTGCAAGCGTTGGCCGAATGGGGCCAGCAGCCGCTGCCGATCAGCGCCGCCTGCCACGACGGCGAAGCGCTTTACCTGCGCCTGGAAGGCGGCGAAGGCTCGGTGCAGTCGGCCCGCCAGCGCCTGGGCGGCGAAGTGCTCGACAACCGGTTCTGGAGCGACCTGCGTGAACAGCGCCTGCCCTTCTTCAGCGGGCCGGCAGCGTTGTGGCGGCTGTCGGTGCCCAGCGCCAGCGGCGAGCTCGACCTGCCCGGGCAGCAATGGGTCGACTGGGGAGGCGCGCAGCGCTGGCTCAAGTCTGATGCGCCCGCCCAGGCCATTCATGCGCTGGCGGCCAGTGTCGGCGGCCACGCCATCGGCTATGGCGCGGGGGCTGAAGGCAGCGCGCCGTTACCGGCTACGCTGCTGCGCTACCACCGCGCGCTCAAGCAGCAACTCGACCCCCAGGGGGTGTTCAACCCTGGCCGCCTGTACCCGCAACTGTAGGGCCACGCCATGCAAACCACCTTGAGTGAAAGCGCCAAGCACCTGGCCCGCGGCGAAGAGGCCGAACGCATCCTGCGCAGTTGCGTGCACTGCGGTTTCTGCACCGCCACTTGCCCCACCTACCAGTTGCTCGGCGATGAGCTGGACGGGCCACGCGGGCGTATCTACCTGATCAAGCAGGTGCTCGAAGGCGCACCGGTCAGCGCCAGCACGCAGCTGCACCTGGACCGCTGCCTGACATGCCGCAACTGCGAAACCACCTGCCCGTCCGGGGTGAAGTACCACGACCTGCTGGACATCGGCCGCGCCGTGGTCGAACAGCAGGTGCCCCGCCCGCTCGGCCAGCGCCTGTTGCGCCATGGCTTGCGCGCGGTGGTGCCGCACCCTGCGCTGTTCAAGGCGCTGACCCGCACCGGGCAAATGCTGCGCCCGCTGCTGCCGGCCAGCCTGCAAGGCAAGTTGCCGGCGCGGATCGCAGCGCCTGGGCAGCGCCCGGCGGTGCGCCATGCCCGGCGCATCCTGCTGCTCGAAGGCTGCGTGCAGGCGGCGCTGTCGCCCAACACCAACGCCGCCACTGCGCGCCTGCTCGACCGCCTGGGCATCAGCGTGGCGCCTGCACCTGAAGCCGGCTGTTGCGGCGCGGTGGACTACCACCTCAATGCCCAGGAACAGGGCCTGGAACGCGCCCGGCGCGCGATCGACGCCTGGTGGCCGGCCATCGAGGCTGGCGCCGAAGCCATCGTGCAGACCGCCAGCGGTTGTGGCGCCTTTGTGCGTGACTATGGCCACCTGCTGGCGCGCGACCCACTTTACGCGGCCAAGGCGGCCAGGGTCAGTGCGTTGTCACGCGACCTGGTCGAGGTGCTGCGTGACGAACCGCTCGAACAGCTGGGCCTGTGCGCCGAACAGCGCCTGGCCTTCCACTGCCCGTGTACGCTGCAGCACGCGCTCAAGCTCGGCGGCCAGGTGGAAAGCCTGCTGGCCCGGCTGGGCTTCACCCTGACCCCGGTGCCCGACGGCCACCTGTGCTGCGGCTCGGCCGGCACCTATTCGCTGACCCAGCCTGAACTGTCGCAGCAATTGCGCGACAACCGCCTGAATGCGCTGGAAAGCGGCAAGCCCCAGCTCATCGCCACGGCCAATATCGGCTGCCAGATGCACCTGGACGGCGCCGGGCGCACACCGGTGCGGCACTGGGTCGAGATTGTCGAAGCGGCCCTCAATGCCTGATTTCGCGGTTCTTTTGTAGGAGCGGGCTTGCCCCGCGAAGCATGCACCGCGGTGCATGGCACGGGCTTCGCCCGTGTTCGCGGGGCAAGCCCGCTCCTACACAAGGGGTGCGGGGGTTTTATCAATCGCGCTGATGATTACTATCGAACGACCCGCCTGTCGACTTCGCGGCAGCGACTTTTATAATCGCCTGCAATTTCTCCCCGCTCCCCTCGCCTGCTACAGGCGCCATCCCCTTTGGAACCCTTGACCATGCCAAGCGCCAGCCCGGCCCCTAGCGGCCTTCCCGCCCCCAATGAACGCAGCCTGCTCCAGCAATGGCTGGCGATCCTGTCCGTTGCCGTGGGCGCCTTCGCCCTGGTGACCAGCGAATTTCTGCCCGTCGGCGTGCTCAACGACGTCGCCAGCGACCTGGGCATCAGTGCCGGCCACGCCGGTTTGATGGTCACCCTGCCCGGCATCATGGCCGCCCTCGCCGCGCCGTTGCTGTCGGTGGGCATCGGCGCCATGGACCGCCGCTACCTGCTGGTGGGCCTGACGCTGATCATGATTCTCGCCAACGCCGTGGTGGCCTATGCCAGCGACTTCAACCTGCTGTTGCTCGGCCGCGTGCTGCTGGGCATCAGCATCGGCGGCTTCTGGGCCACCGCCATCGCCCTGAGCGGCCGCCTGGCGCCCAAGGGCGTGGGCGTGGCCCAGGCGACGTCGATCATCATGGTCGGCGTGACCCTGGCCACCGTGCTCGGCGTGCCGGTCGGCACCTGGTTGAGCAACCTGATGGGCTGGCGCATGACCTTCCTGGTCACCGCCCTGGTAGGCGTGCCGGTGCTGCTGGCACAACTGTTCCTGCTGCCGCGGCTGGACCCGGACAAAGCCATCCGCGTGCGTGACCTGCCGGCGCTGTTCATCAACCCGCAAGCGCGGGTTGGCCTGATCGCCGTGCTGCTGATTGGCCTGGCGCACTTTGCCGCCTACACCTACGTTGCGCCGTTCTTCAAGGAACGCTCCGGCTTCGATGGGCCGACCATCGGTTCGTTGCTGCTGCTCTACGGCATCGCCGGTGTCGCCGGCAACCTGTTCGCCGGTTTCGCCGCCAACCGCAGCGTGCGCCACACCCTGATGCTGGTTGCCCTGCTGATCGCCACCAGCACCGCGCTGTTCCCCTACTTCGCCACCGGCATGACCGGCGCGGCCATGCTGATCGGCTTGTGGGGCTTCGCCTTCGGCGCCTTCCCGGCCTGCTCCAGCATCTGGATGTTCGTGGTGGCACCGAAGGATGTGGAACGCGGCATGCCACTGTTCGTGGCGATGTTCCAGGTAATCATTGCCCTGGGCTCGTTCTTCGGCGGGCGCATCGTCGACCAGATGGGCAGCTCGGTGCTGCTGAGCCTGGCCACGGCGCTGGTGGGCTGTGGCTTCGTCACCGTGCTGGTGCTGGGGCGCAACGTCAGCAACCGCCTGGCGGTGCAGCCGGGCTGATGCCGGCCTAGGGCATGCGGCGGAAGAACAGGGTGATTTGCCCAACTTCCACGCCCAGCTTGCTCATGCGCGTGCGGTTGATCAGGGTGTCCTCGTCCATCAGGTACATCCAGTCGTCCATGTCCATGGCCCAGTGCCGGCCATCGACCGGCAAATCCAGCCGGTAGCGCCAGCGCAGGGCGTTACCGGCCACTTCCCCCTCGGCCTCGCCCAGTACATCGCCGGCGGTTCCGCGCCAGCGGCCCGGGCCGTTGGGGGTGAGTGTCCAGATGCGCTGTTGGCGGGTGCCGTCGCTGTAGACGAAGCGCTCGTCGAGAATCAGCCGCTCACCTTCACGGCGGCTGTCGATGCGCACCGTAAAGCGCTTGACCACCTCCCCCGAACGTTTCTGGAACATGCCCCAGGCCTGCACCGGCTGGGAGAAGAACGCTACCAGGTCCAGGCGCGGCTGCTCCTGGGCGTAGTGCTCCACGCCAACCTTGCAACTGCCCAACAGCAGGCAGGCAATCAACAGCAGTGGCTTGTACATGGGTCAGCCTCCTCGTTCGCGCCCGGCAGCGCCGAGCAACTGCTCGCGCAACTGGCCATCGCGGGCGCGGGCGTCCAGCCAGATGGCGAAGAACGCCCGGGCGAAGGCCGGGTCGTGCACTTCCAGGCGCAGCTGGTCATCGACATAGAAACGGCAGCCCTGGCCCGGTAGGTACAGGCCGGTGATGCGCATGCCTGGGCGTACATCGACGAAGGCTGCAGCCATGGCCGACGTCCAGCGCTCGCGGGTGTCGGCGGCCAGCGGGGCGTTGGCCAGGCGTTGTATTTCATCGATGCTGGCCTGCACCAGGGTGTTCCTCGACAGCGACCGGTGGTAGCTCAGCTCCAGGGCAAAGGGCGTATCCCAGTTCCACGTGGCCCCGCTACGCCACAGCCGGGCGGTATACAGGCGCAGGCCAAACCAGCTGAAATCACCGCTGCCCGCCAGCTGCGCGGCGGGCAGTGCCGAGCGCCAGCTCGCCGGTGCTGCCTGGGCCGGGGCCATGAGCGTGGCCACCGCGAGCAGGCTGATGAACAGGGTTCTGATGGCCACAGGCGCGTTACCGGCAACGGAATAGTTGTACAAGAATAGTTTCACGTACAGGTTCCTGCAGGGTTTGCTTGGAACTTATCCAGACGTGCAGCTCCCTAACCTTGTGCGACAAGCCCATGGCTACCTAAAAGGAAGGTTCGATCAATCATGAAGCGTGAACAAATCGAAGGCGTTGCAGAGAAAGTGGCGGGCAAGGCGCAGAGTGCGGCCGGCCAATGGCTGGACGATCCGCAGCTGGAAGCTGAGGGTGATGCGCGGCAGGTGTCGGGGCAGATCACCAAAAGCTACGGTGATGCGCTGGATAACGTGTCGGCGTTCGTCAGGGAAAAACCGCTGACGTCGCTGGCGGTGGCCGCCGGGTTGACGCTGCTGGTCAGCCGCTTGCTGCGGCGCTGACTGCAAAAGCATCGCGAGCTGCGCTCGCTCCTACCAAGGTTGCGAACATCCCGTAGGAGCGAGCGCCAGCTCGCGATCAATCTTTCAGGCAAAAAAAGGCCGCCGGGCAAAACCCGGCGGCCTTTTCATCTACAGCATGCTGGCTTACTTGTTGTAAGTCATCACGCCATCTTCACCGTCCACGAAGCCGTTGAACGGGGTAACCTGGCTCGCATTGAGCAGGCCCACGTCAAACAGGTTCTGTGGCCCGGTGGCCTGAACCACCGCTGGCTGCAGCAGCGCTTCCATGAAGCGGCGGCTTTCGGCCAGGCTACCACCGATCACGCGGCTGCCGAGGTCGACTTGCGACGAGTCGTTCACGTCGCCCATCAGCGCCTTGATCAGCGTGGCGTTGCCGTTGTCGGCCTTCACCGACACCTGCCAGGCCCGTACGTTGGCCACGCCCGGCATGTTGTCCAGCACCTGCGGCGCGACGAACACCACCTTGCCACCGCCGGCGGCGTTGGAGGTTTGCACCGAGGCCACCTGGATGGTCTTGCCACCCTGGTAGCTGACGGTACCGGTGTCGGTGCGGGTGGTGCTGGTTGGCGCCATCACCACGTCGCCCGTGCCGGTGACGCTGACATTGCCACGGCCGCTGGTGTTGATGTCGGCGTTCTGCTGGATGTTGGCAGCGCTCAGGGTGATGTTGCCCGCCCCGCCGTTGCTCACCGTGCCGTTGACGTTCAGGTCGCCAGCCGCCGCCAGGGTGATGTCACCCTGGGCGACGCTCAGCGACGACAGGTTCAGTGCCGACGCCGAGGTGCTGTTGAGGTTGACACCGCCGTTGCCGCCGTTGCCTGCCAGGTTCTGCACGTTGACGTCCAGGGCGTTGCCGCGCTGGCCGAGGCCGTTGGCCGCCACCAGGTTGGCGCTCTGCGCGTTGATGTTGCTCTGCGCATTGCCATTGGCGTCGACGATGGCGCCGGCGCTGGCGGTCAGGTTGACGGTGTGGCCGCTGGCATTGACCACGTCCACGCCGAGGTTGCCGCTGGTGCTGGTGACCGCAACGTCGCCGTTGCCGCTGTTCACGGTCAGGCGGTTGAGGCCGTCGGCTTCATCCACGGTGATGTTACCGGCGGTGGCCTGGGCGTTGATGCTGTTGGCCTGGGTTTGCACGGCCATGCCGTTGCTGGCGGTCAGGTTCACGGCGTCGCCCTTGATGCGGGTGTTGCCGTTGCCATCGTCCAGCAGTGCACCGTTCTCGGTGGTCAGGGCCACGCTGCCGGTAGCGCTTACCGCGCCCACGGTGGCGTTGCCGTCGGCCACGGTCACGGCGATGTTGCCGTTGCCGGTGCTGACGTTCTCCAGGGTCACCGCCTGGCTTTGGGCCAGGTTGATGTCGCCGCCCGTGGTGCTGGCCGACACGCTGTTGCCGTGCAGTTGCAGGGCACCTTGCGCGCCATTGCCCAGGCCGTTGGCCGCGTTCAACTCGATGCGCTCGGCACTGATGCCGGTGGCCTGGGCCACACGGGTCAGCAGGCGAGCGAGCAGGCTCGGTTGCTGGGTGACGATGGCGCCACCGGTGGAGCTCAGGGTGACGTTGCCGTTGTTGGCAGCGACGCTGTTCACGCCGATGTCGCCAGCGGCGGTGACGTTGACATTGCCGTTGCTGGTGGTGATACGGCTCAGGGTGATGCCGTCATCTTCGGCCAGGGTGACGTCGCCGCTGGCGTTGCTTACCGTTGCGCTGTCCACTGCGGTGTGCAGGTTGACGCCGGTCTGCGCGGCCACGCTCAGGCTGGAGCCCTTGACCAGGCCGCCGTTGGCGGTGACCACCTTGCCGGTGGAGTCCAGGGCGATGCTGCTGCCCTGCAGTTGCTTGACGGTAATGTCCCCGGCACTTACCGACACCAGGCCATTGGCCGCGGCGACGTTGTCGAGGGTGACGGCATCGGCCTCGTCGACCACGATCGAACCGCTAGCGGCCGACGCGCTGAGGCTGTCGACAGCGGTGCGCAGTGCATCGTTGGTGCCGATGTTGCCGCCGGCGGTGGCGATCAGCTGCTGGGCGCTGACGTTGCGCGCGGCGTTGCCTTGAACCTGGATGTCACCGGCGGTGGCATTGAGGGTCACCTTGCCGTTGCCGGTGGCGATCTGGTCGATCACCAGGTTGTTGCCAGCGCTGTAGTTCACATCGCCCTGGCCGATGACGCTGGCCTGGGTGCCGGCGTCCATGGTCAGGTCGTTGCCGGCCTTGGCCACCAGGTTGCCGGCGCCAGTCTGCACCAGCGCGTGCTGGTTCAGGTTGTTGCCTGCGGTGAGGGTGATGGTGCCGGTACCGGTGCTCACCTGCTGCAGGTCAACGTTGCCGCCGGCGCTGTAGTCGATGTTGCCGGCATTGACCACGGTACTGTCGGCCAGGGTGGTCAGGTTGCCGTTGGCGTGCGCAGTGAGGTTACCTGCTGCCGTCTGCACCAGGGCGTTCTGCACCAGGTTGCCGCCTGCGTTCAGGCTGATGTTGCCGGCGCCGGTGGTCACCTGCTGCAGGTCGACGTTGCCGCCGGCGCTGTAGTCGATGTTGCCGGTGCCATCGACGGTGGTCGCGGCCAGGGTGGTCAGGTCGCCGGTGGCCTTGGCCACGATGTCGCCTGCAGCGGTGCGCACCTGAGCGTTCTGCACCAGGTCGCCGCCTGCGTTCAGGCTGATGTTGCCCGCGCCGGTGGTCACCTGCTGCAGGCTGACGTTGCCGCCTGCGCTGTAGTCGATGTTGCCGGTGCCATCGACGGTGGTCGAGGCCAGGGTGGTCAGGTCGCCGGTGGCCTTGGCCACGATGTCGCCTGCAGCGGTGCGCACCTGAGCGTTCTGCACCAGGTCGCCGCCTGCGTTCAGGCTGATGTTGCCCGCGCCGGTGGTCACCTGCTGCAGGCTGACGTTGCCGCCTGCGCTGTAGTCGATGTTGCCGGTGCCATCGACGGTGGTCGCGGCCAGGGTGGTCAGGTCGCCTGTAGCCTTGGCCACGATGTCGCCTGCAGCGGTGCGCACCAGGTCGTTCTGCACCAGGTCGCCGCCTGCGTTCAGGCTGATGTTGCCCGCTTCGGTCTGAACAGCTTCGTTCAGGGTCAGGTCGCCCTGCTCTGCCGTCAGCTCGATGTTGCCGGTGTCGGTGACGACAGTGCGCAGGTTGGCATTGCCGCCCGCGTTGTAGGCCACGTTACCGGTGCCGGAAGAGCGGGCAGCGGTGCCAGCCAACATGTCGATGTCGCCACCGGCCTTGACCGCGATATCACCGTTGTCGGTGCTGATGTCGGCGTTCTGCTGAACGTTGCCACCTGCGCTCAGGCGCGCTGCGCCGTCGCCGTAGTTGTGCACGCGCTCGTTGACGGTCAGGTTGCCGGCCGTGGTGACTTCGATGTCGCCATCGGCGTTGTCCAGGCCAGTGATGCTGCGGTTGCCCAGGTTCGGGGTGACGCCGCCGATGACCAGGTCACCGTCCAGGTCGTTGACCTTGATGCTGCCGGTGTCGGTGTAGGCTTCCAGCTTGGCGACCTTGACGTCCAGGGCCTTGTCGTTGCCGATACCGTTGCCGGCGTACAGCGACAGGTTGGCGGCATCGATGTTGCTGGTGCCGTCGGTCTTGGCGTTGGTGATCTGGTTGCCGGCCACCAGGCTGACGGTGTCGCTGGCGCTGGTGTCGGTGCTGATGCTGCCGACGTTCAGGGAACCACCGGTGGTCACGGTGACGTTACCGTGGTCGGTTTCCAGGGTGCCGACGGTGAGGTCGTCGACCTCGGCCAGGTTGACTTCACCGCTGGCGGTGACATTGACGGTGTTGACCTGGGTGTCCAGGTGGCGGTTGGCGTTGCTGCCGGTGGCACCGACGCTGCCCGCTGCGTGGATGTTCAGGGTATCGGCGACGATCAGGGTGCTGTTGTCCTGGTCATCGTCCACCGCGCCGTCGGCCTCCAGGCTGACGGTGCCCGTACCGGCATCGACGCTGCCGACCACGATGGCACCACCGGCCTTGAGGTCGATGTTGCCGCTGGCGGTCTTGAGGTTACGCGCAGTCACCGCGTTCGCTTCACGCACGGTGATGTTGCCGGCGTTGGTGACTTCGGCGTTCAGCGTGTCGACTTCGCTGTCGAGGTCGATGGCGCCTGCGGCCTTGGCCACCAGGGTGCCGCCCTGCACGTTGCGCTCGACGGTGTTGCCATCGATGATCGCGCCGTTGGTGGCGGTCAGGCTGACGGTGTGGGTGTGGGTGCTGTCTTTGACCAGCTGGTCGATTTTCAGCGAACCGTCGGTGGTGACGCTGATGTCACCGGCGCCGGTGATGCCTTTCACCGCACCTTCGGTGCCGATGGTCAGCAGTGCACCGCCGTTGGCGTTGACGATGGCCACGCCACCGGTGCCGGCGTCGGCTGCAACGCGGTCGGTCTGGGTGTTGACTGCCTGCAGGGCACCGATGCCGTTGCCAGCGACCATTTTCAGGTCTGGGGTCACCAGCACGCCGCCCTGGCCAAGGATGGCCTGGCCAGCCTTGAGGCTGATGGCAGTGTCGCTGGAGACGGTGCCGACCACGCCGACGTTGCCAGTGGCTTCGGCGACGATCTGCTTGCCGGTGGCAACGGTGATGTCGCCCAGGCCCAGGCTGCCGGTGGAGTTCAGGTACAGGCTGGAGTCGATGGTGCCGCCGTTGTTGATGTCCAGGCGGTTGGCAGTGATGCCCAGCGGCTTCTCGGCAGAACTGTCGATCTGCTGGTTCAGGTTGTAGGCGGCCACGGCCTGCTTGCGCACCTGCAGGGCGGCGTCGCGGGCAGTGTTGGCCTTGAACACGGCCAGCTCGGCAGCGGCCTTGGAGGTGGCCGTGGTGTCACGGATGGCGGTGGTGGTGGCCAGGTTGGTGGCAGCGGTGTAGATCGCCGCGTTGGCCACGTCCAGGGTGTTGTTCAGCTCCACCAGCAGGTCTTGCTGCGGTGCCAGGCTGTAGCGCTCGTAGCTGTCCAGGGCCAGGGAGGCTGCGGACATCACCAGGTCGACCACGGCGAAGGCGGCGTCGGCACCGGCGTCACCGGAGAACGGCACGGCCTGGGCGGCACCGGCGATCACGGCAGCGGCGTTGCGCACCACGGTGGCGGCGTTCAGCGCGGTGTTCAGCGCATCGGCGGTGGCCGACATGCTGTCGACTTTTGCCGACTGGGCGTTGGCAGCCACTTCGGCCAGGCGCTGGCTGAGCTCGGCCAGGCTGTTCTGCAGGGTGGCCGAGGTCACCAGGGCCTCGTAGTCCTTCAGCTGCTGGATGAGGATGTTCAGCTGCAGCAACTTGGCGGCGGCCTCGGCATCGCGTGCCGAGTATTCGGCAATGGCGGTGTCGCGGGTCAGCTCGGCGTTGTACTTGCTTGGGGTGCTGGCGGTGAGGCTGACGTTGTTGCCACGGATGTTCTGCGCGGTGCCGTTGCCGTCGAGGATCACACCGCCGGCCGAGGCCACGGTGACGTCGCCGGTGGCGCCGGCATCGAGCATGCCGATGGTGATGTTCGACTGCGCCTGCAGGGTGATGTTGCCGCCGTCGGTTTTCAGGTTACCGGCGATGATCACGCCGTCGTAGCCCGGCACTTCGCTGCTGGATTTGGAGGTCGCGATCAGGGTGATGCTACCGCCACCTGGCAGGTAGATGGTGTCGTTCTGGTTGAGGAAGACGATGTTGCCCGAGGTGGCTTTGAGCACCAGCGAGCCGCCATCCATGGTGATGGTGCCGCCGTTGTTGTCGAGCACGGTGATGGCGGTGGCGACGATGTTGATCGCGCTGGCGCCCTTGCCGGTCAGCGAGCTGGCGTCCACGGCCACGGCGCCGGCGTTGGTGGCGGTGACGCCGCCGGTGCCGCCTGCAGCGGACAGGAAGCTTACGTCCAGGGCCAGTTCGCCCTGTTGGCCGATGCCGTTCGGCGCGCTGATGTCCAGCGAGCGGGCGACGACGTTGGCGGCGCTGGTGCTGGTACGGCCGTCTTCGATGCTGCCACCGGCAGCGATCTTGACGTTGTTGCCACCGGCATCGACGTTACCCAGCTTGATGCTGCCATCGGCTTCGATCTGGATATCGCTGCCGCTGCCGCCGCTGGTGATCTGCTTGAGCGAGATCAGGTTACCGCTGGCCTGGCGGGCGTAGATACCGCCGTTGGCGGCGTCGATCACCAGTTCGTCAACCTGGATTTCCAGGGCGTCGCCGCTGGTGCCGAACGACTTCACCGCTGCAGTCAGGCCGCTGGTGACGAAGTTGGCAGCGCTGCCGTTGCCGTCGGTGACGTTGCCGGACACCTTGAAGTCGATGGTACCGCTGGCCTTGAGCTGGCCAACCACGGTGTCACCGCTGTTCTGGAAGGCGATCTTGCCGTTGCTGGCGAGCACGTCCAGCAGGCTGATGGCTCCGATGTTGGAGAAATTCACGTCGCCGCTGTTGGCGGTCAGGTTCACAGCGCCTGCCACCTTGCTCGACAGGGCTTTGCTGCTGGTGCCGATGGAGCCTGCGTTGACGTTCAGGGAACCTGCGGAAATCACGGTGCCCGAGGCGTCGTCGGCGGCCGTCACGGCGCCACCTGCGGTCAGTTTCACCGCCGTCTTGGCACTGATCGACTCAACCGACAGGTTGCCGCTCTGGTTCACCGTCACGGCGCCATTGGTGGCGTTGGCGGTGGCTGTCAGGGCCAGGTCGGCCGAGGTGTTGGCGACGTTGGCGATGCCGTTGCGGCTGGTCAGGGTGAGGTCGCTGGCCTGGGTTTGCAGGGCGGTGTCGGCGCTGCCGATGTTGCCCGTGGCGTCGATGACCACATCCTTGCCGACCACGCTGCCGCTGCCTTGGGTGATGTCACCGGCGGCGGTCAGCGACACGCTCTTGTCGGCGCCTGCGTCGATGCCGTTGAGCTTCAGGCCGGCAGCGGTGTTGCTGAACGAAACGTCCATGGCCTGCAGACGGGTCAGCGCCAGCGCGTTGGTGTTGCGGCTGTAGGTCAGCGCGCCGCCGCTGAAGGTGACGTTGGTGTCACCGTTGGGCGTGGTCACCGACAGTGCGCTCAGCGCCTTGTCGTTGCTGGCGTAGACACCGGCCTGGGCGGCGGTGGTGGTGGCGCTCAGGGTGTCGACGCTGGTGCCCAGCTTCTTGGCCGAGGTGCCGACACCGGACTTGGCGCTGGCGGTCAGGCCCTTGGCGGTGACGTTGGTGGTCGAGCCAGTGGCGGCAATGATGCTGCCATTGCCGGCGGTGAGGCCGACGTTGCCGCCGTTGGCGGTGATGCTGCCGACGGTGATGTTGCCCTGGGTGGCGTTGAGCACGACGTTGTTGTCGGTGCCGGCCGCGGTCACGGTGCCGACGGTCAGGCCGTTGCTTTCGCTCAGGTACACGCCACCGTTGCCGGCAGCCGCGTTGACGGTGTTGCTCTGGGTGCTCAGGGACTGCGCGGCGTCACCGATCTCGCCACCGGCGCTGAGGTTGACGGTGCGGCCAACCAGTGCGGTGCCGGCTTGGGCGGCAAGGATGCTGCCGGTGTCGGAGGTGACGGTCAGGCCGTTGGTGGCCGACACGGTGCCAGTGAGGATTACCCCTTCGCTGGCCTGGACCTTGACGTTCTTGCTGCCGGTGCTGCCGTTGCTCAGGGTGATCGAACCGCTGTTGTCCACGGCGGCGGAGCTGCTGCTCAGGCCGTTGACGGTGATCTGCTCGCGGGCAATGACGTCGCCGAGAATCAGCGCGCCGTCGTTCTTGACGTTGATGCCGCCGTTCTGGGTGGAGGCCGAGAGCACGCCCACTTTGGTGTTGACCGCGGTGCTGTCGCTGCCCACGGCGCCATCGGCGACCAGCTTGGCCGAGTAGCCGGTGACGTTGGCCTTGCTGCTGTCGGCCGAGGTGATGCTGCCGTTCTGCGCGGTGATCACCACGCTGCCGCCTGCATCTGCAGTGCCGGCCTTGACTTCGCCCAGGGCGACGCCGCCGCTGACGTCGGTGACCAGCACGTTGCCGCTTTGCGAGCTGGCGTTGAGCACATCGGCATCGACGGTCAGCGCACCTTCTTCGGAACCGATCGAAGCGCCTTCGTCGGTCACGGCCAGATTCAGGGTGTTGGCGCGGGTCGAGCTGGTGCTGGTGGTGGTGATGGTCTTGCCGGCGGTGAGGCTGGCGGTGCTGGCCGCCGCGGTGGCCACGCCCTTGATGGTGCCGGCCTGGACGATATCGCCAGCGGCGATGGTCAGGTCGGTGGCTTCGATGATGCCGCTGTTGTTGACCACCGAGCTCATCAGGCCACTGGCGGAGTTGCCCTGCAGCAGGACGGTCTGGGCCGTTACGGTGCCGCTGTTGCTGACGCCGGTGGCGGTGTTGCCGGTGGCAGTGGCCAGGGTGTCGGCGCTGACGCTGAAGTTGATCAGGTTGCTGCCTTGCAGGTTGACCGTGAAGCGGTCACCCGCGGCCATGGTCACCCGGCCGACGTTGGCGATGACGAAGCCGGTGTTGTCCACCTTGGGCGCGACCAGGTAGACGAACCCGCCGCTGCCGGTGGTGATCTGGCCCTGGTTGGCGATGCTGGCCAGGTCCTTGCCGGCGACCTGGGAGAACTCCAGCTGGCCGCCGTTGAGGAAGCTTGCATCGCTGACATCGAAGGTGGTGGCCAGCAGGCCGGCCACGTCGACGCTGGAGTTGGCGCCGAAGACGATGCCGTTGGGGTTGATCAGGAAGATGTTGCCGTTGGCCTGCAGGGCGCCCTGGATGTTCGACACCTGGCTGCCGAGCACCCGGTTCAGGGTGATCGAGTCGTTACCGGCCTGCTGGGCGAAGCGCACCAGCTCACCGGTGTCGATGCTGAAGTCGGTCCAGTTGATGATGCCCTTCTGCAGGGCCTGGGTGATCACCAGTTCGTTGTTGTTCATCGAACTGATGGTGATGCCGCCACTGACCACGGTACCGCCGGTTGGCGCCGCGAGGGCAACCGAGCTGGTAGCGCCGATGACGGAAACCGAAACCGCCTTGATGAATGTCTGCGTGCCTTTCTTCTTGCGGGACATGAGTACTTACCTGTGCAAATTGGGGGTCGTTTCCGCGACTCAGAAGTGGTAACGGGCCTGGGCGTAGACGTAGGAGTTGTCCTCGGTCTTGGTGCCGATCGGCACGCCGAAGTCCACCCGCAGGTCGACGCAGTCCAGTGGCCGCGCCAGCAGGCCGATGGCGGCGCCGGAGAGGTCCTGGTGTTTTTCCTGGCCAACCAGCGGGTCTTTCACCCAGACCTGGCCGTGGTCCAGGCGCGCGGTGGCCTGGTAGCGGTCGCTGTCCTTGAACAGCGCGTAGCGGCCTTCGAGGCTGGCGGTGAAGCCGTTGTCGCCGGAGTAGGTCGACGGCGCGTGGCCGGCCACCGAGTTGAAGCCACCCACGCCCCACTGCTCGCTGGATACCAGCGAATCGAACGAGTACTGGCCGGCGATGCGCGGGATCACCAGGAAGCGCGGGGTGATCTGTTGCAGGCGGGCCACGTCGAAGGTGACCTTGGTGAAGTTGTTGTCGGCCTTGGCGGCGGCGCGGCTGGACATGGTCGAGTTGTCGTCCATGCCGCCCAGTGCTTCGCCCAGGCCGTAGTGCAGGCCCATGGTGGCCAGGGTGCGGCCGTACAGGTCGGAGTTGTCCAGGCTGACGGTGAAGCGCAGCTTGCGCACCTTGTCTTCGGCCGTGCGCACGCCAAGGATGCTCTGGTCCAGGTCCTGGGCTTCGAGCCAGGCTTCGGCGGTAACGATGCTGCGCGCCGAACGCACGAAGTCCTGGGCCATGCCCAGGCCCCAACTCTGGTTCTCACCTTCGATTTCCAGCACGCGGTAGGTGTTGCCGACGTCGACGTTACCTTTGGAGAAGTAGGCGCGGGCCTTGGTGCCGGTGGCGTTCAGCGGCAGGCTGTAGTCGACGTAGCCGTACCACAGGTCGCCGGCGCCCAGGGAGGTCAGGGCGAGCACGTTGGCCTCGTCGCCGTGGCCGGTCAGGTTGGCGAACTTCAGGCTCGGCATCAGGCGGGTTTCGCCGGTGTCCTTGCTGCCGTAGTTGTTGATTTCCATCGCGCCCTGGATGCGAGGCGCTTCGGTCACATCGACCACCAGGTCGGTGGAACCGGTTTGCTGCCCTGGTTGCAGGGTGGAGGTGACCTCGATGCCGGACAGGCGGTTGAGGTGGGTCAGCGCGCGCTCGACCTGCTCCAGGGTGAACGGCTTGCCTTCGACTACGCCGCCGGCTGCCAGTGCGTCATGCACCTGCTCGGCGGAGAAGCGCTTGGCGCCGGTGACTTGCACGTTGCCCAGCCAGCCTTCGAGCACCACCAGCTTCAGGGCCGGTTCGTTGGCGAAGTCCTGGGCCGGCACCACGACCTTGACCAGGCGGTAGTTGGCGGCCTGGTAGTAGGCCTCGACCTTGGCGGCCAGGGCTTTCATCTCGACCAGGGTCATCGGACGACCCAAGTCGCCGGCGATCTGCGCGTTGAGCTGCTCGTTGCTGAAGGTGCGGTTACCGCTGAACTCGACGGCGTTGACCTGTACCCGGGCCTGGGCGGCCTGGGCCGGGGCGGCGGCGGCCGCGGTTTCGGCGGCCATGGCCGCGTTGGCTGTCATCACGGCAAAACCGAGGGCGCACAGCAGCGCCTTCGCCGGAACGTGGGAATTGAACATGGGAACCTTGCTGTCAGTGAGGGGCGAGGAAGATGTGTGGGGACGGTAATTCGAGGGTCGAGTTACATCCGGCATTTTTGGTTCTCTTGCGACTAGGCACACGCGAGCACGGTCTTCTCTGGGGAGACCGAACAATCCTTGGTAAACCGTTGTTAAAACTTCGGGCGAAAGCGCGCCCCGGCCGAAAAGTCTCAGCCAGTCAATTTTTTTGTTGGGCACACACAAGCGGCCTCAACCAGGCTTGCACGCAAAGTTCTTTAGCACTCCCCCCGCGGGTCCATCGCAGCAGTGACCAATAGCATGGTCTAGGGTGAGCGCCGCATTAATAGCGTTGTTAGTAATAACGGTCAATCACTAGTTGTGAACTATTTTTTGACGCGGTTTATTTGACGCGCTTTAAGAGACGCATTTTTACAGCGCACTAACAATTAATGCACCGACTCGATAGGTAACTAAGCATTTTGCCGGGTAACGCCTTGAGCCCCTGCAGGGTGTGGGCTTAAGCGGCAGGGCCGGCGCGGGGGAGCAGTTCGCTGCCGTCAAAAATCTGAAACATACGGGTGATTGGGGGGCGCGTCCGGCGTGGTGGTTAATTCATATGAGTATTTGTGTGTAATAGGTCGGCAGGCACAAGCAAACTTACACACTGCGATACAACAGCACATTTAAATCACCCACCCTATTAAACTTAATTTTCAACTCATTCATTCGCATCTTTACGGGCACGCGCAACACGGTAATTATTCGGCTTAATGAATCGCCTTTAGCGCATCGCGGTAGGTGACGCCCATCTTCCCCGCGTATAACTTGAAGCAACGCATAACGCATTCACTCATAAAAATGACCGCGAGAGAGTGATCTTGCGCAGTCATGTAATACCAAGGCAAGGCAGCACTTAGATACGCGGATGGAATGGCCTTGCCCAGCGCGGAGCAATGGCTGCGGCCCGGCGGGCCTGGGCGGGGTCGTCCGACCACCTGGAGGAGAGGTGGCGGCAATGTCAGGCATTCGATTGTCAGACAATACAGGCCAGAGGAACGCAAATGGATTGCTTCAGTTCTGTGAATGCAGGGTTGCTATTACAGTAATTCCAAATCGTTATTAGTGATGAGGTTCACAGATTTTGATATTAGGCTGCCAGCAATTGTGAAGAAGTGTGTGAAGGCGGGAGGGGTGGGAATATGGCATACCACGGGAATGTACTCACTCGGACATTCTGTGATGATGGCAAAAGAATTGCACTTTTGCGGTGACCGAATATCGGGAAGATCAGAAGAAATTAAGTGTGACTGAAACTTTTCACCAGGCGGGTTGTCGCGGTTATTTGGTGGGCCTGGGGGGCATGGTTTGAGATTTGGGTTGCGGTCGAGATCGAGCGCCGCCCGTGCGGCGCTTCGCGAGCTACGCTCGCTCCTACGTTTGTTTCGGGCCAATGGGGCCTGGGGGATTTGCGCGCGAACGCCTTGGCGCATGGCACGGTATCGCGCCGTACAAACCAGGCGGTCGCGCGAACCTGTCACAGGCATAACTGGCCCGAAACAAACGTAGGAGCGAGCGCAGCTCGCGAAGCGCCGCGCGGGCGGCGCTCGATCTCACAGGCGCCACAACCCTACAGGCATGCGCCTACAACCACAGGCATGCGCCACACCCCTACAGGCATGCGCCTAATACCCTCACAGCACCGGCTTGCGCGGTGCCCCACTGCGCCGCTTGGCCATGGCCGCCAGGCGCACCGCAACGTTCGCCGCGCCATACCCGGCATACCCGCCCTTGCGCTGGATGATCTCGAAGAAGAAACGCTCCTCGAACGGCTCGGTGTACACGTGGAACAGCTCACCGCCCTGGGCATCACGGTCGTACAGCACGTTGTAGTACGCCAACTCACTGAGAAACTCGTCGTTGAAGTCGAACCGCGCCGCCAAATCGTCGTAGTAGTTCAACGGAATTTCCAGCAACGGCACGCCCGATTCCTTGGCCCGCGCCACCTCGCTGAAAATGTCCTCGCAATCGAAGGCGATGTGGTGCACGCCCGAACCACGGTAGCTCGACAGGGCATGGGCAATGGCGGTGTTGCGGTTCTCGGAGATGTTGAGCGGCAAGCGCAGGCTGCCGCACTGGCTGCGCAGCGCCCGGCTTTTCACCAGGCCATAGGGGTCGGGCAGCACCACCTCGTCATCGGCGGCGAAGTCGAACAGGCTCTTGTAGAACAGCACCCAGCTGTCCAGCGACTCAGCCGGCAGCGCCAGGGCCATGTGGTCGATACGCTTGAGGCCACCACTGGCCGCAGCAGCCGGGTTCAGGCGGAAATCGGTGTCATACAGCGATTGCCCCTCCTTGCCCTGCTCCACCAGGTAGATCAGGCTGCCATCCGGTGCGCGTACGGCAGGCACTTCACACTCGTTGGGGCCAACCAGGCCGCGGAACGGCTGGCCACGAAAATCAGTGGCGCGCTGCAAGGCGGCGTGCTCGTCCTTCACCCGCAGGGCGGTGGCGCACAGCGAAGGGCCATGGGCCTCGAAGAAGTTGTGGCCGAAGGAATAGGGCTCGGCGTTCAGCACGATATTGATGTCGTTCTGGCGCAGCAGGCGCACATCCTTGCTGCGGTGCTTGCCGGCTTCGGCAAAGCCCAGGCGCGTGAGCCAGCTACCCAGCCGGGCGCCAACCGCCTCGTCGACAGCGAACTCCAGGAACTCAACGCCGTCGTAGACACTGGCGGCCGGTGGGGTGAACAGCACGCCCGGCTCCAGGGTGGTGCCCTCTTCTGCCAGGCGCAGGCGAGTTTGTTCTTCAAGATACAGCAGCGAGCGCAGGCCATCGGCGGCGTTCTGCCGTGGCGGTGCTGCACGGAAGCCATCGTTGAAGATTTCCAGCGACAGCGGGCCGCGGTAGCCGGTGGCGAGGATCGGCGCGAGGAAACCGGCCAGGTCCATTTCGCCCTGGCCCGGGAAGTTGCGGAAGTGGCGGCTCCACTCCAGCACGTCCATGTTCAGGATCGGCGCATCGGCCATCTGCACGAAGAAGATCTTGTCACCGGGAATATCGCGGATCGCGGCCGGGTCGCCCTTGAGCGACAAGGTGTGGAAGCTGTCGAGGATCACACCGAGGGCAGCATGGTCGGCCTGGCGCACCAGGTTCCACACTTGCTGGTAGGTATTGACGTGACGGCCCCAGGCCAGGGCTTCGTAGCCAATGCGCAGGCCACGCTTGCCGGCGTGCTCGGCGAGCAGGCGCAGGTCATCGACCAACAGTTGTTCTTCGCCCAAGGCATCGGCCTGGACGTTGCTGCACACCAGCACCAGGTCGGTGCCCAGCTCTTGCATCAGGTCGAACTTGCGCTCGGCACGGTCGAGGTTTTTCTGCAGGCGGTCACGGCGGCAGCCTTCGAAATCACGGAACGGCTGGAACAGGGTGATGGCAATGCCCAGGTCGGCGCACATCTGCCGCACTTCGCGGGGGCTACCGGCGTAGTACAGCAAGTCGTTCTCGAAGATCTCGACGCCGTCGAAACCGGCGGCGGCGATGGCTTCGAGCTTTTCCGGCAGGGTGCCGCTCAAGGACACGGTGGCTATCGAACGCTGCATGGGGAAGTTCCTTGTTATTGGACGGACGACGGGCCGAAACCGCAATGGGTTTCTGGCACAGTCGATTATTCGCGGGTAAAGTCGACCCGGCAATCTGTTTGTACGGAATGGTTAGTTTTGCGTTCGATTACCGCACAAAACCGATTTCGACGAATTGATTCAGCGTCATCCCTAGGCAAACATGAACCCAGACGCAGGCACACCGACCGCCCCTTTCTGCCCTGATGGCGTTCGGCGGAACCTGCGCAGACTCGCCCAACGTCACAACATAATAAGTTCAATAAATTCGGGTACCGACCTATGCACACCTCCATCGCCTTGCGATCCGCACCTGCTCGTTCGTCCATCCATTGCAGACACCGCCTGCGATCGCCCGCGCTATAACGCACGCCTTACTCCCGACAAGCGATCGCACCCCACTGCCCGCCCCCACAGGCGAGGCCAGCCGTGCGGCGACCTACAAGAACAACGGAGACAACGATGGCTCACTCAAGCTCCCAAGCCAAGAAAGCGACCGCCAGCGGTTGGATTGGCTCGGCACTCGAATACTACGATTTCTTCATCTATGCCCAGGCTGCGGCACTGATTTTCCCGCAGATCTTCTTCCCCAACACCGACCCGAAAATGGCCATCATTGCCTCGCTGGCCACCTATGGCGTGGGCTACCTGGCACGCCCGGTCGGCGCCTTCGTGCTTGGCCACTGGGGCGATACCCGTGGGCGCAAGAACGTGTTGCTGCTGTGCATGTTCCTGATGGGCCTGTCGACCATGGCCGTCGGCCTGCTGCCTACCTACCACGACATCGGCCTGCTGGCCCCGGCCTTGCTGGTGGTGCTGCGCCTGGTCCAGGGCTTTGCCGTGGCCGGTGAAATTTCCGGTGCCAGTTCCATGATCATGGAGCATGCCCCGTTCGGGCGGCGTGGCTACTACGCCAGCTTCACCCTGCAGGGCGTGCAGGCCGGCCAGGTGCTGGCGGCGGCGGTGTTCCTGCCGCTGGCCTACTTCATGCCCAGTGAAGCCTTCAACGACTGGGGCTGGCGCATTCCGTTCCTGATGAGCGCCGTGGTGCTGATCGCAGGCTTCATCATCCGCAAGGAAGTGCATGAAACCCCGGCCTTCGTGAAGGAGGAAAAGCAGGACAAGGTGGCCAAGTCGCCGATCAGCGAAGCTTTCCGCCACAGCTGGAAGCACATGGTGCTGGTGATGTTCATGGCCCTGATGAACGTGATTCCGGTGGTTGCCACCATCTTCGGCGCGGCCTACGCGGTACAGCCGGCCTATGGCATCGGCTTCGACAAGAGCGTGTACCTGTGGATTCCGGTGGTGGGCAACATCGTCGCGGTGCTGGTGATTCCGTTCGTGGGCAACCTGTCGGACAAGATCGGCCGTCGCCCGACCATGATCGCCGGCTGCCTGGGCTCGGGCCTGCTGGCCTTCGTCTACCTGTATGCGATCAGCATCCAGAACGTGCCGCTGGCCTTCGCCGCCTCGATCGTAATGTGGGGCATGGTGTACCAGGGCTACAACGCGGTATTCCCAAGTTTCTACCCAGAGCTGTTCCATACCCGCTACCGCGTTTCGGCCATGGCCATTGCCCAGAACATCGGCACCATGCTGACCGCAATGCTGCCAGCACTGTTCGCCCTGGTGGCGCCACCGGGTTCGGAAAACATTCCGCTGGTGGTGGGTGGGCTGGCGTTCTTCATTACCTGCGTGTGTGCCCTGGCAGCTTACATTGCACCGGAAACCCACCGCTTGGCGATGGAAGACCTGGGCAACCCTGAGGCCAAGCCGATGGAGAAGGCGGCGTTCGAAGCCAGCCGTAAAGGCAGCTTTCAGGCGGTGAGCCACTGAGAGTGCGTATGGGGCCGCTTTGCGGCCCTATCGCGACCTGCGGTCGCTCCTACCAGGGCTCGCATTCCCCCGTAGGAGCGACCGCAGGTCGCGATGGGCTGCAACGCAGCCCCTGCGATGTCAGCCAGCAACCACGCGCTGCAGATTGACCCAAAGCTTCTGCACATGCTCCCGCTCGGTCGGCAACGCCCCCACCGACACCCGCACCATCCATTGCCCCTGCAGCGTCGCCGGCGTCACATACGCCACCCCGGATGCATTCAACCGCTCGGCCCACGCCCGGGTATGGGCATCCAGCGCCTCCCCTTGCAACCCCGCCGGCCGATGGCGGATGCACAAGGTCTGCAACTGCACCGGCGCCAGCACTTCCCAGCCCACCGTCGCCTCAACCTGCTGCGCCAGCCAACGGGCATTGTCCAGGTCCCGGCGCAAGCGCTGCTGCAAAGCCTCCACCCCTTCACTGCGCAACATGAACCACAGCTTCAACGCCCGGAACCTGCGCCCCAGCGGGATGCCCCAGTCACGCAGGTTCTTCACCTCCCCGTCCACCGCCGATTGCAGGTAGCTGGGGTTGGTGCTCATCACCCGAATCAGGTGCTGCGGGTCGCGCACGTAGTAGATCGAACAATCGAAGGCCACGCCCAACCATTTGTGGGCGTTGACCACCACCGAGTCGGCCAGCTCGATACCGTCCCACATCCAGCGACATTCCGGCAGGATCATCGCCGAGCCGGCCATGGCCGAGTCCACGTGCAGCCACAGGCCGTTGGCCTGGGCAATTTCGCCAATCGGGCGCAGCGGGTCGAGGGCCGTGGTGGTGGTGGTGCCGGTGGTGGCGACCACCGCGCACGGCTGATTGCCGGCGGCCAGGTCCTGCTCGATAGCCGCGTGCAGCGCTTGCGGGCACATGGCGAACTGCGCATCGGTGGCGATCAGGCGGATGTTGGCACGGCCGAACCCGGCCAGCAGCGCAGCTTTGTCGACGGAGCTGTGGGCGTGGGCGCTGACGTAGACGATCAGCGGCTTGCTTTCGGCCTGCAGGCCGCCGCGCACCAGCGCGTAGTCGGTGGCGCGCTCACGGGCGCTGATCAAGGCCACCAGGGTGCTGGTGGACGCGGTGTCCTGGATCACCCCGCTCCACTGGCCCGACAGGCCGAGCAACTGGCGCAGCCAGTCGAGGGTGGTTTCCTCCAGCTCGCTCAGTGCCGGGCTGGACTGCCACGACAGGCCGAGCACGCCAAGGCCTGTGCTGAGGAAATCGCCAAGCACCGATGACAGGGTGCCGTTGGAGGGGAAGTAGCCGTAGAAGTCCGGGTGCTGCCAGTGCGACAGGCCCGGCATCAGCAACTGGTTGACGTCGGCGAGGATGGCGTCGAAGGGTTCGCCCTGCTGCGGCGCGCCTTGCGGCAGTTGCGCCTTGAGGTAACCGGGCTCGACCTGGGCCATGACCGGGCGCTCGCCCACGGACTGGCGATAGTCGGCGATCAGGTCGATCAGCTGGTGGCCGTACTGGCGGAATTGTTCTGGGGTCACGTGCGGGGCTCCTGGGGGTGGGTTGTTGCCTGTACCGGCCCTTTCGCGGGGCAAGCCCGCTCCTACAAAGGCATGCGCTCCCCTTGTAGGAGCGGGCTTGCCCCGCGAAAGGGCCGGTACTGGCAACACAATGCCCCCAGTCTAGGCGCCTGGCGCCAGGCGAATAACCCCGCTTCGTGCATACCTCCTATGGCAAACCCGCAACCCCGCCCTGCACCCCGAACTGCGACTGGCGCCACAGCTCGAACACCCGGTTGCGCAACCAGCGGTGTTCGGCCGAGGCCTGCAGGCGCTGGTGCCACACCACCCAATAGCGCTGGGTATGCGCCACAAACCCCAGGGGCCGCCACGCCAGGCCATGCAACCGGCACAATTGCCGGGCGATATGCTCAGGCACGGTGGCCAGGGCCTGGCTGTTGCCGATCACCTGCACGGTGGCCGAGAAAAACGGCACCTCCAGGCTGACCCGCCGCTGCAAGCCTTGGGCGCGCAGGTGGCGGTCGATGAAACTGTCCTTGTCGCCACCGCCAGAAATGCGCACATGCTTGCAGGACAAGTAATCGTCCTGCCCCAGCACCGCCAGGGCAGCCAGCGGGTGGTCCTGGCGCATCAGGCACACCGCCCGGTCTTCACCCAGCAGACGGCCATGCAGGTTGGGCGGCGACTCATCGAACAGGGTGGTCGCCAGGTCGATCTCGCCACTGGCCAGCAAGGCATACTGCCCGGCCTGCCAGGTGCGGTAGTCGATGCACACGCCGGGCGCTTCCTGTTCCAGGGCCGCCACCAGCAACGGCAGCATGTGCTCGGCCACGTAGTCGGAAGCGGCCAGGCAGAAGCGGCGCTCGCAGCGGGCCGGGTCGAAGGTGGCGGGTTGGCGCAGGGCCTGGAGTTCTTCGAGCACCTGGCGCAGGGGTTCGACCAAGGCTTCGGCATGCTCGCTGAGCACGTAGCCGCGGCCCTGGCGCACCAGCAACGGGTCGTCGAAGGCTTGGCGCAGGTGGGCCAGCTGGCGGCTCAGGGCCGACTGGCTGACGCCCAGGCGGTCGACGGCATGGCTGAGGTTCTTGAGCTGCAGGAGGCAGTCGAGGGTGCGCAGGTGGGCGAGGCTGAGGGAAGCGAAGGTGGGGTTCATCGGTGTTCGGCCCTGGGGTGCTGGCGAGGGTTTCACCCTCGCTTCGCGACCTGCGGTCGCTCCTACGAGACGGGTAGGAGCGACCGCCAGGTCGCGATGGGCCGCAAAGCGGCCCCAACGATTAAGCGGTCAGCCCAACGTAGACGTTCTGCACGTCATCGTTCTCGTCAATCGCTTCCAGGAACGCTTCCACCTCAGCCAGCGCTTCAGCACTGAGGCTGGCCGCACTCACCGGGTTCTTCGGGGTATAGCCGATCTTCGCCGAAGTCACGGTGAAGCCATGCTCCGGCAGCGCCTTCTGCACCGCGTCCAGGTCGGTGGTGTCGGTGATGAACAGGGTCGAACCCTCTTCTTCACCCTCTTCGAAGTCCTGGGCACCGGCTTCGATGGCGGCCATTTCCGGGTCGGCATCGCCTTCGGCGGTGGCTTCGATCATGCCAACGTGGTTGAAGTCCCAGGCCACCGAGCCGCTGGCACCGAGCTGGCCCTTGCGGAACAGCACGCGGATCTGCGCCACGGTGCGGTTGACGTTGTCGGTCAGGCACTCGACGATCAGCGGCACCTGGTGCGGGGCAAAGCCCTCGTAGCTCACCGCCGAGTACTGCACGGCGTCGCCGTCGAGGCCGGCACCCTTGCGGATGGCGCGCTCCAGCGTCTCGCGGGTCATCGAGGCCTTCTTGGCCTGGACGATGGCCAGGCGCAGGCGCGGGTTCATCTCCGGGTCGGCGCCCGAGCGGGCTGCGATCTGGATTTCCTTGGACAGCTTGCCCATGATCTTGCCCTTGGCATTGGCAGCTGTTTCTCTATGTTTGGCTTTCCACTGTGCGCCCATGTCGACTCTCTTTGTTTCAGCGGCCAGTTCAGGAAGCGACCGGCCAAAAGTGGGAGCAGTTTATACGCCCTCGGGCAGCGGATCGACAAGTAATCTCACGCTTTGTCGGCCTTGCCGGCAGCAGCGGCAAAACGCGCCAAGCCCACATCCAGCCGGCGCGGCCGCACACCGCGGTCTTCGGCGCGCTCCTTGCGGCGGATGGCATTGCGCACCATCAGCGAGCCCAGGTAGCGAATGGGCTCTGGCGGGAACAGCCCCAACGGCCCCTTGACCAGGGGTGAGCGGGTCCATGGGTTGTCCATGCCCAGCGCCAGCGACGAGAGAATCTGCCCGCCCATGTGGCAGGGCCCTACCCCGCTGCCAGAGTAGCCGAAGCCATAGAACACGTTGCCCTGCCCGTCCAGCTTGCCGAAAAACGGCAGCCCGGTCACCGACCGGTCCGACGGGCCGTTCCAGCTGGCCGCCAGCGGCACCTGGGCCAGGGCCGGGAAGAACTCGCCCAGGCGTTCGCGCAACAGCGGCCGGTACGGCGACGGCTGGTCGAACACCGGCAACATGCGCCCGCCGTAGGCGAAGGTATTACCGCCCTTGCCCAGCATCAGCCGGCCGTCGGAGGTGTTGTGGTAGTAGTGCACGAAAATCCGTGAATCGAGCACGCTTACGCCGGTATCCAGGCCGATCTCGCGCAGTAACGCCGGGCACGGCTCGGTGATGACCATGTCGCTGGAGACAATCGCCACACTGCGCTCGAACTGTGGGAATGCCCGGGCCATCCAGGCGTTGAGGCCCAGCACCACCCGGTCGGCACGCACGCTGCCATGGGGCGTGCGCACCTGCACCGGCGCGCCGTGTTCAAGGCCGGTCATGGCCGTGCCTTCATGGATGCGCACCCCGCGCTGCAAGGCTACCCGGCGCAGGCCGCGCACCAGCTTGCCCGGTTGCACGGTAGCGGCGGCCGGCGAGAACCAGCCTTCCAGGTGGCGCGCCGAACCTGCCAGGCGCTGCACCTGGCCCAGCGGCAGGCGCTCGAAGGAATTGATGCCCTTTTGCTGCAACGCGGCAATCACCGCATCGGTGCTGCCCACCTGGGCCTGGTTGGTGGCGGTGTACAGGGTGCCGTCCAGGCGGTAGTCGCAGTCGATGCCATTGGCCGCGCAGAACGCCCCGATGGCCCCGATGCTGCGCTCGGACTCACGCACCAGGCGCACCGCTTCGGCCACCCCGAACAGGCGTTCGAGGGTGAAATACTTGGCCGACCAGGACAACGCACAGCCGCCATTGCGGCCACTGGCACCGGCACCGCAGATATCGGCCTCGATCAGCAGCACGTCCAGCGCTGGCACCGCCTCCTTGAGCATCAGCGCCGTCCACAGCCCGGTGTAGCCACCGCCGACGATGCACACGTCGCAGCGGGCATCGCCTTGCAGTGGCGGGCACAGTGCGTCCTGCTCCGAATCCAGGGCCTGTTGCAGCCAAAAGGGTCTCATTCGCTTGCTTTCCTTCAGGTACGCAGTGGCTTGATCGCCATGCTGGTGTTGGGGGCCACGTCATTGGCCTGGGGCGCGTGCGCCGGGCGGCTGTTCCAGTGCGGCAGCAGCACCAGGGCCGAGAACAGCGCGCAACCGGCGAACACCAGGAACACCGTGACGCTGTCGAAGTACCCCGGCAGCAGGCCGCCGAGCACCGCCCCCACCGAGCCGCAGCCGTTGACGAAGCCGGCTGCCGTGGCGCCGGCCTTGGCCGTGCCGAAGTCGATCGCCGCCGCGCCGCTGATCATCGAGTCTGGCCCGTACAGGGTCAGGCCCATGACGAACAACAGGGCCACCACCAGCACGATGCTGCCGCTGTGCATCGCCGCCATGAACGCCGCCAGGGTCACGGTCAGCAGCACCAGGCTGATCACACAGGCCGGCATGCGCCGGGCGCCGAACAGTTTGTCCGAGGCCAGGCCGATGATGATCGGGCCAAGCAGGCCGGCCAGTTCGAACGCGGTGGGGATGATCGCCGCGCCCACCTTGCCCACCAACGGCATCTGCTCGAACACGATCACCGGGCCCCACAGCAGGATGGCGTAGCGCGCAGGCTTGAGCAGGAAGTACGCCATGCCCAGGGTGAGCACCGTGCGGTTGCGCAGGATCTCGCGCAGCGGCGCCCACACGCTGCACAGGTTGCCGGCCGGGGCCATGCTCTGGGGTTCCGGCTCCACCGCCGGCAGGCCGACATCTTCGGGTTTGTTGCGCTGCAGGAGGAAGAACAGCACGGCCACCGCGGCCACCACCGCGGCACTGGAGAAGAACGCCGCATGCCAGGTACCGACCAGGGTGTAGGCCCACCAGCCGGCGAACGGCGAGGCGACCAAGCCGCCAAAGGCGTAGCACGAACTCCACAGCCCCAGCACCCGCCCACGCTGGGAGGCGGGGAAGAAGCTGCCGATGTTCTTGCACAACCCAGCCCAGCCGGTGGATTGCGCCAGGCCCTGGATCAGCATGCAGGTGGCGAAGATCGGGAAGGTGGCGTAGCTGCCCATCACCACGGCGGCGACAGCGGAAATCAACAGCCCGCCCAGCACCACCACACGCGGACCGAAGCGGTCGGCGAGCATGCCCCAGGTGAACTGGCCCACGGCATAGGCGGCCAGGTAGATGCCGTCAAGGTTGGCCATGGCGGCTTTGTCGAGCATGAAGGTGGGGTCTTCGGCGATGCCGAGCTTGGCCACCGAGAAGGCCTTGCGGGTGAAGTAGAAGGCGGCGTAGGCCAGCCAGGTAATCGCGAAAATCTGGATGCGCCAGCGTTTGAACGCGGCTAGGGATTGGTTCATGTGACTCTGACCTCTTGCTCATGTGTGCCGGCAGATTGTGAAAAAACGCCTGTCTTGTTGTTGTGTTGCGCACTGCATGACGGGGCTCGTCATCTGGTCAGATGGCGCCGGTGTGCGGGCCATGGCCCGGCCGCTGCTTGTGGCGGCGGCCGTGGGTTGAAAGGTATGGAAACAGTTGCTGACTGATAAATAAAATCGATTTATCGTATTTCACACATAAGCTCAGCTTGTTATTGGAGTGGTCATGTCGGTGTCCCACGCTCAACTCAAGGCATTCCACGCGGTGGCCGTGCACGGCAGCTTCACCCGCGCTGCGCAGAAGCTGTTTCTTACCCAACCTGCGGTGTCCGACCAGGTGCGCAAGCTGGAGGAGCGCTTCGGCGTGCTGCTGTTTCACCGCAACAAGCGGTCGGTGCAACTGACCGACCTGGGCGAACGCCTGCTGGGCATCAGCCAGCGCCTGTTCGCCTGTGAAGCCGAGGCCCACGACCTGCTGCAGGATTCCAGCGCCCTGCACACCGGCAGCCTGGTGCTGGCGGTGGATGCCCCGGTGCACGTGCTGCCGCAGATCGCCCGCTTCTGCCAGCGCTACCCGGGCATCCAGGTAAAGGTTGAAACCGGCAACACCGACGAATCATTGGCCCGGCTGTTCAGCTACCAGGCCGACCTGGCGCTGTTGGGGCGGGATGTGGATGACGAGCGGCTGCACTGCGTGCCACTGCGCCGCGACCCGATGGTGGCGTTTGTCTCGCACAACCACCCGTGGGCCAGCCGTGGCGCGATCAGCCTGGCCGACCTGGATGACACGCCGCTGGTGCTGCGCGAGCCGGGGTCGGTGACGCGCCAGACGCTGGAGGAAGAGATGCAGCGGGCCGGGCTGCGGATTCGCCCAGCGATTCAGGTGGAAGGCCGGGAGGCGGCGCGGGAAGCGGTGGTGGTGGGGATTGGCGTGGGGGTGGTGTCGGCGGCCGAGTTCGGCGCCGATGCGCGGGTGTGCGCGTTGCCCATCATCGATTGCCAGCGGCACCTGACCGAAACCCTGGTGTGCCTGAGCGAGCAGCGTTCGCGGCGGGTGGTGGCGACCTTTTTGCAGATGGTGCAGGAAACGTTTTAGCGCCTGTGCCGGCCCATTCGCGGGGCAAGCCCGCTAGCGCGCCCTTGTAGGAGCGGGCTTGCCCCGCGAATGGGCCCGCACAGGCAAACGACTCAACGCGTAGCAATCACGAACAACCGCGGAAACGGCAGCAACACCTTGCCATCGGTGGCCGCCGGGTAATCCTGCTGCATGGCCTGCAGGTACATCTGCAGGAAGCTTTGCTGATCCTCGGCATCCAACTTGGCCAGGTAAGGCCGCAACGCCGACCCCTTGAACCACTCCACCACCGCCTCGGCGCCGCCGGCCAGCGGGTGGTGGTAGGTGGTGCGCCACACATCCACCCGCGCACACAGTGGGCTGAGCAGGTCGTAGTAGAACGCCGCGTTATGCCGCGGCGGCAACTGGAACCCGGCGAATTTTTCCGCCCAGGGCCCACGGCTGGCAATGTCGCGCAATTGTCGGTGGGCTGGCTCGTCCAGGTTGTCCGGAGTCTGCACGGCCAGGCTGCCGCCCTCGCTGAGCTGGCGCACCAGGTGCGGGTACAGCGAGCCGTGGTCAGGCACCCACTGCAGCGAGGCGTTGGCCAGGATCAGGTCTTGCGGCTCGGCGGCCGACCAGTCGCTGATGTCGGCGATCTCGCAGCGCACCCGCGGAATGTGCAGGCGCTTGCGATCACGGGCCTTGTCGATCATGTCCTTGTCGCTGTCCAGCGCCGTTACCTGGGCGTCCGGGCAGCGCTGCAGCAGCACTTCGGTGGAATTGCCCGGGCCACAGCCCAGGTCGGTGGCGTGGCGCACCGGGCGTGGCGGCACGGCGGCGAGCAGGTCGCGCACGGCGCGGGTGCGTTCATCTTCAAACAGCGAATACTGGGTGGCGGACCAGGCCATGGGCGGCTCCTGTTGACGGACGATGGCTTGAGCATAAGCCACTTGGGCCTCTTCGCGGGCATGCCGCGAAGAATTCCTGCCCTGCCCTTAGAAGTCCCAGCGGGTGGTCACCATGACATTGCGCGGGTCGCCGTAGTATCCGCTGTAGAACGTGGTATCCAACGCGCTCAGGTACTTCTTGTCGAACAGGTTGTTGACGTTGAGCGTGGTCGACAGCTGCTCGTTGAACTGGTAGCGCGCCATCAGGTTGAACACCGCGAACTGGCCCTGGGTGGCCTTGACCGTCTTGCCCTGGTCCGCGGGGGTTGCGGTGAAGTGAATCCCGCTCTGCCAGTTCATGCCACCGCCTACGGTCAGCGGCTCCAGCGCCCCTGGCAGGCGGTACGTGGTCCACAGCTTGACCATGTTGGCTGGAAACACGCTGTTGACCCGCTCGCCGTCGGCGTCCTTGGTGATGCTGTGGTTGTAACTGGCGCTGAGGTTCCAGCCCGGTTGCAACTCGCCCGAGGCTTCGACCTCGAAGCCGCGGGTGGTGGCACCGGAAATGGCACGGTAGGCAGAGGTGGTGGTGCCGGGCACGACCTTGCCGGGGTCGACTTCGGCAAGGTTGTCCTGCTTGATTTCAAAGGCGGCGATGCTGGTGTTCAGGCGCCCGCCAAAGTATTCGCTTTTCAGGCCAACCTCGTAGTTGTCGCCTTCGCGTGGGTCGAGGGTGCTGCCGCTGGCGTCGCGGACCGTCTGTGGCTTGAAGATGCTGGTATAGCTGGCGTACAGCGAATGCACGTCATCCAGGTCGTAGACGATGCCGGCGTAGGGGGTGATGACGCCACTGTCGCGGTTGGCGGTGACCTTGTTCAGGGCCGGGTTGACCACGTACTCCAAGTCGTACCGATAGCGGTAGTTACTGACCCGGGTGCCGAGGATCAGCGACAGGTTGTCGGTGGGCCGCAAGCGCGTCGCCAGGTAGGCGCCGCTCTGGTAAATGCTGGTATCGCCGTCGTACAGCTTGCCGACCCCGGTATTGGGTTCACTGGAGTAGTTGTCCCAGGTGTAGAAGTTGACGCGGTTGCCTTCGATCGAGGTGCCGCGCAGCGGGTCGTGGTGGTTCTGGTAGCGGGAGAAGTTATAGCCCAGCACCAGTTCATGCTCGCGGCCGAGCCCACCAGGTAACCCTCGCCCGCGCGCTGGGCGCTGAGCCCGCTGCCGGCCAGTAAGTGCAGCAACGCCTGCTCGACCGTCATCTGGCCTTGCACCGCCCTGGCCTGCTGGCGTTCGGCGGTGTCGGTGGCGAACAGGATGCGGCTGCCGGTCTGGCGCGCCAGTTCGTTCAGTGAGCGGTCCAGGCGCTGCGCCGGAATGTCCACGGCGAATGTGGCTTCCTGCGCCTGCGCCGCCACGCTGGCCATCAGGCAGCTGGCCAGCACGGCCAGCGGTGAAAACGAGTTACCCATACGATCCCCATCTCAACGATTCAAGTGACTTCATGGAGATGGCGGTTGGCCCGTTGGCAAAGTTGATGTCGCTTTGAAAATAATCTTCGACGGCGCGTGCGGGCGGTCAATCCTTGCGCCCGATGGTCAGCCCGCCCTCGGCGCCACGCACCACGTTCACCGGCAGCACTGCCGGCAAGCGCTCCAGCAGCGCCGGCACCTGCCGGCTGTCGAACTCGCCCGACAAGCGCAGTTCGCCCGTGCGTGCGTCAGCCAAGTGCAGGGGCTGTTCGCTGTAGCGCTGCAGGTCGACGATGGCCTCACGCAGCGGTGTGCCGTCGAAGCGCAGCAGGGCGGCAGGCCAGGCTTCCAGCGCCTCGCGTGGCACCGACTGCACGGCGCCCAGGCCGCTGGCCGAGGCCAGCATCTGCTGGCCTGCGCGCAGTGGTTGCACAGGGCCGTGACCGTTGCCGACCTCGACCGCGCCTTCCAGCACGCCGACCTGCACACCGCGCACGTCACTGCGCACATCGAATACCGTGCCAATATCCCGCACCGCTACACCTTGGCTGCGGACGATGAATGGCTTGGCACCGTGCACCACGTTGAATCGCGCCTGGCCGTTCACCAGCTCGATCTGGTTCGCTGGCGATTTCACGCTGGGCCATGCCGTGAATGCGGTGCAGCAGGAATACCTGGCGCTGGCGCGCCGGCAACGCTTCGATTATCGCCAGCAACGCCAGCAACTGCTGTTCGAAGTCCAGTGCCTGCGCGCCGTCCCAGCTGTCCAGGGCCGGTTCGTCGCTGCTGGCGGCAGCCAAATGGGCAGCGCGCAGCGATTCGGCACGCACCCGGTCGATGGCGCGGTTGAAGGTCACCTTGCGCAGAAAGGCCAGGGGCAGCGACACCCGCTCACGCGGTGGCTTGTCGAGAATCTGCAGGTACACGTCGTGGACCAGGTCGCGGGCGAAGTGGCGGTCGCGAAAGCGCAGGCGGATGTAGCTGACCAGGTCGTCGTAGTGCAACGCCAGCGCGTCAAGCAGGGCCTTGTTGTGCGGTGGGTTGCTCATGACGTTCCAGGCTGTCAATTGATAATGCTTCGCATTGTAAAGTGAGCCGTCGGCATTTGGCCATACGCCACTGAACCGCTGGCCTAAGCTACAGGTCATCCCCTGTATGCGCATACCGATGAAACTGTCCCTGGCCGTTGCCATCGCGGCCCTGATCGCCGCCGCCGCCCTGCTCGGCTCGCCCTGGATGAACCAGCGCTTTCACATGCCCGTGGAAAAATCCCAGGCCCAACAACGCGAAACGGCCGGGTCCCCAAGGGAGCCGGCCGCTTCCAACAGCGAGTAACGCTTAGTGCTGCTGCTTGCCCATGCGGATCTGGTGCACCACACCCATGGCCACCACGATGGCCGCGGCGATACCGGTGGAAATCACCAGGATCTGGTAGTCAGGCATGAAGGCCATGGTTACCAGGGCGGCGATGATGAAGCCGATCACCAGGTAGGTCAGCCATGGGAACAGCCACATCTGCAGGCGCACTTCCTTGCCTTCGGCGATCAGCTTGCGGCGCATGCGCAGCTGCGAGAAGGCGATCACCAGGTACACCAGCAGGGCGATCATGCCGGTGGTGTTCATCAGGGTTTCCAGCACGTCTTTCGGGCGCAGGGTTTCGCTGAAGTTGATCAGCGCGCACACCACGGCCACGGCGCAGGAACCGATGATCGCGTACACCGGTACGCCGGTGCCGGCGCGGGTGATCTTGAAGAACGACGGCGCGTCGCCACGCTGGGCCAGGGAGAACAGCATGCGCGAAGCGGTGTAGTGGCCGGAGATCAGGCAGCTGCTCACCGAGGTCAACACCACGAAGTTCATCAGCAGCTCGGCGTGCGGCACACCCAGCAGTTCCAGGGTGCGGCGGTAGGCGCCGTAGCCGGATACGCCCAGTTGCGGGTCGTTCCACGGCACCAGGCAGACGATCAGGAAGATCGAGCCCACGTAGAACAGGCACACACGCCATACCACCGAGTTGGTGGCCTTGACGATCTGGGTGGCCGGGTCTTTCGCTTCGGAAGCGGCAATGGTGACGATTTCAGCGCCGAGGAAGGCGAACATCACCCCAAGCAGCGCACCGATCACCGTGGTGATGCCATTGGGCATGAAGCCCTCGGCGGTCAGGTGGGTAATACCACGCACTTCACCGAACTGCCAGACGTTCATCACCGCGGCGGTACACACCACCAGGAAGCAGACGATCGCCACCACCTTGATCAGTGCGAACCAGAATTCGAACTCGCCGTAGTGCTTGACGTTGAAGAAGTTGACGGTGATCAGCAGCAAGGTCGTGGCCAGCACGAACACGTTGACGCTCACGTCGGGGAAGAAGCCGTGCAGAATCTTGCCGGCCACATAGGCTTCCCAGGCCATCAGGATGACCCAGTACCACCAGTACAGCCAACCGATGGTGAAACCGGCCCAACGGCCGATGGCGCGGTCGGCGTAGGTGGAGAACGAGCCGGTGTCGGGCGAAGAGGTCGCCATTTCACCGAGCATGCGCATGATCAGGACCACCAGGATGCCGCCGGCCAGGTAGGCCAGGACCGCAGCCGGGCCGGCGCTGTGGATTACGCTGCCGGAGCCGACGAACAAGGCGCCGCCGATAACCCCGGCGATCGACATCATCGTCAGGTGGCGCGACTTGAGCGAGGCACTGAGCTTGCTCTCGTGCCCGCTTTTCGCGGTGGTGGTTGTGGATGTTGCGTCCATCAGTTGTGTACCCCGTGCTTCTTTTTATCCAAGGAAAACTGTGAAGCCGCGATGGTCCTCGGCCTCACCTGTACATCAGTGCTAATGCGGGCAGGATGGTGTGCAAAAAACACACGCAGGCCTTCCGTGGCGGCCTGCTGACGCGCCCCAGGGTTGGCACCTGGAACGAACTGAACATGCTTTATGTGGCGATATCTGACACCTAATGTAAAAATGTCCGACGTAGAGAGCCATGCACAGTGGCATGAATCTCGCACTGCACTGTACAGGCCGCCGATGCAATACACCCCGCTGGCGCTTGGCGTTACGCACTCCTGAAGGCCCCGAATGCTTGAATTACATCCAGACTCCTCAACGCCGTTGGTCAATCAGATCATCGACGGCCTGCGCGAGCTGATCGACAACCAAACCCTCAAGCCCGGCGCCAAGGTTCCGTCCATTCGCGCCTTCGCCGCGACCTATTCGGTGAGCACCTTCACCGTGGTCGAGGCCTACGACCGCCTGGTCGCCCAAGGCCTGCTGGTGAGCAAGGGAAATGCGGGGTTCTTCGTCAATCGTGCAGCGAACGAGCTACTGGATAGCCAGAGCGGCGAAGCTGAGACGGGGCGCCCGACGTTCAACTCCGAGTGGTACCTGCAGCAGATTTTCGAAATCCGCCAACTGCCGTTCAAGCCCGGCTGCGGCTGGCTGCCCAACGACTGGATGTACGAGGACGGGCTGCGCCGCGGCCTGCGCCAGGTGGCCGGCAGCCCGCTGGAATTGTCCGGCTATGGCGACCCGATGGGCCTGCCGGAGCTGCGCGCGCTGACGGCGCAGAACCTGCAGCAGGAGCTGTCGATCGTGGCCAACCCGGCGCAGCTGATGCTGACCCACGGCGCCAGCCAGGCACTGGACCTGGCGGTACGCACCTTGGTGCGCCCAGGCGACGTGGTGCTGGTGGACGACCCGGGCTACCCGAACCTGATGAGCATTCTGCGCACCCAGGGCGCGACGCTGATCGGCGTGCCGCGCACGCCAAATGGTTACGACCTCAACCACCTGGAGCAGCTGCTGGCGCACCACCGCCCCACGGCGTTCTTCACCCAGCCGCACCTGCACAGCCCAACCTGCTCGCGCACCCCGCTGCCACAGCTGCACCGCCTGTTGCAGCTGGCCAGCCAGCACGGTTTCCGCCTGGTGGAGAACAACCTGTACGCCGACATGGTGGCCGAGCCACAGCCGTGCCTGGCCAGCCTCGACCACTTGCAGCAGGTGGTGTACGTGGGCAGTTACTCGAAAAGCATTTCGCCCAATGTGCGGGTCGGTTACCTGCTGGCCAACCCGGAGCTGATGCAAAAGCTGCTGCACCTGAAGATGCGCTCGGGCCTGACCACCTCGCAGGTGATGGAGCGCGTGGTTTATGCGGCGATCATCGACGGGCGCTGGCGCAAGCACCTCAAGCGCCTGCGCCAGCGCCTGGCCGAGGCGCACCAGGAAGTGGGCCGGCATTTGCACCGGCTGGGCTTCGAGCTGTTCATCGAGTCGGATGAAGGCATGTACATCTGGACCCGCCACCCGGCCATTCCCGACAGCGCGGCGCTGCTGGACGACGCGCTGGAGAAAGGCATCATGCTCGGGCCTGGGCAATTGTTCATGGTGGATGCCAAGGCAACCGGGTGGATGCGCTTCAACGTGGCGTTCAGCACGGACCCGGCGATGTGGGAGTTGTTGGAGAAGGTATTGGTCAAGCATGTGCGCCGGGGTGGGATTTAGGGGGGTCGCCATGGCATCTGCGGCGCCTGTGAAACCCAGCGCCGCCCGCGCGGCGCTTCGCGAGCTATGCTCGCTCCTACGTTTGTTTCGGGCCAGTGGATCCTGGGAAATTTGCGCGCGAACGCTTTGGCGCATGTCGCGCTATCGCGTCGTACCAACAAGGCGGTCGCGCGCGTCTGCCACAGGCGTTACTGGCCCGAAACAAACGTAGGAGCGAGCGCAGCTCGCGAAGCGCCGCGCGGGCGGCGCTCGGTCTAGAAGGCGCTACACATCTACCGGCGAAAAGCGCTCACTCAGCACGCGCCAATACGGCATTGAGCAGCACATCCACGCCCTGCCGAGCATCCTCAGGCAGCACATCCTCAGCCTCGTTGTGGCTCAGCCCACCCACGCAAGGAATGAACACCATCGCCGTCGGGCAGTAACGCGCCAGCAAGATGGCGTCGTGGCCGGCGCCGCTGACGATGGGCTGCTGGGCATAACCCAGCCCGTCCACCGCCTGCTGCACAGCCGCCACGCAGTCGGCATCGAACGGCGTGGCCGGGCTCACCCAGTGGCGCTCGATGCGTACCTGCAGGCCGCGCTGCTCAGCGATGGCTTGCAGGTTCGAGGTAAGGTCGCGCTCCATGGCTTCGATGGCTTCGTCGCGGTGATGGCGCAGGTCGACGGTAAAGCGCAGCACGCCGGGAATGGTGTTGCGCGACGACTTGGCAATCGACAGCTCGCCCACGGTGGTCAGGCCCTGTGGGGCAAAGTCCGCCGCCAGTTGCTCGACCGCCTGGATCATCTGCGCCGCGCCGTACAAGGCATCCTTGCGCAGCGGCATCGGCGTGGTGCCAGCGTGGGCCGCCATGCCTTCAACCGTTACGTCCAGCCAACGAATGGCCTGCCCGCCACTGACCACGCCAATGGCCTTGGCGTTGTCTTCAAGGATCGGGCCTTGCTCGATATGGGCCTCGAAATAGGCATCCACCGCACCGCCCAAGGGGCGCTGGCCAGCATAGCCCGCGCGCTGCAGTTCATCGGCCACGCTGATGCCGTCGGCATCGCGAATGGCCAGGGCCTGGTCCAGCGCCAGGGTGCCGGTGAACACCGCCGAGCCGAACATGGCCGGGGTGAAACGGGCCCCCTCCTCGTTGGTCCATACGGCGATTTCCAGCGGCTTGCGGGTCTGGATGTTCAGGTCGTTGAGGCGGCGCACCACCTCAAGGCCG
Source organism: Pantoea sp. Tr-811 (assembly GCF_011752535.1). Taxonomy (NCBI): domain Bacteria; kingdom Pseudomonadati; phylum Pseudomonadota; class Gammaproteobacteria; order Enterobacterales; family Erwiniaceae; genus Pantoea; species Pantoea sp. Tr-811. Next base: position 120,980 of record NZ_VWXJ01000006.1, read on the forward strand.
GCCAGCACGCCGTATACACCATCGAACCGGCCGCCTTCAGGCTGGGTGTCCAGGTGGCTGCCCATCATCACCGGGGCGGCGCCAGGGTCGCTGCCGGCTCGGCGGGCGAACAGGTTGCCAATGGCGTCCACGCTCAGGGTCAGGCCGGCTTCGCGGCACCAGTGGCTGAACAGCTCGCGGCCAGCCTTGTCCTCGTCGCTCAGGGCCAGCCGGCAGCTGCCGCCGCGGGCGGTGGCGCCGACTTCGGCCATGGCCATCAGGCTCGCCCACAGGCGCTCGCCATTGCTTTTCAACATATGCGGATACTCCAGAATCATGCGGATGGGTCAGGCCAGTTCCAGGTGCTGGCTACGGGCGTAATGGCGCGAAAGGGCAAGCACGCACACCAGCGAAACAGTGGCAATCAGGGTGTAGAACACCGCCATCGGCCACCACTGGCCGGTGAAGGTGTGGGCCAGCCACGTGCCGATCAGCGGGGTGAGCCCGCCGGCGATGGCGCCGCACACCTGGTAAGCCATGGAAATGGCGGTGTAGCGCACCCGGGTGTCGAACATGCCGCTGACGTAACCTGCGATCACTGCGTAGAACGAGGCCATGCAGGCGGCGGCCAGGGCGATGCCAAGCACGATCAGCGGGCCTTCGGCAGAGCTCACCAGCACGAACATCGGGTAAGGCGAGGCCATGGCCAGCAACGCGACCAAGGCCAGGAAGCGGGTGGCACCGAGTTTTTCCGACAGCCAGGCGGCCAGCGGCTGCACACAGAACTGAATGATCGCCACGAAGAACAGGCATTCAAGAATCAGCGAGCGCTCCAGGTGCAACTGCTGGGTGGTGTAGCTGATCATGAAGGTGTTGGTGAAATAGACCCCGGCAATGCCCAGGGTATTGGCGCCGATGCACAGCAGCAGCGGGCGCCAGGCGGTGCGCAGCACCTCCAGCACCGGCGCCTGCTCCTTGCGCTTGGCCTTGGCCGCCTGCTCGCGGCTGGCGATGAATTCCGGCGACTCATTCACCCCCAGGCGAATGGCCAGGCCTACCAGCAGCAACAGGGCGCTGGCCAGGAACGGTACGCGCCAGCCCCAGCTCATCAAGGCCTCCTCGGGCAGGCGGGTAACCGCGCCAAAGGCCAGCAGCGAGAGTATCAGCCCAGCAGGGCTGCCCAGCTGGGCGAACGAGGCGAAGAAGTTGCGCCGGCCCTTGGGCGCATGTTCGCCGGCCATCAGCACCGCCCCGCCCCACTCGCCCCCTACTGCAATGCCCTGGACCACGCGCAGGACGATCAGCAGCACCGGCGCCAGGGCGCCGATTTGCCCGTAGGTTGGCAGCAGGCCGATACACACGGTGACAATGCCCATCATCAGCAAGGTGATCACCAGCGATTTCTTGCGGCCGATGCGGTCGCCCACATGGCCGAACACGATGCCGCCCAAGGGCCGCGCGAAAAAGCCCACGGCGAAGGTGGCAAATGCGGCCATGGTGCTGAACAGGCTGTTGTCGGACGGGAAGAACAAGGCGCCGAACACCAGGGCAGCGGCGGTGGCGTAGATGTAGAAGTCGTACCATTCGATCATGGTACCGATGAACGCGGCGGCGGCGGCACGGCGCGGCTGGGGCGAAGCGGAGGGCTGCATGGGGGCTCCTTTGCTTGTTTTTCTGGCAGGAGTTGAAGGTCACGGTGGCGCTCTGGCGGCGCGTGGCCTGTTGCCTGGGCGTTGGCTGCTTCGCGGGGCAAGCCCGCTCCTACAAGGACCGCATCGCCTCTGTAGGAGCGGGCTTGCCCCGCGAAGCAGCCAACACCACTGCAGCAGGCCTCAATGCCTGCGATTTATCGTCCCGGGGCTATGATTAGTCAATTTTCTATTTATTATTCAGACTATTAACCCTGCTTATCATCGAGCCTGCCCCATGCCCGAACGCCTGCTCAACGACCGCCTGGACTGGAACCTGCTGCGCACCTTCCGGGTGATCGGCCAGGAATTGTCCATCAGCCGCGCCGCTGCCCGCTTGCACCTCACCCAGCCAGCCGTGAGCCAGGCACTCAAGCGCCTGGAAGAGCAGCTAGGGCGCCAGCTGATCGCCCGCCGCGGCCCACGCTTCGTACTCACCGACATGGGCGAGCAACTGTTCCTGCTGGCGGGCGAGGTGTACGGGCAGATGTCGCAGATCGGCGGCCTGCTGGAACAACCGGCCGACGAGCTGGTGGGCAAGGTGCGCCTGCTGATGATCAGCCGCATCGTCTGCGAGCGGTTCGACGACTTCCTGGCCAGCTTTCACCGCCTGCACCCCCGGGTGGATGTGGAAATCGACGTGATGCGCAGCTCCGACATCGTTGCAGCCTTGCAGGAAAAAACCGCCACGGCCGGGCTGAGCCTGAACCGCCGGCCCCAGCCCCGGCTGGAACAGCGCCTGTTCCTGCGCCAGCGCTATGCGTTTTTCTGCGGCAAGCACCACGCCTTGTTTGGCCAGGCCCAGGGCGATCTGCAGCGGGAAAACTTCGTCAGTTTCGCCAGTGACCAGATTGGCGGCATGCTCTCGCCCCTGACCATTTTCCGCGATCAACAAGGATTTTCAGGAAGGATCGTCGCGTCTTCACCGAGCCTTGAAGAAGTGCGCCGGCTGGTGATCGCCGGGTTCGGCATCGGCTGCCTGCCAGAACACGTCGTGGCGCCAGACGTGGCAGCGGGGCTGCTGTGGAAGCTGCCGCCGGCGGAGGGGTTCGCCGATGTGGACATCCACCTGCTGTGGAACCGGGAGCAACGGCTGAGCCGGGCTGAAGAGGTGTTTATCGAGGCGTTGCAGGCCAGTTTGGACTGAGAAGGCACTACGTAAATTCACGCACCGTATGCCCAAGCTTCTTTCATTCCTTCAACGCAGATGGAAGAAATTCGAGCTTATAAGTCATCCAGATTCACCGGAACGCCTTGTTCACCCGCACGCGCCTTGGCCAATTCGCTCAATTCCAAATCATCAAGTCGCTCCATCATTGCCTCATACAACTCGGCAGGCACCATGTAGCCCATCACGCGATTGTGGTTCAACACCGCAACGGGCATGCCTGCCGCATCAGACATCACGGCTGTTGGGTTCTTCTTGAGCTCCGACACGCTCACAGTTACATCAGCGAAGATGTTCTGCATGATCACACCCCTCAATTAAGACCGATATTTTGGTCTTTTTTAAGACCGTTAACAACCGTCGATCTCTCAAAACTTGGATCCGCCCCCCTAAAGGAGTATGCTCAGATGTATAGCCATGTGCCATCATTCGTGGCGCTATGATATCGCCTGTTGTACAAGGACGACGCCCGTGCCTAGCCATCCGACCCGCCATACCATCGCCCGCCAATGGCAATTGCTCAAGCTCCTGCCCGACCGCCACCCGGGGATGAGTTCGACGCAGCTGCAGGCCGCGTTGTCGCTGTCAGGGCACAAGACCAGCAAGCGCACGGTCGAGCGCGACCTCAATGAACTGGCGACCTTGTTCCCGCTGCATTGCAACAGCAAGGGCATGCCCTACGGCTGGTACTGGCAACCGGGCCTGAGCCTGGACCAGGCCCAGCAGTTGCAACCCGACGTCCTTTCGCCTTCGCAATGGATCGAACTGCGTGCCTGGGTCGACGATGGCCTGGCCCGGCGCCTGGAAGACCAGCCCCTGTCCGAAGACATGCACTTGGCCCCCCACGACAACGGCGGCTCGATGCTGGCGGCCACGGTGGAGGACAGCCGCGCACTGATGGGCTGGCTGTTGTCCCAGGCGGGGTCCATTCGGGTGAAGGCGCCGGAAACCTTGCGCATGTCGATGGTCGAGCAACTGCGTCAGAGCCTGGCGCTGAACGACGACGGTTTCTGAGCCGGCACAGGGCACGATTGCTTAAGCCTGGCGCTTTACCTACGCTAGGGGCCTTTCCTCAGCCATGAGACAGGGCCATGTCAGAACACCAAACCGCAGGCGAAGGCCGCTTCAACAGCACTGAAATCCGCATTCTCGGTGCTCTGATTGAAAAGCAGGCCACCAGCCCGGAAAGCTACCCACTGACCCTCAACGCCCTGGTGCTGGCCTGTAACCAGAAGACCAGCCGGGAACCGGTGATGAACCTCACCCAGGGCCAGGTTGGCCAAGCGCTGCGCGCCCTGGAAAGCCAGGACATGACCCGCCTGCAGATGGGCAGCCGGGCCGACCGCTGGGAGCAGCGGGTGGACAAGGCCCTGGAGCTGGTGCCGGCACAGCTGGTACTGATGGGCCTGATGTTCCTGCGCGGCCCGCAAACCCTCAACGAGCTGCTGACGCGCAGCAACCGCCTGCACGAATTCGATGACACCGAGCAGATCCAGCACCAGCTGGAGCGGCTGATTTCGCGCGACCTGGCCTTGCACCTGCCGCGCCAGGCCGGGCAACGCGAGGACCGTTACACCCATGCACTGGGCGACCCGGCGGAAATCGAAGCGATTCTGGCAGCCCGCCAGCAGGAAGGCACGACCCGCAGCGCAGGCGGCAGTGTTTCGGAGGAGCGGATCGAAGCGCTTGAAGCGCGGATTGCGGCACTGGAAGCCCGCCTGGCCGAGCTGGAGGGCTGAGCCGCTTAGGGTTCAGGCTTGGGGAAATTGCGGCAACTCTTGCGCTCGGCCAACTCCCGGTCACTGGGGCGCTGGTCGACGAACACGGTGCGGCCGTCGGCGTAGATTTCCAGGTAGCCCCAGTGCAGGTCCTGCTCCTGCTGCCCGGGTTTGGGAGGGACTAGCCACCAGGGTTCGCGGCTGATCAGGGTCATGGTGAGATTCCTGAGGGTGTCTGCCGTAAGCATAGACACCCTCGGGATTTGCTTTGGCAGTGCCGGCCCTTTCGCGGGGCAAGCCCGCTCCTACAGGTAATCCTCAGATCGCCTGTAGGAGCGGGCTTGCCCCGCGAAGAGGCCAGCCCAGGCTTACGCCGGTGCCGAGGTGCGGATCAGGTGGTCGAATGCCGCCAGCGAAGCCTTGGCGCCCTCACCCACCGCAATCACGATCTGCTTGTACGGCACGGTGGTCACGTCACCCGCAGCGAACACGCCCGGTAGGCTGGTCTGGCCCTTGGCATCGACGATGATTTCGCCACGTGGCGACAGCTCGACGGTGCCCTTGAGCCAATCAGTGTTCGGCAGCAGGCCGATCTGCACGAAGATGCCTTCCAGAGCCAGGTCATGCACCTGCTCGGTGTTGCGGTCCTTGTAGCGCAGGCCGGTGACCTTCTCGCCATCGCCCACCACCTCGGTGGTCAGCGCGCTGGTGATGACCTTGACGTTCGCCAGGCTGTGCAGCTTGCGCTGCAGCACCGCGTCGGCGCGCAGTTGACTGTCGAACTCGATCAGCGTCACCTGGGCGACGATACCGGCCAGGTCGATGGCCGCTTCCACGCCGGAGTTGCCGCCACCAATCACCGCCACGCGCTTGCCCTTGAACAGCGGGCCGTCACAGTGCGGGCAGTAGGCCACGCCACGGGCGCGGTATTGTTGCTCGCCCGGCACGTTCATCTCGCGCCAGCGGGCACCGGTGGCCAGGATCACGGTCTTGGCCTTGAGCGAGGCGCCGCTGGCCAGGCGCACTTCGTGCAGGCCGCCATCGGTTGCCGGGATCAACGCTTCGCCGCGCTGCAGGTTCATGATGTCCACGTCGTACTGCTTGACGTGTTCTTCCAGCGCCGTGGCCAGTTTCGGCCCTTCGGTTTCCTGCACCGAGATGAAGTTCTCGATGGCCAGGGTGTCGAGCACCTGGCCGCCGAAACGCTCGGCGGCAACGCCAGTGCGGATGCCTTTACGGGCGGCGTAGATGGCCGCTGCAGCGCCGGCGGGGCCGCCGCCAACCACCAGCACGTCGAAGGCGTCCTTGGCGTTGATCTTCTCGGCCTGGCGACTACCGGCATTGGTGTCGATCTTGCCGAGGATTTCCTCCAGGCCCATGCGGCCCTGGCCGAACAGTTCACCGTTGAGGTAGATGCTCGGCACCGCCATGATCTTGCGCGATTCCACTTCGTCCTGGAACAGCGCGCCGTCAATGGCCACGTGGCGCACATTGGGATTGAGCACGGCCATCAGGTTCAGCGCCTGAACCACGTCCGGGCAGTTCTGGCAGGACAGCGAGAAGTAGGTTTCAAAGGTGAATTCACCTTCCAGGGCCTGGATCTGCTCGATCACCTCGGTGCTGGCCTTCGATGGGTGGCCGCCGACTTGCAACAGCGCCAGTACCAGCGAGGTGAATTCGTGGCCCATGGGGATGCCGGCGAAGCGCAGGCTAATGTCGGCACCCGGGCGGTTCAGCGAGAACGAAGGGCGACGGGCGTCGGTGCCGTCCGCGCTGAAGGTAATAAGGTTCGACAGGCCGGCGATTTCCACCAGCAGGTCGTGCAATTCGCGGGACTTCGCGCCGTCGTCGAGGGAGGCAACGATCTCGATCGGCTGGGTGACCCGCTCCAGGTAGGTTTTCAGTTGCGATTTAAGCGTGGCGTCCAACATACGGGCGATTCCTTTTTCAAAACTCGGATACAAAAACGCCCAGGCGAGGTCGCCCGGGCGCTTTTACGGGGCGGTAGGTACTTCAGCTTTGGCGGCTGTCCACCGCCCGCGGGGTGCGCATCGGCTTAGATCTTGCCGACCAGGTCCAGCGATGGCGCGAGGGTCGCTTCGCCTTCTTTCCACTTGGCTGGGCACACTTCGCCTGGGTGAGCGGCAACGTACTGGGCAGCTTTCACTTTACGCAGCAGCTCGGCAGCATCGCGGCCTACACCACCGTCGTTCAGTTCAACTATTTTGATCTGGCCTTCCGGGTTGATCACGAAGGTACCGCGATCGGCCAGGCCGGCTTCTTCGATCAGCACGTCGAAGTTGCGCGAGATGACGTGGGTCGGGTCACCGATCAGTGGGTACTGGATCTTGCCGATGGTTTCCGAGGTGTCGTGCCAGGCTTTGTGGGTGAAGTGGGTGTCGGTGGACACGCCGTAGATTTCCACGCCCAGTTTCTGGAATTCGGCGTAGTTGTCGGCGAGGTCACCCAGTTCGGTCGGGCAGACGAAGGTGAAGTCGGCTGGGTAGAAGAACACGACGGACCACTTGCCTTTCAGGTCGGCTTCGCTGACCTGCACGAACTCGCCCTTGTGGTAGGCAGTGGCGTTGAACGGTTTGACCTGGCTGTTGATGATTGGCATGAGAGACGCTCCTTCATGGGGTTGGAATCAGTTGATGGAGAGAATCCTAACCGCTGCTCCCGACAAAGGCTCATTGGCAAAGCTCATGCTGGTGATTGGTTTTGGCTATAACCGGCGATAATTAATAGAAGGGAATGGGCTGAGCAAAGGATTGCGGGCTGGCAACGCGCCGGTTGGCGCGCTGTCAGCCCGAAAAGATCAGCGGGTGGCGGTGCGCATGGTGACGAATTCTTCGGCGGCCGTGGGGTGCACGCCGATGGTTTCGTCGAACTGCTGCTTGGTGGCACCAGCCTTCAAGGCCACGCCCAGGCCCTGGATGATCTCGCCGGCATCCGGCCCGACCATGTGGCACCCCAGCACCTTGTCGGTTTCGGCATCGACCACCAGCTTCATCAGGGTTTTTTCCTGAATGTCGGTGAGGGTCAGCTTCATGGCGCGGAAGCGGCTTTCGAAGACCTGCACCTTGTGCCCAGCTTCCAGCGCCTGCTCTTCGGTCAGGCCCACGGTGCCGATCGGCGGCTGGCTGAACACGGCGGTCGGGATGTTCTGGTAGTCCACCGGGCGGTACTGCTCGGGCTTGAACAGGCGCCGCGCCACGGCCATGCCCTCGGCCAGGGCCACCGGGGTGAGCTGGACACGGCCAATCACATCACCGATGGCCAGCACCGAAGGGGCAGTGGTCTGGTATTGGTCGTCGACGCGGATATAGCCACGCGCGTCCAGCTCCACGCCGGTGTTCTCCAGGCCCAGGTTGTCGAGCATCGGCCGCCGGCCAGTGGCGTAGAACACGCAATCGGCCAACAGTTCGCGGCCATCCTTGAGGGTGGCCTTCAAGGTGCCATCTTCAAGCTTGTCGATGCGCTGGATATCGGCGTTGAATTGCAGGTTCAGGCCGCGTTTTTCCAGTTCTTCCTTGAGGTGGGTGCGCACCGAGCCGTCAAAGCCGCGCAGGAACAGGTCGCCGCGGTACAGCAAGGTGGTATCGGCGCCCAGGCCCTGGAAGATGCCCGCGAACTCGACGGCGATATAACCGCCCCCGACCACCAGCACCCGGCGTGGCAGGTCCTTGAGGTAGAAGGCCTCGTTGGAGGTGATCGCCAGTTCCTTGCCCGGGATGTCCGGAACCTGCGGCCAGCCGCCGGTGGCGATGAGGATATGCTCGGCGCTGTAGCGCTGGCCGTGCACTTCCACTTCGTTGGCGCCAGTGATGCGCGCATGGCCTTGCAGCAAGGTCACGCCGCTGTTCACCAGCAAGTTGCGGTAGATGCCGTTGAGGCGTTCGATCTCGCGGTTCTTGTTGGCAATCAGCGTGCCCCAGTCGAAGTGGCCTTCTTCCAGGGTCCAGCCGAAGCCGGCAGCTTGTTCCAGTTCGTCGGCAACGTGGGCGCCGTACACCAGCAGTTTTTTCGGCACGCAGCCAACGTTGACACAGGTGCCGCCCAGGTAGCGGCTTTCGGCCACTGCCACTTTCGCATCGAAGCCTGCAGCGAAGCGCGCCGCGCGCACGCCGCCGGAACCGGCGCCAATCACGAACAGATCAAAATCGTAGGCCATGTATTCAGTCTCCTTGGCAGGCGCCCAGCATAACGCACTGGGGCCGCTTTGCGCCCCTTCGCGGGGCAAGCCCGCTCCTACAGGTTGTGTGCAAATCTTGGGATTTGCACCGGCCGTGTAGGAGCGGGCTTGCCCCGCGAAGGGCCGCAAAGCGGCCCCAGCCATCAGCAACAGCGTGAATCAGTAAGCCTTGCCAGCCTTGTAGAAGTGCTCGAAGCAGAAGTTGGTCGCTTCGATGTAGCCTTCAGCGCCACCGCAGTCGAAACGCTTGCCCTTGAACTTGTAGGCAATCACGTTGCCTTCAGCGGCCTGCTTCATCAGCGCGTCGGTGATCTGGATCTCGCCACCCTTGCCCGGCTCGGTTTGTTCGATCTTCTCGAAGATGTCCGGGGTCAGGATGTAACGGCCGATGATCGCCAGGTTCGACGGTGCGTCTTCAGGCTTGGGCTTCTCGACCATGGCGTCGACACGGAAGATGCCGTCCTTGATCTCTTCACCGGCGATAACGCCGTACTTGTTGGTTTCCTGCGGGTCGACTTCCTGGATGGCGACGATCGAGCAGCGGTACTTCTTGTACAGCGCAACCATTTGCGCGAGCACGCCGTCGCCGTCGAGGTTGACGCACAGGTCATCGGCCAGCACCACAGCGAACGGTTCGTCACCGATCAGTGGGCGGCCGGTCAGAATCGCGTGGCCCAGGCCTTTCATTTCGGTCTGACGGGTGTAGGAGAACGAGCACTCGTCGAGCAGGCGGCGGATACCGACCAGGTATTTTTCCTTGTCGGTGCCTTTGATCTGGGTTTCCAGCTCGTAGCTGATGTCGAAGTGGTCTTCCAGGGCGCGCTTGCCGCGGCCGGTGACGATGGAAATCTCGTTCAGGCCGGCATCCAGTGCCTCTTCAACGCCATACTGGATCAGCGGCTTGTTGACCACCGGCAGCATTTCCTTGGGCATGGCTTTGGTAGCAGGCAGGAAGCGCGTGCCGTAGCCGGCTGCGGGGAACAAGCATTTCTTGATCATAAACATCCTTAAACAAAGGCGAGGCCTGTGGAATTCGGCGCAGTCTAATCAGGCGGCATGCAGCTTACAATGCCCTGCCTGTGGCGACCGCTGCCATCATAGAGAAATCTCAGTGTAGATAGTTCCAAACCGTTCGTGAAAATCACGTCATCCGGCCCCTGCACGGGCACGCCGCGCAGGGGCCGGGCGCCATGCTCAATGGCCGCTGCCCTGCCCCAGCAACACCCCATCGACCTGCTGGCCATACAGGTTGACGCCATCATTGGCATGGAACTTCAGCCGCGTTTTCTCGATGGAACCTTCCACCAGGCGCGGGTCCTGCGGGCGCTCGTGGCGGTTGACCCAGGCGGCCACGTCCCAGGCCTGCTGGTCGCTCAAGGTACCCGGCTTGCCCAGGGGCATGTTGTACTTGATGAACGAAGCCGCGGTGTTGATCCGGTGCATGCCGGCCCCCCAGTTGTAGGCGTCCTTGCCCCACAGCGGCGGCATCACGTACTCGCCCGCCACCTTTTGCCCCTGGCCATCGTCACCGTGGCAAATAGCGCATTGCGCGCGGTACACCTGCTGGCCACGGGCGAAGTCGTAGCCGCCCTTGGGCTGCGGCACGTCGGGGTAGCCGCGGCCGGCAATTTCCACGCCAGTGGGCGCGCGGGTAGACAACCAATAGGCATACACCGACAACGCCGTCATCTGCGGGCTGTCCGCCGCCGGCGGCTTGCCATTCATGCTGAACTGGAAACAGCCCTGCACGCGCTCGGCATAGGTGTTGACCTTGTCGTTCTTCTTGCGATACGCCGGGTACATCGGGTAGGCACCCCACAGCGGCGCAGAATGCGCCAGGCGCCCCTGGTCGAGGTGGCAGTTGCTGCAGTTCATGCCGTTGCCCACGGCCTCGGGCATCAGGCGCCGGGTGTCGACGAACAGCGCGTGGCCTTCACGGACCATCTTGCCAAAGGCGTTGTCCGGCAGTTCGCCCTCGCCTGGGGGCATGAAGCGCGGCGTGGCATCGCCAGCCGGCACCTGCAGTTGGGACTGGTCTGGCATGGCAATGGGCACGGCCAAGGCATTGCCCATGGCCAGCAGTAGCAGGGTTGGCATCAGGCGCTTCATGGCTGGGCCTCCTGGCGGGCGGGCTGGGCGAAGAACTCGGCAATCGCCTGGACTTCGGCATCGGTCATGGCCTTGGCCACGCCGACCATCAACTGATTGGGGTCGTTGCGCCGGCTGCCATCGCGCCAGCTATTGAGTTGCGCCACCAGGTAGGCCGCAGGCTGCCCGGCCAGGGGTGGGAAATGCTCGCCCACACCGCTGCCGCCAGGGCCATGGCATTGCACGCAACCGGGAATCTGCCGCAGCCAGTCGCCGTACAGGGCCAGGCGCTCGGTGGCATTGGCCGCGATCTGCTGGCGCCGCAGGGGCGGGGCTGGGTCGGCGGGCAGGCTGGCCAGGTAAGCGCTGACGGCATCTATTTCATCGTCCGTCAGGGCCTTGGCCAGGGGCGCCATCACCGGCTGCTGGCGGCTGCCGCTGCGCCAGTCATGCAATTGCTTGCTCAGGTAGCCGGCCGGCAAGCCGGCCAGGCGGGGAAAGCCTGCAGCCGGCATGCCCTTGCCGTCAGGCCCATGGCAGCCCAGGCAAGCCATGGCGGCGGGGTTGGCACCACCCTGGGTGAATACGTTCTGGCCATCGGCGCCATGCGCCGCGGGCCAGGCCAAGATCAGCAAGCTGCCGATCACGACGCGACTCAACGGGGTCATCACGAATCTCCATTTCTTTTGTTATAAGCTTAGGCTTAAAAAACATAAGCAAATGGATACTAGCCCCGTAGGGAAAGCCGCAACAACGCCTGGGCCGACCAAGGGATGGCAAATGGCCTTTTAACCGCGCATCACTTGCGCCAGATCAACTACCGGAGATGCATTCGGTCACTTGCGTGCGCACATCCCCAGGGCGAAGTGGGAAGTTGTTGAGCCGTTCGTGCAGCTTGATGCTGCTGCCACTGCCGCGCTTGCCGATGTCCACCAACGCTGCCGGCCCCGTGCCGGGGGTGAGCTTCTGCGGCACGATCAGGCGCAGGCCCTCGCCGTGTTTTTCCTCTTCCAGTGGGCCGCGGGACTCGGCCAGGCGCTGCTTCACACAATCGGCGAATTCACGCGGCGTCTTGCCAGAGATCACTTCCAGGGTTTCCCGCGATTGCTCCAATTCCGAGACGCTGGCACAACCGCCAAGCGCCAGGCACAACGCCGCCACCATCCACTTCATTTGCAGCACCTCTGCTATCAAGAATGTGTACGACAACGGCAAGGCGCATTTGCTCCGTGCTTTGGCAGATTTATCTACGGCGCGGCGGCCAAGCGCGGCAGGGCAGGTTCACATCGTGGTATCGTTCGCCTTTGCAGAACCAGACTTTGCGGAGCACCCCATGAAATTCGTACACCAGCGCGAGCACCTGAACGAGGACGACATCGTCGTCATCGAATGCTCCCAGCGCTGCAACATCCGCCTGATGAACGACGCCAACTTCCGCAGCTTCAAGAACGGCGGCCGGCACACCTACCACGGCGGCCACTTCGAACGCTTCCCGGCCAGAATCACCGTACCCAGCACCGGGTTCTGGAACATCACCATCGATACCGTGACCACGCGCCCGATCTCGGTGACCCGCAAGCCGACCCTCACCCACAAGATCAAGATCATCCGTCGCTCGTCGTCGAAACTCGGATAAGGCCCGCCATGACCCAGAACATCAAGTACGTCATCAAGTACAAGCTCGACGGCCAGCGCCGCTGGGACTTCGCCGTGATGGCCGATGCCTCCCACGAGCAGGCGCTGGAAGCCCTGCGCAAGATCCACGGCGATGACGCCGAGAAGATCAGCGACATCCAGGTGAGCAAGGCACTGTAAGGCCACCGCATTCAAGGAGTAGCGCATGAGCAACTGGCCCGACCGTCGTATCCTCGATCTGCTGGGCATCGAGTTGCCCATGCTGCAAGCGCCGATGGCCGGTGCCAGCGGTTCACCCCTGGCCATTGCCGTGGCCAAGGCCGGCGGGCTCGGCGCCCTGCCCTGCGCCATGCTCACCGGCGAGCAGGTGTACGCCGAGGTTCAGGCGTTCCGCACCGCCTGCCCGGGGCGCCCGCTGAACCTCAATTTCTTCTGCCACCAGCCACCTGCGCCCGACCCAGAGCGCGATGCCCGCTGGAAGCAGGCGCTCAAGCCGTACTACACGGAAGTCGGCGCCGACCACGAGGCGCCCTCGCCCGTGTCCAACCGCGCGCCCTTCGACGAACAGAGCTGCCAGTGGGTGGAGCAGTTGCGCCCGGAGGTAGTGAGTTTTCACTTCGGCCTGCCCGAGGCGGGGTTGCTGGAGCGGGTCAAGGCCACCGGGGCCAAGGTGCTGTCCAGTGCCACCACGGTGCAGGAAGCGCTGTGGCTGCAGGCCCACGGCTGCGATGCAATCATCGCCATGGGCTATGAGGCCGGTGGCCATCGGGGCATGTTCCTGAGCAACGACATCACCAGCCAGATCGGCACCCTGGCCCTGGTGCCGCAGATTGCCGACGCCGTGCAACTGCCGGTGATCGCCGCCGGCGGCATCGCCGACCATCGTGGCCTGGTGGTGGCACTGGCACTGGGTGCCAGCGCCGTGCAGATCGGCACCGCCTACCTGTTCTGCCCCGAGGCCAAGGTGTCGCCAGCCCACCGCCATGCCCTGGACACCGCAGCGGCCAGCGACACGGCGCTGACCAACCTGTTCACCGGGCGCCCGGCGCGGGGCATCAACAACCGCATCATGCGTGAGCTGGGGCCGATGAGCGCACTGGCCCCGCGCTTTCCGCTGGCAGGGGGCGCGCTGATGCCCTTGCGGGCGATCACCGAGCCCCAGGGCAACAGCGATTTCAGCAACCTGTGGGCAGGCCAGGCCTTGCGCCTGGGCAGGCCTATGGGCGCCGAGGCGTTGACGCGGGAGATTGCCGAGAAAGCCTTGGCGCAGATAGCGCGATAGCCATCGAACCGCTGCCGCCCGCCTACACCGGCTATCTGGTTCAGAACTCTGTGGGAGCGCGATTCGTGTAGGAGCGGGCTTGACCCGCGAAGCAAGCACCGCGGTGCATGGCACCGGCTGCGCCGGTGTTCGCGGGGCAAGCCCGCTCCTACAAAGGATGGCGGCGCGCCTACGTGCAATATTCCCTGCGCGACAACGTAGCCCGCAGTGCTGGGGGATCTCCTAGAGGTATCGTTGCGGCGCGGCCAACATCAACTGAAGCCCCCTTCCCGACAAATGGCCTATCGCTATATAGTCACCACCATAACGATAACCACCCCAAGGAGCAGTCTTCATGCGTATTCGCCTGTCCCACCTGGCCGCCACCGCCCTGGCCAGCCTGATTTCCCTCAACAGCGCCTGGGCTGACGAGGTTCAGGTTGCCGTCGCCGCGAACTTCACCGCGCCGATCCAGGCGATCGCCAAGGACTTCGAGAAAGACACCGGCCACAAACTGGTCGCCGCCTATGGCGCCACCGGGCAGTTCTACGCACAGATCAAGAACGGCGCCCCGTTCGAAGTGTTCCTCGCCGCCGATGACAGCACCCCGGCCAAGCTTGAGCAGGAAAAGGAAATTGTCCCAGGTTCGCGTTTCACCTACGCCATCGGCACCCTGGCGCTGTGGTCGGCCAAGCCCGGCTATGTGGACAACAAGGGTGAAGTGCTGAAGAAGAACCAGTTCCAGCACCTGTCCATCGCCAACCCGAAAGCCGCGCCTTACGGCCTGGCCGCCACCCAGGTACTGGATAAACTCAAGCTGACCGAGGCCACCAAGGGCAAGATCGTCGAAGGCCAGAACATCACCCAGGCCTTCCAGTTCGTGTCCACCGGCAATGCCGAGCTGGGCTTCGTTGCCCTCTCGCAGATCTACAAGGACGGCAAGGTCGAAAACGGCTCGGCCTGGATCGTACCGTCCAACCTGCACGACCCGATCCGCCAGGACGCCGTGATTCTCAACAAGGGCAAGGACAACCCAGCGGCCAAGGCCCTGGTCGACTACCTCAAGGGCCCGAAAGCCGCTGCGGTGATCAAGTCCTACGGTTATGAAATCTGATGCCACTGGACGCCAGTGACCTGGGTGCGATCTGGCTGACCCTGAAGTTGGCCAGCCTGACCACCTTGATCCTGCTGCTGGTCGGTACGCCCATCGCCTGGTGGCTGGCGCGCACGCGCTCGTGGCTGCGCGGGCCGGTGGGCGCGGTGGTGGCCCTGCCGCTGGTGCTGCCGCCAACGGTGATCGGCTTTTACCTGCTGATCGCCCTTGGCCCGCACGGCTGGCTCGGCCAGGCAACCCAGGCCCTGGGCCTGGGCACCGTGGTGTTCAGCTTCACCGGCCTGGTCATCGGCTCTACCGTGTATTCGATGCCCTTCGTGGTACAGCCACTGCAGAACGCCTTTGCCGCCATTGGCCAGCGCCCGCTGGAAGTCGCCGCGACCCTGCGCGCCAGCCCCTGGGACACCTTCGTCCATGTGGTGCTGCCACTGGCCCGGCCCGGCTTCGTCACCGCCAGCATCCTGGGCTTTGCCCACACCGTGGGCGAGTTCGGCGTGGTGCTGATGATTGGTGGCAACATTCCCGACAAGACCCGCGTGGTTTCGGTGCAGATCTTCGATCACGTCGAGGCCATGGCCTATTCACAAGCCCACTGGCTGGCCGGTGCCATGCTGGTGTTCTCGTTCCTGGTGCTGCTCCTGCTGTATGCCGGGCGCCGTAGCAAGGCTGGCTGGAGCTGAAATGAGCGGATCCATTGTGGCGCGCCTGAAACTGGCGCGTGACGACTTCACCCTGGACGTCGACCTGCAACTGCCCGGGCGCGGCATCAGCGCGCTGTTCGGCCATTCCGGTTCCGGCAAGACCTCGTGCCTGCGCTGCCTGGCCGGCCTGGAGCGCGCAGCCAGTGCCTACGTCGAGGTCAATGGCGAGGTGTGGGAAGACAGCACCCGCGGCTACTTCCAGGCACCCCACCTGCGCCCAGTGGGCTATGTGTTCCAGGAGGCCAGCCTGTTCCCGCACCTTTCGGTGCGCGGCAACCTGGAGTTCGGTTGGCGGCGGATTGCGCCAACCGAGCGCAAGGTCAGCCTCGACCAGGCCAGTGAGCTGCTGGGCATCAGCCACCTGCTGGCGCGCAAGCCATCGACCTTGTCCGGTGGCGAGGCGCAGCGCGTGGGTATCGCCCGGGCATTGCTCAGCAGCCCACGGCTGCTGTTGATGGACGAGCCACTGGCGGCCCTGGATGGGCCGCGCAAGCGCGAGATCCTGCCCTACCTGGAACGCCTGCACGACGAACTGGACATTCCGCTGGTGTATGTCAGCCATGCCCAGGACGAGGTGGCGCGGCTGGCCGACCACCTGGTGCTGCTGGAGCAAGGCCGGGCCATGGCCAGCGGGCCGATCGGCGAAACCCTGGCCCGCCTGGACCTGTCGCTGGCCCAGGGCGAGGATGCCGGCGTGGTGTTCGAAGGCCTGGTGGTTGGCCACGACCCGCAGTACGACCTGCTCGACCTGCGCCTGCCCGGCAGCGACGGGCTGCAGTTGCGCATCGCCCACCCGGCGCACAGCATGGGCAGCACCTTGCGGGTCAAGGTGCAGGCCCGCGATGTCAGCCTGGCGCTCGACGCCGGCTGTGCGTCGAGCATCCTCAACCGCCTGCCAGTGCGGGTGCGCGAAGTACGCCCGGCCGACAACCCGGCCCATGTGCTGGTAAGCCTTGAGGCCGGCGGCAATGCGCTGCTGGCGCGCATCACGCGCTATTCGGCCGACCAGCTCGCACTGCAGCCGGGCCAGCCCCTGATCGCCCAGATCAAGTCGGTGGCGCTGCTCGGCTGAGCAAGATCCCCCTGGCTGCGGTCCACTGATCAGTCACCTGATCGAGGCCCGCCGCCGATGCTCGACTGCCCGCTGCCCCCCAGCCTGCATTATGTGGACGACAACCAGCCAGGCCTGAGTCGCCGGCGCTGGCGCGACCGCTTCATCTACCTCGATGCCCAAGGCCAGCGGGTACGCGACCGCGACACGCTGGCGCGCATCGCCGCCCTGGTGATCCCGCCGGCCTACACCGATGTGTGGATCTGCGCAGACCCCCAGGGCCATTTGCAAGCCACTGGGCGTGACGCACGCGGGCGCAAGCAGTACCGCTACCACGTGCAATGGCGCGAATTGCGCGACCAGCACAAGTACGGGCGCATGCTCGCCTTCGCCCAGGCCTTGCCGAAATTGCGTGCGCAGCTGCAAACGCACCTGGCCCGCCCGGGGCTTGACCGGGAGAAGGTGATGGCGCTGGTGGTCAGCCTGCTCGACCACACCCTGATCCGGGTTGGCAACCAACGTTACCTGCGCGATAACAAGTCCTATGGCCTGACCACCTTGCGCAACCGCCACGTCACGGTCCAAGGCAGCACCATCCGCTTCCAGTTCCGTGGCAAACGCGGCGTCGAACACAATGTCACCCTGCGCGACCGACGCCTGGCCAACCTGCTCAAGCGCTGCATGGAGCTGCCCGGGCAGACGCTGTTCCAGTACCTGGATGCAGACGGCCAGCGCCACAGCATCGGCTCCAGCGAGGTGAACCAGTTCCTGCAGCAGCTCACCGGTGCCGACTTCACCGCCAAGGACTACCGCACCTGGGCCGGCAGCAGCCTGGCGTTGAGCCTGCTCAGGCCGTTGCAATGGGAACCGGAAAGCGAAGCCAAGCGCCAGGTCGCCGCCATCGTCAAGCAGGTTGCCACGCGCCTGGGCAACACCCCGGCGGTGTGCCGGCGCTGCTACATCCACCCAGCAGTACTGGAGCACTACGCCCTCGGGCGCCTGGCCGGACTGCCAGGGCGCCGGGTACGCAAAGGCCTGGACCAGGAGGAAGTGACACTGCTGTTGTTTCTCCAGGCCCTGGAGGAAAAGGACGATCATTGAGCCGCGCTATTTACCCCATCATGCAGAGAAATTTCCCATAAAGGCCGAACCCCCCTATTCTTGCCATCGAGCACCACCGCCAACACCCGGTTGGCGCTTTACCTCGGCACCTGCCACTTAAAGAGGCGCAACAGAATTTACCTTCAAGGGAATTACTAACCCGTGAAAGCGTCTTTAATGAGAAGGAAGAGGGACAAGCTCCCACCGCTGCGGCACTTGGCCAGGCGGATTTCTATATCACCAAGGAGAACTACATGCTGATACTCACCCGTAAGGTTGGCGAAAGCATCGTCATCAACGATGACATCAAAGTCACCATTCTGGGCGTAAAAGGGATGCAGGTGAGGATTGGCATCGATGCACCAAAGGATGTTCAGGTGCACCGTGAAGAGATCTTCAAGCGCATCCAGGCCGGCAGCCCGGCGCCGGAAAAGCACGACGATCAACACTGAGCTTCCTGCTTCAAGCCGCACGGACGCGCTTGATCCACTGGCCGGCGCACGCCGCAAGCTAAAGCTCAGGTGCCGATCAACTCACGCACCTTGGCGATCATGCTGTCCATGTCGAATGGTTTGTCGAACACCGCGGCGAATAGCTCCGGGCGTCCTTGGCTGGCCTGTGCGCCGCTCATGAGGATTACCGGCAGGTCGTGCAGTTGCAATTCCTCACGAATCGCCATCACCAACTCTTCGCCATTGAGCATGGGCATCATGTAGTCAGTGATCACCAACTCCACGCGCTTTTCCCTGAGGGCTTCCAGCGCCCTGCGCCCGTTGCTGGCTTTTTCGACCAGAAAACCTTCATCCTCCAAGGCAAAACCGAGGATGTCGACAATCAGGTATTCGTCATCGACGATCAGGATGGTGTTCATCGTTCGCCCCGTCACCCACCCCCTTGCGGCACCGGTGTTCCGGAAAGCACGCCGCAGGCACCCTCGAATGCCTTGCGCAGGCTGATGCCTTGCGGCCCGATGTGCAATTCATGAAGGGCCGGGTCGTGGTGGCTGTCGCGCACCTTGAGAATCGACAGCATGCGCCGCAATTGCGAATCGAGCTCTACAAAACGCATCAGCATGAGGTTGTCGACGATGCTCGACAGGTCCGGGGCTGGCGCGCTGATTTCCGAGCCGAAAATGTCCCGCATCTCCCAGGTGAGCATCACGCTGACGTGGCGCGCACGCAATTCGCCGGTCAAGGCGCGGAAGAACGCATTGAGCCGCGCCGGGTCCGCTGCCAGGCGGCTGAAAGCGCCGAGGCTGTCGATGAGTACGCGCTTGCTGCCGTGCTGTTCGACCTGGGCCAGCAAGCGCGCACCAACCTGGTCGAGCAACCCTTCGGTGGTGGGTTGCCATGCCAGCTGCAGGCTGCCTTCGCGCTCCAGGGCTGCGAAATCGTAACCCAGTGAGGCGGCCTTCAGGCGCAGCCTGCCGGGGGTTTCATAGAAGCCGAAATGCAGGGCCGGCGCCTGGGCACTGGCGGCGCCGAGAAAGGCCAGGCCCAGGGAGGTCTTGCCAATGCCGGAGGGCCCCATCAGCAGCGTGACCGAGCCTTGGGCCAAGCCGCCGTCGAGCATTTCATCCAGGGTTTGCACGCCAGTGGTGACCCGGTTCAACGACTCGCCACCGAGCTGGCTGGGGTGACTGTACAGCGCCTCAAGGCGCGGAAACACGTGCATCCCGGCCTCGTCGATCAGGCACTCGTGGCGGCCGGACAACGCACTGCTGCCACGGGTCTTGCGCAGCTGCACATGGCGCACGGCGCGGCTACCGATTAGTTGCTCGCCCAGTTCGATCACGCCATCGACCATGGTGTGTTCGGGGCTGCCTTCGTCCAGCCGGGCGCTGGTCAGCAGCAACACGGTACAACCGGCGAAGGCCGCGTGGCCTTGCAGTTCGGAGACGAATTTCTTGGTGTCCAGCGCCGTTTCCGCCCGCACCCGGGCATTGAGCACGCCGTCGACAATCAGCAGGCTGGCCTGCTGCCGGGCGATTTCCTGGCGGAGCAAGCGCACCACGGCCTCCAGGCCTTCCTGCTCCAGGGTGTCGAACGCGCTGACGAACTGGATCGGGTCACCCACCAGGGCCGGGTCGAAGAATTCGAGGGTGGCCAGGTACTGGAACAACCGCTCATGGGACTCGCTGAGCAAGGTCGCCACCAGCACCCTGCCGCCGCGGCGCACATGGCCGCAGGCCAGCTGGTTGGCCAGGATGGTCTTGCCGGCGCCCGGCGGCCCCTGAACGATGTAGGAAGCACCCGCCACCAGCCCGCCCTTGAGCAGCGCATCGAGCCCGTCAATTCCCGTGACCAGCCGCTTGAGTGTTTGCACCATGATGGCTACCTGTTGAGTTGCGCTCGCGCGCCAGGCTGGTGGGTCGGCAGGTACAGGCGCATGCAGGTGCCCTGGCCGGGCGTGCTGTCGACGCTGATCGAGCCATTGCTTTGCTTGGCGAAACCATACACCTGGCTCAGCCCAAGCCCTGTGCCCTTGCCAAAGGCCTTGGTGGTGAAGAACGGCTCGAAGATACGCGGCAGCACTTGCGGGTCGATGCCTTCACCGCTGTCGCGCACTTCGAAGCACACATAGGCGCCACAGAGCCCGTCCACCTCGCCTGCCAGCTCCACGGCCTCGGCCGCCAAACGGATGGTGCCGCGTTCACCAATGGCATCGCGGGCGTTGAACAACAGGTTCAGCAGGCCCATCTGCAACTGCCCGGCATCCACCTCGATTGGCGGCAGGTCGGGCTGGACCTCGTCAAGCAAGGCGATATCACGCGGCAGGGCGTGTTCGAGCAAGCTGCGCGTGGCTGCAACCAGCTCGGCGGGTGCAACCAGGGAAACATCGAACTGCCGGTGGCGAGCGAAAGTGAGCAACTGCTGGGTCAGCTCGGTACCACGTTGGCTGGCATCGAGAATATGCTCGATCATGCGTCGCACGCGAGCAGGGTCTGGGCTGGCCAAGGCCAGGCGCGCCGAGCTGATGATGATGGTGAGCATGTTGTTGAAGTCGTGCGCCAGGCCACCGGTGAGCTGCCCCAGGGCTTCGAGCTTCTGTGCCTGGAACAGCTGGGCACGAACGGCATCGAGTTGCAGCGCCGACTCGCGCCGGTCGGTAATGTCACGGGTAACCTTGGCCAGGCCGATGATCTGGCCTTGTTCATCGCGAATCACATCCAGCGCGGCCAGCGCCCAGAACTGCGTGCCATCCTTGCGCACGCGCCAGCCTTCGTCCTGCGCCACGCCCTGCTCCAGGGCCTGGCGAACCAGGCGCTCGGGGCGCCCGTCGGCGCAATCCTGCGGGGTGAAGAACATGGAAAAGTGCTGGCCGATGATCTCCTCGGCGCGGTAGCCCTTGATCCGTTCGGCGCCAGGGTTCCACGACACCACTCGGCCGCTGGGGTCGAGCATGTAGATGGCGTAATCCACCACCGACTGCACCAGTTGCTCGTAGCGGCTGGCGGGCATGTTTGGGTGTTCGGTGCGGTCGGCTGAAACCATGCAAGCTCCACAGGCACAGCGGAAGGGACGAGTTGAGCTTAGCCGAGCCCACGCATGAAGGGGTGTGCCCAACGCCGGATCATGTGTTTCCAGGCTCTACCAGCGCGGGGCTCAAGCGCCGGGGCATGGCCACCTTGAGCAGCCACAGGCACACCAGCATCACCCCCGCCCCTGCCCCCAGCGCCATCAAACGCTGGGGCTGCGGGCTCGCGGCATCGAGGCCGAGCATCAGCAGGTAGCCACCCAGGGCCATCAGCGTCAGATACAGAAACCCACCCAGCAGCAGTACCAGGGTCAACAGCAGACGCCAGCGCAGCCGCGGGCGAACGACGCGCCCGGTTTCGGCAGGGGGAGCGGCCTGGGGCATGGCATCACACTCATTGGATCCATTCAAGAAGAGCAACAGTGGCGTAATGACAGCAGCGTGTCAATTACTGGGGGTTGCTCTTCAGTGAGTAGAGGATAGGCGCCACAGCTTGCAGGGCTATACCAATGGATTATAAACAGCCCACCATGGCCGGGTGCCTGCGCCTAGCATGGGGTTTCCCGGCAGCGCTGAACAGCGTCTAAACCGTTGAATTGTGCAAGCTTTTGGTGTCTAATGCGCGACTTGCCGTCGTGCCCCGATGGTGAAATTGGTAGACACATCGCACTTAAAATGCGCCGTCGCGAGACGTCCCGGTTCGAGTCCGGGTCGGGGCACCATGTCCACCCCGTGGGCACCTGACGACTCCCTCCTGCAAAAGCCCATCGCCCCTGGCGGGCGGCGCTTTCAAGCTGCTCCCTGCAAGCCCCAACGCAACTGCTAGAGTTGAGCATGTCACCGCTCATCTGGAACGCCGCCATGCGCTATTCCCTGCTCGATGGTCAACGCGACTTCATTCTGCTGATTGCTCGCGTGCTGCTGATGATCCTTTTCCTGATTTCCGGCTGGGCCAAGCTGACCGGGTTCGAGGGCACGGTGGGCTATATGACCTCGCTGGGCGCACCGGCACCGATGCTGGCGGCGGCGGTGGCGGTTGTCATGGAGTTTTTCGTCGCCATTGCCTTGATCCTGGGTTTCTATACCCGCCCGCTGGCGCTGCTGTTCGCCTTGTTCGTGCTCGGCACAGCCTTGCTTGGCCACCCTTTCTGGAACATGGTCGAACCTGAGCGTGCCGCCAACATGACGCAGTTCCTGAAAAACATGAGCATCCTCGGCGGCCTGCTGGTGCTGGCGGTCAGCGGCCCGGGCCGCTACTCGATCGACGGGCGCTGAGTCAGTCGTCCGGGTCGTCGTGCCAGGCGGGGTGACCAGGCTCGTCGTCGTCCAGGTCATCGAACAGCGCCTCGTCCTCTTCGACGTCGTCTTCGGCACCCTGGGCGTCGGCCTCTGGCTCGAAGTCGTCATCGAGGAATTCGTGGTCGAGCAGGTGATCATGCTCGGGCTCGTGCAGGTCGTCTTCGTCGCGCATGGTGGCTCCTGGAATCGTGGCACGCCTGTATAGGCGGATCGGCGGGCGGGGTCAATGGGTGGCGTTAATGTTGGGTTAACCGGGCGGGCCCAGGCTGAAAGCTCTCCCTTCAAAACGCTTGTTGCCCGCCTTCATGGCGGGCTTTTTTTGCCTGGTTTACAAGCGCCGCATTCCCCTGTAGGAGCGGGCTTGCCCCGCGAAGCAGGCGACGCAGTGCGTGGCACCGGCTTCGCCGGTGTTCGCGGGGCAAGCCCGCTCCTACAAAAATATAAGTCGAATCAGATAGTTACGATTCGCTCCCTAGGAGCGCAATTCGCGATACGCCCTTTCACGAAATGATGACAAGGGCCTTGGCACACTAACCCTGCTTCTCTCGTTCTTTTGAACCCGCCACTGGTTGGCGGGTTTTTCTTTTCAGGGCCCGGACTGACCATTGGCGGTCAATTCGCAGGCATTAAAAAAGCCCCGCAACCTTAAGGGTTGCGGGGCTTTCGAATGGTGGAGGCCGAGGTCGGAATCGAACCGGCGTAGACGGATTTGCAATCCGCGATTAATTTTCTTTAATTTCAATAGCTTACAAGCTTTTAGTTTCCGCGCCAACCTGATTCTAGAGCGTCTGCAGCCCTTTAAAATCAAGGGGTATGCATCGAGTTGCGGAACAGATTTTGACCCGTCGTCAGCGGTTTTCAAGACCGTTGCATAAGCGCCCTATCCGTGCAACGCCAGCGGCGAAATCGATTCCAAAACAACGGCGAAACGGCGCGGCTACAGGCCACATACTGCAAATGTCGCTGCGCTCGATAAAGCGCAAGCCCAAGCCTGGCTTGCCCAGACTGTTCGACCGGCCCAAATACCGACAGCGCAACATCATTGAACGCATGTTTGGCTGGCTGAAAGAGAATCGCCGAATCGTCACGCGCTTCGACAAGCTCGCAAAAAGTTATGCTGCGATGGTCTCGCTGGCTTGTGTCATACGGTGTAGGTGTATGCGACGGCTTTTTTCAGACAGAGCCTAGTACCACCCATCAAGCGCACGAAGGCGGTGGAGCGCGTGCTTGTATTTGCATAATAGGGCATACGACGCACGAGCAGTACCAGACGCACTCTCTGCGCCTATTCCTTTGCAGTCGGTTTCAACATATTTCTCCCACTGCGCTTGAGAGTCCTGGAGCATTGTCGGAACCAAATCATAGGTCACAAACCCGTCAGGACGTTCGGCCATGATCCTAGCGGTGACCATTTTTTTCTGATATTTCTGATTGACGCCCTCATTGGCTGCCTGCAGCATTACAGCCAGACAACCGTCGCTATCCCCTGTCGTACGAGTGTTCGGATCTCTCAAACACTTTTGCCAATCGGCTTCGATTTTCGCAGCGAACTGACGAACCGCGTCATCAAGAGCCTCTTCCCGGCCTACATCAGCATGAGCAACTCCCGTAGCAAGAGTAGCACCGAGAAGAGTCGCTTTTAATACGCCTTTCATAGATCTCAATCCTTGAGGTAAGCAATCAGGGTATGGTGGCCGAGATATAGGCAAAGCGCAATTCCCATCTGTTACGCCAATTTCTTCGTCAAGCTACACTTGCTTCTGCTCATCAGTTTCGGCATCAAGATCTGTGCAATGATCATGGGATGACCCGACTTAAGGCCTCACCAGCCTTATCAGCTGCCTGGGTTCCGGTGGTCACGGCCTTCGACGCCTTACTCGCTACCTCTGCCCGGCGCCACCAGCGGCGGGCGATGAATTCAAATGCGCATCGGTCCATCAGGTTGTCCCTTCAAGCTTGATGCGTAGGCGGGCTATCTCATCGCTCTGCAGCGTAACCCGCTCTGTGAGGCTGGCCACTTGAGTGCCTCGATTTTACCTTCCATGCGACCAACTGTGGCTGCGAGGTCGTTTTGCTCCTTGGCGAATTGGTCGGCGCGGGCCTCGGCTTCTTTCCGGGTCTCGCGCTCAATGTCGAGTAATTCATTTAGGCGTCGGACGACGCCGATGTCAGCAGTGTCCATGGCCATGTCAGTAGCATCCCGAGACAGCCACTTGCGCAGCCACAAGAAGCCACAAGAAGCCACCTAGAAATACGGTAGCCGTTACGCGCTGTGCCAGAACCAAAGTCGGTCGGATCCAATAGTCACTCTGGGACAGGAATGGCCACCAGACTGGTGGCCATTCATTAGATGACAGCCACGCTGCCAACAAAAAAATAAGACTCAGAAATCCCCTGTCCCGGCCGCGTTCAGGAATAGATTACGAATAGCATCATTGCGACTCTCGTCTGGGATAGCTCGATGAGATTCGGCCGCTGCAGTTGCCCAATCCTGGTTGCTAACGGCTTGCATGAGCCGAGGGAAACCGGTTGACAGCCCGGTCTCACCCACGTTGTAGACCATATCTTGCAAAGCGACGCGTGCAGCACCTGGATATTTCCCAATGTCAGGAAACAGTCGAGCCAGCTTGACAAAGCTTGCATCGATTAGATGCCCAAGTTCAGAATCGATAAATTCGCTGGCCAGGTAAAGATCCGTGTAACTTTCATACCAGTCAGCCACATAATTAGTTGGCAAAGAATGAATACTCCGCCACTCGGCTCGTTTCTGCTCAACAGTAGCAGGACCATTAGCGGAAGTAAGGAACGGATACTCAGCAGCCGCACTTTCATTTGGCAGCATGAACCCCACACCAACTGTGACGTTACCACCCCTATCAAGATACATATGATTTGTATTGCCTTCGTGCTGTCTCATCGCAGACTCAATCGCCTGACGTTCTCGAGTAGTAAAGTCAGCAGCTTTGTCTTCCTCCGGGAAGTTAACTTTGGCAGTAGCATCTACCTGAGCGGACCCATCTGGAGCTAGCGAAATTGATGCCTGAATCTTCACAGTATGAACATCGGTTTGCTGAAAGGTAGCCAAATAGGGGCCATTCATACGGTTTGGCAGGCTAATTGAAAATCCAGTACCGACATATACGCCGGTTTCAGGCGTATCCGTCCAATTCCCGAAAGCATCATAAGCCCTAAGAAAATAGGACTTCGTAAACATAACACCGCTGTTACTCATTACCACGACTGATACTTGGGCATTCCTATGTGACGGGTTTTGCAATTCGAGAAATTCACGTACAACGTAGTTAATCGACAAACCGCTGCCAACTGATACTGATGCAGTGCCACTACCATCATTGAGTACCGTATAGCCTGTCACCGTACTGGGGTAATCCTCGTTACCAAATGCATTAAAAGTCAGCTTCTGAAATCCACTTTCGGCCACAAAGCCCGAGCCTTGTTTCGAAGAAGAAATTTGTGCGCCCGAAAAGTTTTCGTCTTCATTTTTCAGGGGAACAATACTAAACGCCATGGTTTTTTCCTTTCATGAGTAATATGAAAGGCGATCAACGTCGCTCTTTCATCGCTCATGGGCGATGAGTTCGAAGCTCTAGGCTTTCTGGATATAACTGATCTTGGCGGGATTACGCCTGCGAAGACTTCTCGCCAGCAACTATGAGCGATTGATATCGGTCTGTTGCTGTCACTTGGTTCATCGTCCTACACCGGGAGCACTTGATCTGGAGCTGGTTAACCCCTGCTGCACGGGCGAGGAGTCGGTTGCATTTTCCGCAACGAATATCTCTAAGCATCTGCAAAGCCTTAAGTTTTTCTGCTAGGCTCCGCCCCGCTCGCGCGAGCAGTGAGGGCCTTGGCTGGCTTGCAGGCACGATCTGCGATCTGGCGTCTCCCTTGGGTGTTACAGCACCCTCTGGAGTCGCCCTCTCTTTTTCTCGCCGCACAAATGACAAGGCCCGATTAGTTCGGGGCTTTTGCTTTTCTGCGGGTACTACAAAACCGGCGCCTGGGCGATGGCTTGCACTGCGGATTCAAAAGTCAGTTGCATTTTGTGTTCCTCCAGTGGATTCCCAAAGCACTCGGTCGCCCAGGTGCTTCAGTGAATCGTTCTGTGCTGCTATCTCGTTACGCATTTCTGGATCATTCGCCAGTTCGGTATCCCTCGACCCGCCGCAGGTTCTCCCTGCGTTTCCTTCCAGCACCCAAGTCACTCCCAAGGCGGTAGGTCAGATCAGATCGCCGGTCCCCAGTAAAGGCGTAGCGGCTTGATGGTTAGGTTTAGACAGAGCCTTTGTATCGGCCCTCCCTGTCCTTGCCGGACAGGCGGCCCGCAGCATCTCAGCTGCGAAAACCTACTCAGTTGTTAAAGAGCGGCGGCCTGTGAGGGCCTGGGCAGTCCCTGGTTGGTGACTGCTTGAGGTGAAATTTAGCCAAGCGCTAAAAATTAGTCAATAGCTAGTAGCTAAATTATTTTCGCTGAGCGCAAAACCCCCGCTTGGCAGAAGATTTCTTTCCGGCCCCCTTTACGCCGGATTTAGCACTGAGCTATGCTTTCCCAAAATACTGTACGAATATACAGCAACAAGGAAGTGATCTATGTCCAAGCAGAACAAAGCAGCGCCCAATCAGCGCCAGGAAATGACTGGACTAGAGCGGCTGGGGCTGCGCATATCCTCGATGATCAATCACCCGATCGCGCAGACGCAGCGTTGGGTGACGATCCATCGCCTGGACACGGACGGGGAGGCAGAATGGGAGGAGGTCATAGGCCTCCTGGCTGAAACACCGGAGCTCGACCTGACGTTCAATGACGACGGCACGGTGACCGTTCGCTGGGAGCGAAGCGCGCTTCAGGAGCGGGACGACTTCATCGTTGAGGAGGATAGTGAGGTAGAAGTGGAGGAGGAGGCGCCATTCTGACGGGCAGAAAAAAGCCCGCAATGTGCGGGCTTTCCTCAGGCAGTGTCAGTTCGATTTAGCGGTCTTAATGTCACTGATAATTTTCTGGGAAATAGCCTCGGCCTGCTCTTTGGTCATGGCGGACATCACGCCCTCCCAGGCAGAGGAAGAAGTATCGTAAGTTCGAGTGCCAATCAGTTTTTGGGATTTGAGGTATGAGTACTCGGCGCTCGAATTGATCCAAGCATTGCCGACCATCACACCCGCTCCGTAGCGCGCGCCAGGCGTCAAGTATCGGAAGTTTGTGACGTTGATTCTGACGCAGACGGCCTCGTTGATGTCGTCTTGGGCTGCTTTCTCCGCAGCCAGGTTGAAGCCTGCCCGGCTGGCCTCGACTCGCAGGGCCTCATTCCACTCCTGCTTGAGGCGCAGCCAGTCCTCGTTCTGCTGGACCTTCTCAGTCCCTTCAAGCGTGACAACCAGATTCTTCTTGGCGCCTTCTTGAATGACCAGCTTATCGGTTCCGCCGCTTTTGACCGATGCCGCGCAGCCGGTGAGCATTGATACAGCAGTTGCGCAGGCGAGCAGAGCAGCGAGTTTGAGGCCTTTCATTGAATTTCCGTATCCCTAGTGTTGAGTTGTGGCCTGCCGTCCATCACAGTCGTTCAGGCTGTTTCGAGTATGAAGTGGGCGTTGATCATGGCTGAGCCATTACACAAGGTGAGCATTCCAAACCAATAGCACCTTGGCCTGGATGTACGTCTCCTCCCGACGAATCATCCGATCCTTGTGCTTCGGGTTGTCCGAGATCATCTCGAAGTACTCTTCGTCAGCGATCTGCAGCCGTTTGATGTACTCGTGCCCCCCCCAGGAGAAGTAGTAGATCCCGTCGCCGGCAAAGCCGCGGATGCTGACGTCGACGATGAGAGGGTCGCGGTTCTTGATCGTGGGCGCCATCGACTGGCCCCAGCCAGTTACCAGCTTCAGGTGGTAGTGCTCTTTGAACTCGACGCCCAGTTCGCGCAGGTGCCGCGGGCTGACCCGCACATCCTGAAGCATCTCGGGGAAGTCATGGGTCTGCTCCCCGCCACCCATTGCGCCGCGCACGTCGTAGTGAGCGATCCACACCTCATCACCAACCAGGCCTGGTCGGTTGAAATCCGCCTTTACGACGCCGCTGTCGACCGGATTGATCACAGAGGCTGGCTCCTCGGCCGCGGCCAGCAGTCGCTGACGGGTCTCCTCAGGGATTCCTTTTCCGCTTTTCGCGAGCATCTGTTTTACCAGGTCAGCAGCCGACAGCTTGCTGTCCGCGGCTTCGCTCTGCAGCTGCGCTTCGACACCAGAAGGGATTGAGTCGAACCAGCCTCTCGGCAATCCCTCAACTTCCTCAATCCGGCGCGCTACGTCGTCGCCCAGATTCTTCGCCGTCTTGTCGGACAGGATCTGGCTGAGGTGCGCAGGTGCCATCCCCCAGCGCTCTGCGCAGGATCCCTTTCTCTGGCTGCCGATCAGCTTGACCAGGTTGTGCTTGCGAATCTCGTAGATATCCATGGCGCGAAGAATGCCAGCGTTTAGCTCGATGCTAAATGTGCGCAAAGCTAAATCATTTCCGCTCGAAAATTAGCCATAAGCTAAATCTCTCCATATATGCAAGGAGAACCCACATGAATGATCACCTCCGCGAATGGTTGGCGAGCGCGACCAATGAGCGTCGGTGTGATGTCCAGAATCCATATAAAATGAGTATCTGTTCCTGCTGAGCACGAGCCCACGCTACTACTTCGACCAAAGCGCAATTCGTGAGCCGGCGATGGCCAGCGCGATCACCAGGTGGAGGCAGTGGTCATTCCGACCAAGTGGGGGGCTGATGCGGAAACGATCAGGTTTTCTATGGCCCAAAGAAAAACCCCGCAGACGTTAATCTGCGGGGCTTTCGAATGGTGGAGGCCGAGGTCGGAATCGAACCGGCGTAGACGGATTTGCAATCCGGAGCATAACCACTTTGCTACTCGGCCTCAAAGGTTGGATCTAGCTGCTTGCGCTTTGCTATCTCCTTGAAACGCTGAACCTTTTTCAAAGTTTGCTGCGTTTCGATGGGCGCCATTATGTCCGCATTCGTTTCACCTTGCAACCCCCTGAATGAAAAAAAATTTCAACGGGCTCAAGGTGTTAGCGCCAGCGGCTGAGTTTACTCCACAAACCGACCACGGTGTTCTCCAGCGTACCGCTGGCCGCCATGCCGATGCGCTCCTGCAAACTCTTGCGCTCGGCATAGTGCAGGTGGAACAGGTTGGCCGTGCGGGCGCGGTCGCTGAGGTATTCGTCGCTGGTCTGCAGCGCGTCCACCAGCTTGCGGTTCAGCGCAGCGACGCCGAGCCAGACTTCACCGGTGGCCACTTCGTCGATGTGCAACTGCGGGCGGTAGCGGGAAACGAAATCCTTGAACAGCTGGTGGGTGATGTCCAGGTCTTCCTGGAATTTCTCCCGGCCCTTCTCGGTGTTCTCGCCGAACACGGTCAGGGTGCGCTTGTATTCTCCGGCCGTCAGCACCTCGAAATCGATGTCGTGCTTTTTCAGCAGGCGGTTGACGTTGGGCAACTGGGCCACCACGCCAATCGAGCCGAGGACGGCGAACGGCGCACTGACGATCTTCTCGCCGATACAGGCCATCATGTAACCACCGCTGGCGGCAACCTTGTCGATGCACACCGTCAACGGAATACCGGCCTGGCGAATACGCGCAAGCTGGGAAGCAGCCAGGCCATAGCTGTGCACCAGGCCTCCCCCGCTCTCCAGGCGCAGCACCACTTCATCACGCGGCGTGGCAAGGGTGAGCAACGCGGTGATTTCGTTGCGCAGGCTCTCGGTGGCCGATGCCTTGATATCGCCATCGAAGTCGAGCACGAACACCCGGCTCTTTTCGTCGGCCTTGGCCTTTTTCTGCTGCTTTTGCTCCTTGGCCTGCTGCTTGCGCAGGGCCTTGAGCTCGGCCTTGTCGAACAGGCCGCTTTCCAGGCGCTCGCGCAGCTCTTTATAGAACGTATTCAAGCGCGTGACCTGCAATTGGCCACCGGCCTTGCGTCGGCCCTTGCCGCGCAGCCCGGCAATGGCCGACAACACCACCAGAATGGCAATCACCAAAGTGGCGGTTTTAGCGAGAAAGCTTGCGTATTCGGCAAGAAACTCCACGTTGACTCCTTAATAACCTGCGCCCGTTCGGCGCGAAACTGAACCAAGCATACCGGTGCGCCCGTGCCCTCGCCAGCCGAGGTAAACGCTGGCAACACAGTTCAAACAACCTTTTCAAACGCTTGTATGTTTTTTCGTTGACAGCCTGTGTGGGGCATCCTAACCTCGCAGCAACCTCCAAAGCCGGATACCTCCGTGGGCAACCTCTACCTGATCCGCCATGGCCAAGCCTCTTTCGGCGCTGACGACTACGACGTCCTGTCGCCAGTGGGCGTGCGCCAGAGCCAGGCACTGGGCGAACACCTGGCCCGGCTTGGCCTGCAACTGGACCGCTGCGTGGCGGGTGACCTGCGTCGTCAGCAGGATACCGCGCTGCTGGCCCTGCAAGCCCTGCAGCACGAAGGCTGCGCGATTCCGCCCATTGAGACTGACGCAGCCTTCAACGAGTTCGATGCCGACGGCGTGATCCGCGCCCTGTTGCCGGCCTTGCTTGAGGATGAGCCCCAGGCCCGCGACATCCTGCGCAACGGCGCACAGAACCGTGGCGAGTTCCAGCGCCTGTTCGCCTTGATGGTGCAGCGCTGGCATGCCGGCGAGCACCCAGGCGATGGCCTGGAAACCTGGCAGGTATTCACCGCCCGGGTACAGGCCGGCTTGCAGCGGCTGCTGGACGCCGCCGGCAGTGGCGACAACATCGCCGTCTTTACCTCCGGTGGCACCATTGCCGCCCTGCTCCACCTGGTCACCGGCATCACCCCCAGTCAGGCCTTTGCGCTGAACTGGCAAATCATCAACACGTCGCTCAGCCAGCTGAAGTTCCGCGGCCGCGACGTGGCCCTGGCTTCCTTCAACAGCCAAGCCCACGTGCAACTGTTGAGGGCGCCGGAGCTCATCACCTACCGTTGAGCCCGGCCTGTTTTGTCCCTGCGGGGATATGAATACCACTCTATAAGGAATGCACCATGACCTCCGTAGCTGATGCCGTGAAAAAGATGCAAGAGAAGTTCAACCCATCCGCAGCCGCTGGCCTGGACCTGGTGTTCGGCTTCAACATCACCGACGAAAACAAGCACTACGCGCTGATCGTCAAGGACGGCACCTGCGACCTGC
This sequence comes from Pantoea sp. Tr-811, assembly GCF_011752535.1. NCBI lineage: Bacteria > Pseudomonadati > Pseudomonadota > Gammaproteobacteria > Enterobacterales > Erwiniaceae > Pantoea > Pantoea sp. Tr-811. The sequence goes on from NZ_VWXJ01000006.1 coordinate 152,671, forward strand.
AGGAAGGCGAAAACCCGGATGCCAACTGCACCCTGGTAATGGACAGCGAAACCCTCAAGGGTATCGTCAGCGGTGAAACCGACGGCATGCAGGCCTTCATGGGCGGCAAGCTGCGCGTCGAAGGCGACATGATGCTGTCGATGAAACTCAGCGAGCTGTTCCCTTCCTGAGTGGCGGGCAGCACGCGAGCACGAAAAACCGAAGCCTGAGTGGCTTCGGTTTTTTTTGCCCGGCATTCGGGGCAGTGATCGACCGGCAACACCCTTGCCTATATGGCCCTGGCACGCTTGTTCCAAGCAGGCAAGGCCATTAGATTAGCCAATAGTCGTTGCGACAGAAAATAAGGAAAACGCATGACGCTCACCGACCAGTCCACCCAGGTACGCCCCGGCGAAGAACTCGACGCGGCCGTCATCGATCCTTACCTCAAGGCCACCATCGCCGGCCTGAGCGGCCAGCCGCGCATCAGCCAGTTTCCAGGTGGCGCCTCCAACCTCACGTATCTGGTGAGCTACCCGGAGCGCGAGTTCGTGCTGCGCCGGCCACCGTTCGGCCAGAAGGCCAAGTCGGCCCACGACATGGGCCGCGAATTTCGCATCCTCAACCAGCTCAACCATGGCTTCCCTTACTGCCCCAAGGCCTATGCCCATTGCACCAACACCTCGCTGATCGGCGGCGAGTTCTATGTGATGGAACGGGTGAATGGCATCATCCTGCGCTCGGACATTCCTGCCGAGCTGGGCCTGGACCCTGCACGCACCGAGGCCCTGTGCAAAAGCTTCATCGACCGGCTGGTTGAACTGCACCAGGTCGACTACGAGGCCTGCGGCCTGGCCGACCTGGGCAAGCCACAAGGCTATGTGCAGCGCCAGGTCGAAGGCTGGGCCAGCCGCTACGAAAAGGCCCTGACCCCCGATGCACCGCGCTGGGAGCAGGTAGTGGCCTGGCTCCACGCGAAAATGCCCGCCGACCACCCGCGCCCAGGCATCGTGCACAACGACTACCGCTTCGATAACGTGATTCTCGATGCCAACAACCCCATGCGCATCATCGGTGTACTGGACTGGGAGATGGCCACCCTTGGCGACCCGCTGATGGACCTGGGCAACAGCCTGGCGTACTGGATCGAGGCCAGCGACCCGGCCCCGGTGCAATTGATGCGGCGCCAACCGAGCAACGCCCCGGGCATGCTCACCCGTGCCGAGTTCGTCGCCTATTACGCCGAGCGCGCAGGTATCGAACTGGAAAACTTCGATTACTACTATTGCTATGGCCTGTTCCGCCTGGCCGGCATCGTGCAGCAGATCTACTACCGCTTCTACCACGGCCAGACCCAGGACAAACGCTTCGCCCAGTTCATCCACATGAACCGCTTGCTGGAGCAGATGAGCCTGCAGGTCATCGGCAGATCTCCCCTTTGATGCCAGACAACAAGGAAAACAGCATGTCCAAGACCCACCTGTTCGACCTCGACGGCAAGATCGCCTTCGTCTCCGGCGCCAGCCGCGGTATCGGTGAAGCCATCGCCCACCTGCTGGCCCAGCAGGGGGCCCATGTGATCGTCTCCAGCCGCAAGCTCGACGGCTGCCAGCACGTGGCCGAGGCAATCATCGCCGCCGGCGGCAAGGCAACCCCGGTTGCCTGCCACATCGGTGAGCTGGAACAGATCCAGCAGGTGTTCGCCGGCATCCGCGAACAGTTCGGGCGCCTGGACATCCTGGTCAACAACGCCGCCACCAACCCGCAGTTCTGCAACGTGCTGGACACCGACCCGGGGGCGTTCCAGAAGACCGTCGACGTCAACATCCGCGGTTACTTCTTCATGTCGGTGGAAGCCGGCAAGCTGATGCGCGAAGGGGGTGGCGGCAGCATCATCAACGTGGCTTCGATCAATGGCGTGTCGCCGGGGCACTTCCAGGGCATCTATTCGGTGACCAAGGCGGCGGTGATCAACATGACCAAGGTGTTCGCCAAGGAGTGCGCAGCGTTTGGCATTCGCTGCAACGCCCTGCTGCCGGGCCTGACCGACACCAAGTTCGCCTCGGCGCTGGTGAAGAACGAAGCGATCCTCAAAACCGCGCTGCAGCAGATTCCACTAAAGCGCGTGGCAGACCCTTCGGAAATGGCCGGGGCGGTGCTGTACCTGGCCAGTGATGCGTCCAGCTATACCACCGGCACGGCGCTCAACGTGGACGGTGGCTACCTGTCCTGAGCGAGGTGGCGCAGGCCAGCAGCCGCGCCGCCATCCCCTTGTAGGAGCGGGCTTGCCCCGCGAACACCGGCGAAGCCGGTGCCACGCACCGCGCCGCCTGCTTCGCGGGTCAAGCCCGCTCCTACAGGGTTATCTATAATTGCTGGCCGCCGTTACAGGCAGGTCGCCGCTGCAGCCCGGCGCTGCAAGGCCACGCCATCGTTCTTCTGCGCGTAGTAATCCACGTGGGTTCCGCCCGCCTGTGGGTACACGTCGACGAACGACTCGGCCTCGCGGGTATACACCGTCAACCCGCCCTGCTTGCGCGGCTTCAGGTAGCCACTGGCGTCATCGCCGAACACGTCCTCCTTCTGCCAGCTGAACTGAATGCACTGGGCAACCAGCTCCGGCGCCTTGCGCGAATCGAGCTGCGCGGTCGGTTTGCCGGCGCGCGCCGTGTCCATGGCCGCGCTCGCGCAACCAACCAACACCAGCGCCGCAGCCATCGGCAGAATTGCTCGCATGTTCCATCCTCGGGGCAAAAAAAGAACGCGACTCTAGCATTGGCCAGGCACAGCGCGCAGCTGCCAGAGCGCCATTCATCCTTGGCCCGACAAAATATTGCGCGGCTAGGAAACCAAATGGATCGTTTCCAGTCTCAGGATGTGTCCCGTAAACCTTTGCGGATCAAGGACCTATATTGTGAAGACTCGCTTTGCCGGCCTTGCGCTGACGGCCACCGTGCTGCTCCTGTCGGGCTGCTATCACCATCATTACCGTGATGACGGCGGCTGGCGCGATGACGATGATCGTCAGTGGCGCGGTGACCGTTACGGGCGCTGAGGCGTCTTTACCCCCCTGACCCGCCGCCCGACCGTGCGGCATTCAACCTGATGACTCCTTCGAGGTTTCTAACATGCGTCTGACTCTACCTTCCCTCGCCCTTGGCCTGCTGCTGTGCCAAGGCGCTTTCGCCGGTGACGGTACCGCCGCCATCGGTGGTGGCCTGGGTGGTGTTCTGGGCAACGTGGTCGGCCAGCAACTCGGTGGCCGCACCGGCGCCGCCATCGGTGCCGGTGTCGGCGGTGCAGCCGGCAGCGCCGTAGGCGCGCGCAAGGGCAACCGCACCGAAGCCGCCATCGGCGGTGGCCTGGGCTCGGCCGGCGGTTCGCTGCTGGGCGGCAGCGTCGGCGGCAAGGCCGGCTCGACCATCGGCGCCGGCCTCGGCGGTGCAGCAGGTGGCGCCATCGGCAACCACCTGGGTGACAGCAACAGCAGCAAGAAGCACCGCCGCCACCGTCACCGCTGACCGATTGCGTACGGCCAGGCCGGCCCCCTCGTGGGCCGGCTTGTTGCATTCGGGCAAAGAAATGTAACAGCTCAATCCTCGGCATCACAGGCAAACGGGGCTAGTCTCAGCCCATGTGATACCGGGCCCCTCTGACGGCTGCCACGCCGTGATGTCGGATCACTGCTGCCACATCACGGGCAGCCACGTCGATCGATCAGGAGGGGCTCATGACAGCTCTGCAAGCATTTCTCACCACACCGTTTCTCGGCACCAGCACTTGGTTGTGGCTGGTTTTCATGGCGGTCGTCATCGGCTTGCTGGTACTGGACCTGGGCATACTGCACCGCCAGGACCGCGAGATCGAAATGCGCGAAAGCCTGCTGTTGTACTCGGGCTATTTCAGCGTTGGCGTGCTGTTCGGCGTATGGGTCTGGTATCAGCTGGGCGCGCAGTCGGCGCTGGAGTTCTATACCGGTTTCCTGGTCGAGCAGTCGTTGTCGATGGACAACGTGTTCGTGATGGCAATGATTTTCGGCTTCTTCGCCATTCCCCGCCGCTACCAGCACCGCGTGCTGTTCTGGGGCATCCTCGGCGTGGTGATCCTGCGGGCGATCATGATTGGCGTGGGCGCGGCGTTGGTGCAGAACTTTGAATGGGTACTGTATATCTTCGGCGCGTTCCTGCTGTTCACCGGGGTGAAAATGGCCCTGTCCAAGGAAGACAGCCAGCCGGACCTTGCCAACAACCCGATCCTCAAATTCGTCCGCCGGCACCTGCGGGTCACCGACCAGCTCCATGGCTCGCACTTCTTCGTGCGCCTTACCCCGCCAGGGCAGAGCAAGGCCCTGCGCTATGCCACCCCGCTGTTCCTGGCCCTGGTACTGATCGAACTGGCCGACCTGGTGTTTGCCGTCGACAGCGTGCCGGCGATCTTCGCCATTACCCAGGACCCGTTCATCGTTTATACCTCGAATATCTTCGCCATCCTCGGCCTGCGCTCGCTGTACTTCGCCCTGTCGGCGCTGATGCACCGCTTCGTGTACCTGAAGTATGCGCTGGCGTTGGTGCTGATCTTCATTGGCTGCAAGATCTTCTACCACGGCATGGTCGGCAAGGTGCCGGCGTTGCTGTCGCTGGGGGTGACGTTCGGGTTGTTGCTGGGTGGGGTGGTGGTGTCGCTGATCAGGACGCGTGGGCAGAAAAAGGACGAGCCGCAGTTGAAGGTTTGAGGTTGCCTGTACTGGCCTCTTCGCGGGGCAAGCCCGCTCCTACACCAATCCCTGTAGGAGCGGGCTTGCCCCGCGAATAGGCCAGCACAGGGTTAATTAAATCACCGCCCGCTGCGCAACATTTCCGCCGGCACATACTTGCCAATCTCGTACTTGCCAATCGCCGCCCGGTGTACCTCGTCCGGCCCATCGGCCAGGCGCAGGGTTCGCTGCATGGCGTACATGTAGGCCAGCGGGAAATCGCCACTGACCCCTGCCCCACCATGAATCTGGATCGCCCGGTCGATCACCTTCAACGCCACGTTCGGCGCCACCACCTTGATCTGCGCAATCTCGCTGCGCGCCACCTTGTTACCCACCGTGTCCATCATGTAGGCCGCTTTCAAGGTCAGCAGGCGCGCCATGTCGATTTCCATGCGCGAGTCGGCAATCTTGTCAACGTTGCCGCCCAGCCGCGCCAGGGGCCGGCCAAAGGCGGTGCGCGCTACTGAGCGCCTGCACATCAATTCCAGCGCCCGCTCGGCCATGCCGACCGAGCGCATGCAATGGTGAATACGGCCAGGCCCCAGGCGCCCCTGGGCAATCTCGAAGCCACGGCCCTCGCCGAGCAACACATTCTCATAGGGCACCCGCACGTTCTCGAACAGCACTTCGGCATGGCCGTGGGGAGCATCGTCATAGCCGAACACGGGCAATGGGCGAACGATCTTCACACCGGGTGCATCGGTGGGCACCAGCACCATCGAATGCTGCTGGTGGCGCGGCGCATCGGGGTTGGACAGGCCCATGAAGATCATCACCTTGCAGCGCGGGTCGCAGGCGCCGGAGGTCCACCACTTGCGGCCGTTGATCACCCACTGGTCGCCGTCGCGCATGGCGGTGGCCGCCATGTTGGTGGCGTCCGAAGAGGCCACGTCCGGCTCGGTCATGGCGAACGCCGAACGGATTTCGCCACGCAGCAGCGGCTCCAGCCACTGGCGCTTCTGCGCCTCGCTACCGTAGCGCACCAGCACCTCCATGTTGCCGGTGTCCGGCGCCGAGCAGTTGAACGGTTCCGGCCCCAGCAGCGAACGGCCCATGATCTCGGCCAGCGGCGCGTACTCCATGTTGTTCAGGCCAGCGCCGTATTCCGACTCGGGCAGAAACAGGTTCCACAGGCCTTCGGCGCGGGCCTTGGCCTTGAGTTCTTCCATGATCGCGGTGGGCTGCCAGCGGTCGCCCTCGGCCACCTGGCGTTCGAACACCGGCTCGGCGGGGTAGACGTGGGCGTCCATGAACGCGGTGACGCGCTCGCGCAGCGCCTGGACCTTGGGTGAATAGGCGAAATCCATTGGGGCTACCTTCATGGTTCGGAATAGATGGGCAGAGCCTAGAGCAGCCCACCCCGATCTACCTAGTCTATTTTCCGCGTGTATAAACATTCATAACCGATATATGATCGGCCCATAACTCCAACAAAGAGCGGCGCCCATGAACCTCAGCAAGGTCGACCTCAACCTGTTCATCGTGTTTGACGCGATCTACACCGAAGCCAACCTGACCCGCGCCGGGCAGATCGTCGGCATCACCCAGCCGGCCGTCTCCAATGCCCTGTCGCGCCTGCGCGAAACCTTCAACGACCCGCTGTTCGTGCGCACTGCCCAAGGCATGGTGCCCACGCCCATGGCGCAGAACATCATCGGCCCGGTACGCAACGCCCTGGCCCTGCTGCGTACCTCGGTGCAGGAAAGCCGCATCTTCAACCCGCAACAGGCGAACAAAACCTTCCGCATCAGCATGACCGACCTCACCGAGGCGGTGATCCTTCCGCCCCTGTTCCAGCGCCTGCGCCGCCTGGCCCCGGCCGTGCTGATCGAGAGCTTTCTGTGCAAGCGCCGCGAAACCACCAAGGAACTTGCCGCCGGGCGCCTGGACTTCGCCGTCGACGCCCCGCTGAACACCGACCCGCAGGTTCGCCACGTGAAGCTGATGCAGGACCGCTACGTCTGCGCCCTGCGCCAGGGCCACCCCCTGGCCGATACCAAGCTGACCCTCGACAACTACCTGGGCATGACCCACATCCATATTTCCAGCCGCCGCAATGGCCTGGGCTATGTCGACCTGGCGCTGGGCAAGATGGGCGTGCAGCGCAAGGTTGCCTTGCGCTCCCAGCACTACCTGATGGCTTCGCAGGTGCTGCAGCAGACCGACATGGCGATGACCGTGCCCGAGCGCTTTGCCCGCCGCCACCAATTGCGTTTCCAGCCCCTGCCGGTGGATGTACCGCCATTGGAAACCCACCTCTACTGGCATGAGAGCACGGACCAAGACCCGGCCAACCGCTGGATGCGCGAGCAGATCATCGAGCTGTGCCAACGGGTGGTTGCCGAAGAGGAACGGGCACTGGAGCCCGCTTGACCCGTCCGGGCGAAGATTTCTATTCCCTGACAACCTAACCTTATAGAAAAATATTCTCGAAAAGGCCGCTGACTACAGCATAAAAGGAAAATCCATTTTCGCCTGAACGGGTAGGCTGGGTGCAATGATTGCCGATTCCACGGCAACACTGCACGGACTTGCCGCATGCCTAGCGCCCCGCTCTACTTCGACTACGCCGCCACCACCCCGGTCGATGACCGGGTGATCGAAACGATGCTCACCTGCCTTGGCCGCCAGGTGAATTTCGGCAACCCCGCCTCCAGTGGCCATGCCTATGGCCAGGCCGCGCGCGAAGTGGTCGAGCTGGCCCGCCAGCAAGTTGCCGACCGCGTGGGTGCAAGCGCCGATGACATCGTCTGGACCTCGGGCGCCACCGAATCCAACAACCTCGCCCTCAAGGGCATCGCCCAGGGCTTCGGCCAACCGGGCCACCTGATTACCAGCCAGCTGGAGCACAAGGCCGTGCTCGACACCGTCAACGAACTGGAGCGCCAAGGCTGGGCCATCACCCGGCTGGCGCCGGATGCCGCGGGCCTGATCCAGCCCTATGCCGTGCAAGCCGCCCTGCGCGTCGACACCCGCCTGGTATCGCTGATGGCAGTCAACAACGAGCTGGGCACGGTCACCGACTTCGCCGCCATTGGCGAACGGGTGCGTGCCCATGGCGCCCTGCTGCACGTGGATGCCGCCCAGGCAGTGGGCAAGCTGGCCATTGACCTGCGCGCCCTGGCAGTGGACCTGATGTCGTTCTCGGCGCACAAGGTGTATGGCCCCAAGGGGATCGGCGCCTTGTACGTAGGCCCACGCGCCCGGGCACTGATGCGTGCGCAGATTCACGGTGGCGGCCATGAGCGTGGGCTGCGCTCGGGCACCTTGCCCAGCCATCAGATCGTCGGCATGGGCAGTGCCTTTGCCTTGGCCGGCGAACCCGGCGACCACGAACACCAGCGCCTGCAGCAGCTTGCCGAACGGCTGCGCAACGGGTTGCTGGCACTGCCTGGGGTGAGCCTCAATGGTTGCGCCGAGCAACGCATTCCCCACACCTTGAACCTGCGGGTCGACACGCCCGGGTTCAACAGCGCGGCACTGGCCAGTGAGTTGGCGCTGTCCACCACCTCGGCGTGCAATTCGGCAAGCAATGCAGCCTCCCACGTGCTGCTGGCCCTGGGCCTGGATGATCAGCAAGCGCGCAAGAGCGTACGGGTGAGCATCGGGCGCTTCACCAACGAGGCGGAAATCGACCACGCCATCGAAGTGTTCCGCCGCACCCTGGCCTCTGCATCGCCGGCGTTGTGGTAAGCGCGCCGCGCTCGCGCCATGGAACGAACCGTAGATATCTGATCAACCCATATTCCTGTAGGAGCGGGCTTGACCCGCGAAGCAGGCACCGCGGTATAGGGCACCGGCTTCGCCGGTGTTCGCGGGGCGAGCCCGCTCCTACAAGGTGCTCGTGAAATCTGACGCTGCCTGGCTAGCTTGAACCCATCCATAATGTGCGTTAAATCTGAATTTTCTTTAGCTAAGTTATCGGATTACTCACGCATGATAAAAAAAATGCCCTTGCACCAAGTCAGTGATTTCGACCTGAGGCTGCTGCGCGTCTTCAAGACCGTGGCCGAATGCGGCAGTTTTTCCGGGGCCGAGAGTGTGCTTGGCATTACCCGCTCGGCCATCAGCCTGCACATGGGCGACCTGGAAAAGCGCTTGGGCATGCGCCTGTGCCAACGGGGCCGGGCCGGCTTTGCCCTGACCGATGAGGGCCGCGAAGTGCTGCGCGCCAGCGAAACCGTGCTGGTGGCCATCGAAGGCTTTCGCAGTGAAGTGAACCAGATGCACCAGCAACTGCGCGGCGACCTCAACGTGGCCATCGTCAACAACCTGGTCACCCAGCCGAAAATGCGCATCACCCACGCGCTCAAGGCGGTGCGCGCCGAGGGCAGCGGCGTGCGTATCAACCTCAGCATGAGCACCCCCGGCGAGATCGAGCGCGGCCTGCTCGACGGCCGCCTGCACGTCGGCGCCGTGCCGTTGATCACGCCCCTGTCAGGCCTGGACTACAGCCTGCTGTACGAGGAACGCTCCAACCTCTACTGCAGCCACGACCACCCGCTTTTCGCCAGCGCCGCTACGGTCACCGACGCGCAACTGGCCCAGGCGGACGCGGTCATCCCCGTGTACCGCATGACCGCCGAAGCGATTGGCCTGCACCAGTTGCTGAACTTCGCCGCCTCCGCCACCGACCGCGAAGGCATTGCGTTTCTGATTCTCACCGGCAGTTACATCGGCTTCTTGCCCGACCATTACGCCGCCACCTGGGTCGATAAGGGCTTGATGGCACCCCTGGACCCCAGCCGCCTGTATTTCGACTCGAAGCTGGCTGTCGCCACCCGCAAGGGCCGCCGGCAGAACCTGATTCTCGAACGCTTCATCGAGGCGTTGCAGTTGACCGGCACCGCCGCGTAGCCCCATTTCCCCACCACACCCCCGCCAACGCCCTCGATCACCGGCAATGTGATCGAGGGCGTTTTTGCTTCAAAAAATTATTGAGGCCGTGTTGACAGCTGGCGGGAAATCGAAATAGCCTGAATGCATCTCTGCACACAATGCAGCACTCATAAAAAACACAGCGTTCGTTTTTCGCTTGCTCTTCTGTCTACAAGAACAACTCACCGGAGAGATTTGGAAATGGCACGGCTTACTTCACGCAATATCGGCCGCCTCGCCGGCCTTGGCGCGGCGCTCTGGCTCATGCAGCCGCTCGCCCAGGCCGACACCGCCCACTGGCAGGCTGTGCAGCAGGCTGGCGTGCTGCGCTGCGGCGCAGCGGTCGCGGCGCCCTACGTGATGCGCGACCCCGCCAGTGGCCAGTACAGCGGGTTCTTCGTCGACCTGTGCCGCGACTTCGCCGAGCACGTGCTGAAGGTCAAGGCACAGTTCGTCGACACCAGTTGGGACAACCAGGTAGCCGGGCTGCAGAGCGGTAAATGGGACATGGCAATGGCGCTGAACAACACCCCGGAGCGGGCCAAGGCAGTGGCCTTCTCGGTCCCCGCCACCGACTACCAGATCTCGTTGCTGGTCAACCGCAAGAACCCCAAGTTCAGCGCTGCCGGCAACAACCTGGGTGACTACGACAAGCCCGGCGTGACCATCGCCGTGATCTCCGGCACGGCCGCCGACAAGGCGGTGACCGCAGCGGTGAAGAACGCCACCCTCATGCGCCTGCCAGGCTCGGATGAAACGCGCATGGCGCTGATGTCCAAACGCGCCGACATCCTCGCCGACGCCAACGACACCAACCACCTGTTCGCCATGGCCAATGCCTGGGCCAACGAGGTGCTGCCGGTGCCGGCCCTGGCCAAACAAGGCGTGTCCTTCGCCCTGCCCCTGCAAACGCCCGCCGACGACATGGCCGAACTCGACGCCTACCTGACGCAGCAACGCGAAAGCGGTGAGATCGACAAGTTGGTGGACAAAGCCTCCGCCCAGATCCTTGCGGGCAACAAGGCCCCGTAATTCCTTGACGCGGCGAGGGCCCCAGCCAGGGCGCCCTCGCGGAGAGAACTGCTATGACGACTCCCCAACGGGTGGCTTCCCAGCCACAGGCTTCGCTCATCCCGAACATTGGCCAGGGCGGCGGCTTCATCCAGCTTCAAAACGTGCGCAAGGCTTACTCGGAACAGCTGGTGGTGATGGACGGCATGAGCCTGGACATGTGCGCCGACGACCGCCTGGTGATCATCGGCCCGTCCGGCAGCGGCAAGAGTTCACTGCTGCGCGTGCTGATGGGCCTTGAGGGCATCCAGGGCGGCAGCATCCAGTTCCAGGGCAAGGCGTACATCGACGGGGCGCGCAAGCAAGGCAAGCCCCTGGATGAACACCTGCACAAGCAGATCGGCATGGTGTTCCAGCACTACACCCTGTTTCCCCACCTGTCGGTGCTCGGCAACCTGATCCTGGCACCGGTCAAGGTGCACGGCCTGAGCAAGGCCCAGGCCACCGAAAAAGCCCGGGCCTACCTCGCCCGCCTGGGCCTGGAAAGCAAGCTCAACGCTTACCCCAGCCAACTCTCCGGTGGCCAGAAGCAGCGCGTGGCGATTGCCCGGGCGCTGATGCTGGAGCCACGCCTGATGCTGTTCGACGAAGTGACCTCGGCACTGGACCCGGAAATGGTCATCGAGGTGCAGAACGTGATGCTGCAGTTGGCCGAGCAGAAGATGGCCATGATCATCGTCACCCACGACATGCACTTCGCCCGCCATATCGCCACCCGCGTGGTGTTCTGCGCCAACGGCAAGGTGGTCGAGCAAGGCCCACCCGAACAGCTCTTCACCCAGCCTCGCGAAGCCCGCACCCGCGAGTTTCTCGAAAAGGTCGTGCAGTTCGATTGAGGGCTTGGCCATGACGTACCAATTCGACTTCCACTTTCTAAGCGGCACCCTGCCGGCGCTGCTCGACGGGCTGAAGGTCACCCTTGAGCTGGCGCTGGTCGCGAACCTGATCGGCCTGGTCTGCGGCTTTGTGCTGTGCCTGATGACCTTGAACCGCTGGTTCTTCGTGCGCTGGCCGGCGCAGCTGTTCATCGAGTTCTTCCGCTGCACCCCGGCGCTGCTGCAAATCATCTGGTTCTTCTATTGCGTGCCGATGCTGTTCGACGTGTTCATCGACCCCATCGCCATGGGCTTCCTGGCCTTGGGGCTGAACCTGACGGCGTTCAACGCCGAGGCCTACCGAGCCGGTGTTCAGGCGGTTCCGCGCGAGCACCTGGATGCCTCGATCGCCCTGGGCCTGAAAAGCTGGCAGCGCACGCTGTACGTGATTTTGCCGCAATCGCTGCGCAGTGCCCTGCCCGTGCTGATTACCAACGGCATCGGCACCCTGCAACAGAGCGCGCTGGTGGCCATCGTGGCGGTGGCCGACCTGATGTACGTCGGCAAAAGCCTGGCCACCGAAGCCTACCGCCCCCTTGAAACCTACACCCTGATCGCCCTGGTCTACTTCGCCCTGTCGCTGCCGGTTGCGCAGCTGGTGCAGTGGTTCGAGCGGCGCCAGGAATTGGCCGGCCAGCGCTGAGGAGCCCACCATGCCACTCGATTTCTCGGTTGTTCTGGCGTACTGGCCAGTGCTGCTCAAAGGCCTGCTGCTGACCTTGGCGTTCACCGGCGCCTGTGCCCTGCTGGGCAGCCTGCTGGGCTTCGTGGTCAGCATGCTGCGCCAAGTGAAGACCCCGCTGCTGCGCCTGCCGCTGACCCTCTACGTAGAGTTTTTCCGCGGCACGCCGCTGCTGATTCAGCTTTTCTGGGTGTTCTTCTGCTTCCCGGTGGTGTTCGGGCTGGACATCCCACCTTATGTGTCGGTGTTGATCGCCCTGACCCTGTTCATGGGCGCGATCACCAGCGAAACCTTCCGCGGCGCGCTGAAATCGATTGCCAGTGAACAGCACGATGCGTGCACGGCGCTGGGCCTGACGTCGAAGGTCAAGGTGCTCTACGTGATCTTCCCCCAGGCCCTTCTGCGTGCTGTACCACCGCTGCTGTCGAACATAGTCAGTTTGTTCAAAGAGAGCGCGCTGATCTCTTCAGTCGGTGTCGCCGACCTGATGTTTGTCGGACAAAACATTTCCAACAGCACCGCGCGCCCGGTCGAGTTCCTCTCGGCAGTCGCGGTGATTTATTTCCTCGTGGCCTTCCCACTGACCCGCTTGGTCGGTGTGGTCGAAGGGCGCTTGCTGCGCCGCTACGCCTATTGAAACGACCTGACCGGTCTTAATCACTGAAAAAACCACTCGGAGAATCATCATGAAACTGAACGGCATCCTGCCTGCTCTGGTTACCCCATTCGACGCCGCTGGCAAGGTCGACCACGACACCCTGGCCGCGATCCTGGAGCATCAACTCAAAGCCGGTGTAAGCGGCTTCGTACCCCTGGGTTCCACCGGTGAGTACTACGCCCTGGCCAACGACGAACGCCGCCAGATCCTCGCCACCGTGAAAGAAGTGGTGGGCGATCGCGGCACCCTGATCGCCGGCGCCAACGGCTCGTGCACCCGCGAAGTGCTGGAGCAAATCAAGCAAACCGTCGATGCCGGCTACACCAACCTGCTGATCGCCCCGCCTTACTACGCCCTGCCGTCCCAGGAAGAGTTGCTGGCCCACTACAACACCATTCTCGAAACCTTCCCCGAAATCAACGTGGTGCTCTACAACTACCCTATCCGTACCAACGTCGAAGTGGGCATGGATGTGATCGCCGCTCTGCACCAGCACCCACGGGTGATCGGCATCAAGGAAAGCAGCGGCAACCTGTTGCGCGCCATCGAAATCGGTGAAAAATACAAAGGCATCCAGCTGTCCTGCGGTTCCGACGACCAGGCCCTGGACTTCTACCTGTGGGGCGCCGACAGCTGGATCTGCGGCCCGGCCAACATCTTCCCGGAGAAGGTCGTGGCCTTCCACAAGGCCTTCACCAGCGGCGACATCCGTGGCGCCCAGCAGATCATGCGCAGCCTGTTCCCGGCCATGGCCAACCTGGAAAGCGGCAAGTTCGTGCAAAAGGTCAAGTACGGCGCCGAGCTGGCCGGCTTCAAGGTCGGCAATGCCCGCGCCCCGCTGCTGCCACTGACCGATGAAGAAAAAACCGAGTTCCGCAAGGCGTTCGAAGCAACCCAGCAGTAATGCTCCACGGGGCCGCCAGGCGGCCCCCTCGCACCTTTATCGATACGAGATAGACCCATGAACACCCCACAATCGTCATCGCAGAACGCCGTAGTCATCGGCGGCGGTATCGTCGGTGTGTGCTGCGCGCTGTACCTGCAGCGCGAAGGCCACAAGGTCACGCTGATCGACCCCGCCGCACCGGGCGACAGTACCGCCAAGTGGAGTTGCGGCCAGATGGCGGTCAGTGAAGTCATCCCGCTGTCCAAGCCCGGCATTCTGATGAAGATCCCAGGCTGGTTGCTGGACCAGAAAGGCCCCCTGGCCCTGCGCCCGAGCGCGCTGCCAGGCATCCTGCCGTGGTTCCTGCGCTTTCTGGCCTGCGCACGTTCGTCGAAGATCCATGAGATCGCCGAGGACATGGCCCGCCTGACCCAACACGTCTACACCGACTACGCCCCGCTGCTGGATGCCTGCCCGGACAAAACCTTGTTGGGCGACCGCCCTATCCTCGAAGTGTTCGACTCGCCAGCAGGGCTGGCCCACGAGCGCCCGCACCTGGAACTGCGCAAGCAGCTGGGCTTCAAGTCCGAAGAACTCGACGGCGCCGCCATTGGCGACCTCGAACCCGCACTGGCCGGCAAATTCCAGCATGGCCTGATGTTCCCTGACTGGCGCGCCGTCAGCGACACCGAAGGCTTTATCGCGGCGCTCACCGAGAGCTTCGTCCACCTAGGCGGCACTCGCCTGCGCCAAAGCGCCGTGAAGATCGACGAGAACCATGACCGTGCCAGCGGTGTAACCCTGGCCGACGGCACCCGGCTGCCAGCCGACCACGTGGTAGTCGCTGCAGGCACCGGTGCACGTTCGTTCTTCGACAGCCTCGGGGTGAGCATCCCGCTGGCGGGCATTGCCGGCTACCAGGCGGTATTGCCACAGCCCGGCGTGGAAATCCGCCATTCGGTGATCTACGCCGACGGCGGCTTCTGCTTCGCCCCGATGACCCGCGGCCTGCAGATCGGCGGCACCATCGAGTTCGCCGCCCCGGGCGCCGAGCCGAATTTCAAGCGCGCCGAAATCATCATGGAAAAGGCCCGCCGCGTGCTGCCCCAACTCAACACCCAGGGGATGACGTTCGGCGTCGGTTACCGGCCGTTCCTGCCGGACACCAAGCCGGTCATCGACCGCTCGCCCCGCCTGAACAACGTAATCATGGCCTTCGGCCACGGCCAGCTCGGCTTGACCCTGGGCGCCACCACCGGCCGCCTGGTGACTGACCTGGTCGCACAGCGCGCACCCGCACAAAGCCTGACCGCATTCAGCGCCCGTCGCTTCGCCCTTATTGGAGGTACAGCATGAACCGCTACGACCAGTTCTATATCAACGGCCAATGGGTCAGCCCGATCAATGGCGGCAGCTTCGAGTCCTTCGACCCCAGCGACGAGCGCCTGATTGCCACAGTGGCATCAGGTTGCGCCGAAGACGTCGACGTAGCAGTCAAAGCGGCCCGCGCCGCCTTCGACGAGGGCCCTTGGCCACGCCTGAGTGGCGCTGAACGTGGCGCCTACCTGCGCAAGATTGCCGACGGCATCCGTGCCCGCCAGGAAGAACTGGCTGAGATTGAAGTGCGCGACAATGGCAAGCCGTTCCCGGAAGCCATGTGGGACATCGGTGATACCGCTGGCTGCTTCGAATACTACGCCTACCTGGCCGAGGAACTGGACCGCAATCGCGAGAAGGATGTAACCCTGTCCGATGACCGTTTCAGCTCCATCGCCCGCAAGGAGCCGATTGGCGTTGCCGGGGCCATCGTGCCGTGGAACTTCCCGATGCTGATGGCTTCGTGGAAGATCGCCCCGGCATTGGCGGCAGGTTGCAGCATCATCCTCAAGCCCGCCGAGCAAACCTCGCTGACCGCCCTGGAACTGGCACGCATTGCCGACGAAGCCGGCCTGCCTGCCGGGGTGCTGAACATCGTCACCGGCCCAGGCTCCAAGGTCGGCGCAGCGCTGACCGCGCACCCTGGCGTGGACAAGCTGGCCTTCACCGGCAGCGTGCCGGTGGGCAGCCGCATCATGCAAGCCGCCGCCCAGGACATCAAGAACGTCACGCTGGAGCTGGGCGGCAAGTCGCCCTTCGTGATCTTCGCCGACAGCGACATCGAGCAGGCCGTCGAGTGGATCATGTTCGGCATCTTCTGGAACAAAGGTGAAGTGTGCTCGGCCACCTCCCGCGTGCTGGTCGAGCGTTCGGCCTATGAGCCGCTGCTCAAGCGCCTGGCCGAGGAAACCCGTAAGATCAAGATCGGCAACGGCATGGAAGAAGGCGTGCTGCTCGGCCCGCTGGTCAACCGCAGCCAGTACGACGGCACCCTGCAGGCCATCTCCCGTGGCCTGGAAGCCGGCGCACGGCTGGTGTGCGGCGGCGAGCGCCCGGCGCACCTGGACAAAGGCTTCTACCTGCAACCCACCGTGTTCGCCGACGTACCCGAAGACAGCTGGATCTGGAACGAGGAAATCTTCGGCCCAGTGGTGTGCATCCGCCCGTTCGATACCGAGGAAGAGGCCATCAAGTCCGCCAACAACTCGCGCTTCGGCCTGGGCGCAGCGGTCATGTCCAGGGACCTGGAACGCTGCGAGCGCGTCGCGCGCAAGTTCCGCGCGGGTATCGTCTGGATCAACTGCTCCCAGCCAACCTTCACCGAAGCGCCGTGGGGCGGCTACAAAACCAGCGGCATTGGCCGCGAGCTGGGCGAATGGGGCCTGAACAACTACCTGGAAACCAAGCAGATCACCCGCTACGACAGCGAACAGCCTTGGGGCTGGTACATCAAGTGAGGTAATACCCATGCGTTGGAAACAGACGCTTCAGCTGGCTGAAGTGCACTGCGAAGGCGAGATCGGCAAGGTCATCACCGGGGGCGTTCTTGGCGTTCCCGGTGCCACCATGCTCGACAAGATGAACTACATCAACGAGGTCGACGACAGCCTGCGTCGCCTGGTGACCCTGGAGCCGCGCGGCTGCCTGCAGATGTCGGTCAACCTGTTGCTGCCGCCAACCCGCCCTGAAGCCCATGCCGGTTTCATCGTACTGCAGGCCGACAAGGCCCACCCAATGTCCGGCAGCAACTGCATCTGCGTGGTCACCGCGCTGCTGGAGTTGGGCATGGTGCCGATGCAGGAGCCTGAAACCAGGGTGGTGCTGGACACTCCGGCCGGCCTGGTCACCGCGCGCGCCCAGTGCGCCGACGGGCGCTGCCTGAGCGTTTCGCTGGACATGGTGCCCGCCTTCGTCGAGCACCTGGACCTGGCCATCGAAACCGAAGCGTTCGGCACGATCAACATCGATGTAGCCTTTGGCGGCGTCTACTATGCCTTGATTGACGTCGAACAGACGGGCCTGTCGATCGCCCCGGAAAATGCCCGCGCCCTGGCCGATGCCGGCGTTGCATTGAAGGATGTGATCAATCGCCAGTTGAACATCCAGCACCCGCTGCTGCCTTCGGTCAACGAAGTGGCGTATGTGATGTTCCGCAACCGTCTGGACGATCGCACCTACCAAACCTGCACCACCCTGCCACCGGGGCGGGTCGATCGCTCCCCCTGCGGCACTGGCAGCTCGGCCAACCTGGCCACCTTGGCCGCACGTGGCAAGGTGCAGGCCGGTGACCAGCTGGTGTCGCGTTCGACCATCGGCGGGCAGTTCCAAGTGGCCTTGCTGGGCCACACCGAGGTCGCCGGCAAGCCGGCGGTACTGCCACGGGTGACCGGGCGCGCCTGGCTTTACGGCCTGCAGCAACTGGGCGTGGACCCGCACGACCCACTGGCGGCAGGCTTCATGCTCAGCGACACCTGGGGCGTGGGCTGAACCGCTGACGCGCCCCCCGCTGCGCCCGGCGAATGCCGGGCGCAGTTGCCTGCCTTGCAACCAGAAGCTCCCGGCGCCTGGATGACGCCCGTTTGACCAGGCGCCACGCCTTCCCTCATGCTGGAGCCACACCCAATCAGCAAAGACTGAATGTTCACCAGGCCTGGCCTGTATGATACGGCCCAGACCAACCGAGACCTGATGATGGCAAAAGATAACGACACCGAAAGCGGCCCTCGTCGGCACAGCGGGCGCTACATCTATGAAGAGCTGCGCAAGCAGATCCTCACCCTGAAACTCAAGCCCGGGGTCCAGCTGGATGAGGTATCCCTGGCGGCCCAGTTCGGGCTGTCCCGCTCGCCTGTGCGCGATGCCCTGGCCCGGCTGATTACCGAAGGCCTGGTGGTCATCCTGCCGAACCGCACCACGCTGGTGACGCCTTTCGAGATCGAGGAATTTCCCAACTACGTGTCGGCGCTTGACCTGATCCAGCGCGCCGTGACGCGCCTGGCGGCCACCCAGCATCGGGCTGAAGACCTGCAGGCGATTCGCGATGCCGACACGGCCTACCTGAACGCCGTGACCACCGGCGACTTCCAGGCCATGTCCGAGCGCAACAAGGCCTTCCACATGGCCATTGCCCATGCCGGGCGCAACCCCTACTTCATCACCTACTACGAGCGTTTGCTGGGTGAGGGGCAACGGTTGCTGCACCTGCATTTCGATCACGTGGTCAGCTCTGCCAGCGCCCACCGCCTGGGGCGCGACCATGATGAAATCATCGAAGCGATCGCGGCGCGGGACCCGGATGCAGCGGAAGCGGCGGCCCATGAGCACACCATGCTGTTCCAGCGGCGTTTCCTGGACTACATGCAGCAGAACCTGACGGCGCGCATGTCGGTGGGTTGAAGGTATACAGGGAATTGTGGCACGCCGCGGGTACGGCTACGCGGCCCCTCGTAGGAGCGAGCGTAGCTCGCGATGCGCCGCGCTAGCGGCGCTGTTTCCCGTTACGGCAGCGCGTAGGCGATCACGCTGTCACCACGTTTGTCAGAATGCGGCGATCCACCCGCAAAAATCACCACGTACTGCTTGCCGGTTTTCTCCGAGCGATAGGTAATCGGCCCGCTCTGGCTGCCCACTGGCAGGCGCGACTTCCAGATCTCTTCCCCGGTACGGCTGTTGTAGGCACGCAGGTAGAAGTCCTGGGTGCCGGCAAAGAACAGCAACCCGGACTTGGTAGCCAGCGACGGCCCCAGGGTCGGCATGCCCAGCGGCAGTTGCAGGCCGGTGGCGATGCCCAGCGGGCCCGTGTCCTGTACGGTGCCCACCGGCACTTGCCAGACCAGCTTGTGGGTTTTCAGGTTCACCGCCGACAGCGTGCCGAACGGCGGCGCCTGGCAGGGTACGCCCAACGGCGACATGAAGCGTTCGCGCCAGGTGCCGAATGGCGTGCCCTTCTGCACGATGATGCCCATGCCCTCACTGCTGCCGGTGCCCGGCGGGATGTCCTTGGCTGGCACCATGTTGTAGTGCAGGCCCAGGCGCAGGTCATTGACGAACATCAGGTGAGTGGTTGGGTCGACCGAGACACCGCCCCAGTTCATGCCGCCCAGCGAGCCTGGGTACTGGATCGCCCAGTCCTCACCCGGTGGCGTGAACACGCCCTCGTAGCGGCTGGACTTGAAGATGATCCGGCACATCAGCTGGTCGAACGGCGTGGCACCCCACATGTCCGATTCCTTGAGCACATCGTTGCCGATGTTCGGCATGCCCACGGAGTACGGCTGGGTGGGCGAATAGCGCTCGCCCGCCAGGTTGCCCTGAGGCACGGGGCGCTCTTCGATGTTGGCCAGCGGCTTGCCGTTGGTGCGGTCCAGCAGGTAGATCATGCCGGTTTTCGAGGTCACCGATACCGCCTTGGACACCGAACCGTCATCGTTGGGGATGTCGTAGATCAGCGGTTGACCGGTAACGTCGAAGTCCCAAATATCATGGTGCACGGTCTGGAACGACCACACAGGGCGGCCAGTGGCGACGTTGACGGCAACGATCGAAGAGCCGTATTTGTCGTCCGCTTCGGTACGGAAGCCCGCCCAGAAGTCAGGCGTGGCGTTGCCGGTTGGCAGGTAGACCATGCCTAGCTCAGCATCGTAGGACGCTGCCACCCACACGTTCGGGGTGCCACGGGTGTAGCCTTCTGGCGACAACGGCTCGCGCGTGACCTCAGGGTTGCCCGGATCCCAGGCCCACACCAGCGTACCGGTAACGGCGTCGAAGGCGCGAACCACCCCTGGCGGTTCACCGGTTTCGAAGTTGTCGATCACGCGGCCACCCACGATCACCAGGTTACCCGCCAACAGCGGCGTGGACGATTGCTGATAGTAGCCAGGCTTGACCTCGCCCATGCCGGCCTTGAGGTCGACGGCGCCGTTGTCGCCAAAGTTGGCCACCGGCTTGCCGGTGTGCGCATCGATGGCCATCAGGCGACCATCACCGGTCGGGAAGATCAGCCGCTGCGGGCTCACCGAAGCGTCCAGCGTTGCATCGGCGGCAACGCCTGGCACGTCAGCCACTTTCTTTGCCGACATGGCATCGAAGTAGGCCATGCCACGGCAGCGCTGGTAGGTGGAGTTACCTTTGCCCGCCGCGTAGCGCCAGTTTTCCTTGCCGGTGTCGATGTCGTAGGAAATCACCGTGCTGTAGGTGGTGCAGACATACAAGCTGTCACCGATTTGCAGCGGGGTGTTCTGGTCTTCGGCATCACCCACACCAGGCACCACTGCCTCACCGGTGTGCGCGGTCCAGGCCACTTTCAGGTCCTTGACGTTTGCCGGGGTGATGTCGCCAACCCGCGAGAAACGCGAGCCGTGGGTATCGCCCGCCCATGCCTTCCAGTCGCCGGGTTCTTTCTCGCCGGCTTGTACGGCCACGTCTTGCGCCGCCGCTACCGACTCGGCATCACGAATGATGTTCTTGGGCGTAAAGGCGCTTACCGCCGTGACCACGACACCGACCGAAGCCACCGCCCCCAAGGCCACGCCGGCCACGCGCGCATTGCGTGCACGGGTGAACAGGGGAATGGAGAAGGCAACCGCAGCACCAATGATGGCAAACGCGAACAACCGCGACAGCAGTGGCCAGAAGGTGAAGCCCACCTCCCACAACGCCCAGGCGCCGGTGTAGAGCACCACCAAGGCGATCAGCCCCACACCCAGCATCCGCCGGCGCATGATCAGGCCACCGGCGGCCACCAGCAGCAGGCCTGCGACCAGGAAGTACCAGCTGCCACCCAGCCAGGCCAACCAACCACCGCCGCCGATGAAGTACACACCGGCCAGCAGAATAATAGCGCCGAGGGTCGCGAGCCATGCTCGCCCCAACCGGCTTGGATTTACTTCATCTACCACGTTACAGCCCTTCCTAGGTTAACGAAGGGCAAATTGTCGCATGCGTACAGCACAACATACAAACTTGAAGCCAAACTTGTGCACATAACAAATGGCACGCACACCCGCGCCCTGGTGGCATTGAAGGAATGCGTTAGCCCAGTTGCGAAAAATCACGCGGTGAAATACTGTACGCACATACAGCACAACAAGGAATCGCCTCCGTGGCCAACACCGCCGAAGCAACCCCAAGCAGCTACCAGCAACTGGGCCTGCGCATCCAGAAAATCATCAACAACCCGCTCGCCCAGCGCAGCCGCGCCGCGCTGATCTTCCGCCTGGAACACGAGTCGCCAGACGACTGGGAAACGTTGCTGGAAGAAATTGCCGAGAACGACAACGTCACCCTCGCCCACCGCGACGATGGCGGCGTGCAGATTTTCTGGACGGTGCCCAAGGAAGATTGACCAAGGCTCAGGGCAATGCCTGCAGGTAGGCGCTGGCCTCGCGGTAACGGGCCAGCCGTGCCAAGTCGGCAGGGCCTGGGCATGGGATGCGGGAAAGGTCGCTGTTGTCGGCAAGGTCGGCGAGCTTCACCGTGCGCGCCAACGGGTCTACCCCCAGGCGCACGACAAAGTCCTGGTAGCTTTCGCCCTTGTTCCGGCTCAGCGCCAGCAGGGCTGCAAGAATCTTCAGCGGAAAGCCCTCGCGGGCCAGGTCGGATAACGTCAGTGGTGTGTCTTCGATCACGTCGTGCAGCACCGCGACAATGCGCTGCTCCGGCGTGCTAACCCGTAGCATCACCCGCAACGGGTGGAGGATGTAAGCCGCCCCACCCTTGTCGTACTGCCCTTCATGTGCCCTGGCGGCCACGGCAATGGCCCGCTCCAGCGTAGACATGAGGCCTCCCCGTCTGGCTTGTGTCAAGGCAAGCATAGACGGACAAGGCTACAGAAAACAGGTTGCCGGTCAGCGCTGGGCGCCGTGCTGGATAACGATCGAATCGGTGCCAAGCTTGGCCATCACCTCGGCTTTGCGTGCGTCAGCCTCGGCCTTGCTGGGGAACGGCCCCATCAGCACCACCGGTTTGCCGTCGCGGTATTCCACCGAAGAAGGGATGCCTTTCTCGATCAGCCGGGCGGTCATGTCGGACAGCGCACCCATGTTGGCGCCCTGAATCACCTCGACGTCCCAGCCTTCGGGCGCCGGCTGGTCGGCCAGTGCCTCGGCACGGCGCTGCAGGTCGGCGCCGCCGCACTGCTCGCGGATGCGCAGGTCGTTGCCGTTATCGTCGACGATGATCTGGTACTGGCCATCGCTGCCCTTGATGGCCACGTAGCTACGGTAGGCTTCGTACTGCCCGGCGTCGTCCTTGCCACGCACCTGGCCGCAGATGGTGCCTTTGGTGTCGATTCGCACGTTGCCGAATTTGGCGGTCTTGGGGTTGTGCAGGTGCTCGGCGACCTGCTTGTGCACACCTTCCACCTCATTGTCACAGCCCGCCAGGGCCAGCACTGCCACTACCACTGCCAGTTTGCGCACGCGTGTACCTCCAAATTCGAAGGGGCGGATTCTAGCATGGCCGCCCAGGCCGCCGCCCGCGACTAAAGGTTACACGCTGCTTCGTGGAGCCGTAGAACGCAAAAAGGGCGACCCTTTCGGATCGCCCTTTTCGTTGCCCGGAAACCGGGGCTTTGTTTGGTAGGCACAATTGGACTCGAACCAACGACCCCCACCATGTCAAGGTGGTGCTCTAACCAACTGAGCTATGTGCCTGTCGTGTGGTGCGCATATTAGTGACCGAACGCACACCTGTAAAGCGTTTTTTTCAAAAAAATCAAAAACTTTCGTTGTTGAGGCAGGATCGGGGGACGCCATCGCGAGCGCCTACCCGGCCGCATGCGGATACCCTGGCAACGAGCGCAGCTCGCGCCAGCATGTTCAGCGCAAACGAAAAAGGGCGACCCTTTCGGATCGCCCTTTCGCTGCCCGGAAACCGGGACTTTGTTTGGTAGGCACAATTGGACTCGAACCAACGACCCCCACCATGTCAAGGTGGTGCTCTAACCAACTGAGCTATGTGCCTGTCGTGTGGTGCGCATTCTACCCAATCCAAAAACCCTGTCAACACTTTTTTTCGCGCTAACCCACTGAATATTAACCTGTTTATAGAGAAGGAGCGGCCGGGCCCGAGTAAAGGATTTTCAACGGACGACTAGCGGGTGTTTATTATTATTGATAGCATCGGTACATTCGTTAAAAATATAAAACACGAGGTTCCTGCAGCATGGCTAACACCCCCTACCCCCAGTCCTACTACGCCGCCTCGGCTAACCCGGTGCCGCCACGTCCGGCGCTGCAGGGTGAGGTGGAAACCGATGTGTGCATCATCGGTGCCGGCTACACCGGCCTTTCCAGCGCCCTGTTCCTGCTGGAGAACGGCTTCAAGGTGAGCATCGTGGAAGCCGCCAAGGTCGGTTTCGGCGCATCGGGCCGTAACGGCGGCCAGATCGTCAACAGCTACAGCCGCGACATCGACGTGATCGAACGCACCGTCGGCCCAAAAGAAGCGCAACTGCTTGGCAAGATGGCCTTCGAAGGCGGGCGCATCATTCGTGAGCGCGTGGCCAAGTACAACATCCAGTGCGACCTGAAGGACGGCGGTGTATTCGCCGCGCTGACGTCCAAGCAAATGGGCCACCTGGAATCGCAAAAGCGCCTGTGGGAACGCTTCGGCCACACCCAACTGGAGCTGATGGACCAGAAGCGCATCCGTGAAGTGGTGGCCTGCGACAGCTATGTCGGCGGCATGCTGGACATGAGCGGTGGCCACATCCACCCGCTGAACCTGGCCCTGGGCGAAGCCGCCGCGGTCGAGTCGCTGGGCGGCATCATCTATGAGCAAACCCCGGCCGTGCGCATCGAGCGCGGCGCCAACCCGGTGGTGCACACGCCGCAGGGCAAGGTCCGCGCCAAGTTCATCATCGTTGCCGGCAACGCCTACCTGGGCAACCTGGTACCAGAGCTGGCCGCCAAGTCGATGCCGTGCGGCACCCAGGTCATCACCACCGAGCCGTTGGGCGAAGAGCTGGCGCGTACCCTGCTGCCGCAGGATTACTGCGTGGAAGACTGCAACTACCTGCTCGACTACTACCGCCTGACCGGCGACAAGCGCCTGATCTTCGGCGGTGGCGTGGTGTACGGCGCGCGTGACCCGGCCAACATCGAAGCGATCATCCGCCCGAAGATGCTCAAGGCCTTCCCGCAGCTGAAGAACGTGAAGATCGACTTTGCCTGGACCGGCAACTTCCTGCTGACCCTGTCGCGCCTGCCGCAGGTTGGCCGTATCGGCGACAACATCTACTACTCCCAGGGCTGCTCGGGCCACGGCGTGACCTACACCCACCTGGCGGGCAAGGTGCTGGCCGAGGCGCTGCGTGGCCAGGCCGAGCGTTTCGACGCCTTCGCCGGCCTGCCGCACTACCCGTTCCCGGGCGGGCAGATGCTGCGCGTACCGTTCAGCGCCATTGGTGCCTGGTACTACAGCCTGCGCGACCGCCTCGGCTTCTGATGGAGGGGGGGGGTAGGAGCGAGCGCAGCTCGCGATGGGCTGCAACGCAGCCCCGCCGTTTAAGCTGCAAAGCTGAAAACCTGGGGCCGTTGCCCGGCCCATCGCGAGCTACGCTCGCTCCTACCCGATGCCAGTGCCGGTGCCGGTGCCGGTGCCAATGCCAGTGCCGGTGCCAGTACCGGGCCGGTGCCAATGCCGGTGCCGGGCCGGGCCGGGCCGGGCCGGGCCGGGCCAGCAACATTACTTGTTCAGGCTATTGACCGCCTGCTTCGCCGCAATCTCCTGCCCCGCCCTGGCCAGCTCATCGGCCGCCTGCAACCAGCGCTGGCGATTCACCTCGGCCGGCAACTGCCGCGGCGGCTGCACCAGCACCGCCCAGCTCCCCTCCTTCGCCCACGCCGAGGCAAAGTCGTCGATGGCCATCATCTGCCGACGGTGCATCCCAGCGCGCAACAGTACCCGCTTCTTGTAGCGGTCATAGCCGATCAGCACCGCGTAACGCGGCTCGCTCCACCACGCCGACCCTTCCTGGTATCGCAGCAACACCGGATGCCCCGCCGCTACCTGGGTCAGCAAGGCCTCCAGTTGCTTGTCCAGCGGGTAAACCACCATGCCGTACTCGCGCGCCACGCGCGGGATGCCGGTTTCCAGCGCCTCGGCGCCCTGGGGCAGGTTCAGCGGCTTGTCCAGCAGCCCCGGGGTGATCGGTGCGCCCTGCTGCGACAGCAGCGCGGCCAGGGCCATGGCCCCGCTGTGGTTGGCATTGCCGCGGTAGAACGGCACGCTGCTGATCTCGACCCGCTGCGGCAAGCCCTTGAGGTTGGCCGGTGGCGCCCCGGCGCAGCCCGCGAGGCTGGCGGCCAGCAGGCAGGCGGCGAGCAGGCGGCGGCGGGCGGTGGTGAGGAAATGTTGCTCCATGGACACTCGCTAATTTCGGTGCCAGGCAGGCAGCGCCCGGCTCTGGCCACCGATCATAGGGCGCCACGCGGCGCGGGTATAGCCCGCAGCAGGCATGAAACCAAACGGCTTAAGCAATAGACCTTCGGTCAATGGAACGTCATGGGCGTGCAGCTAGACTAAAGCAGTGTCTGGCGGGCCAACCCAAGGCGGCCCAAGAGAAGGAGGCACACATGAGCCTGACTATGGCTATTCTCATGCTGGTGGGCATGTGGCTGAGCGTCGCGGCCGCCATGCTGTGGGGCGTTCTGCGTATCGTGCGGCGCCATTCGCCCCATCATCAAGCGCAAGCCCCGGCCAAGGCACCGCCTGGGCGGCGGCATGCCGGGGTGCATTGAGACATCCGAATCTTCGCGAATGGGGCGCAAGGCGCCCCGCTTTTTTACATCACCCCTCAGCCGCTTCACGCTTGAGCCGCGCCCGGCGGGCCAGGATGTTGAGGATCTCGATCACCGTCGAGAACGCCATTGCCGCATACACATAGCCTTTCGGCACATGGGCACCGAAGCCCTCGGCGATCAGCGTCATGCCAATCATGATCAGGAAGCCCAGGGCCAGCATCACCACCGTCGGGTTGTCATTGATGAAGTTGGCCAGCGGGTCGGCCGCTACCATCATCACGATCACCGCCGCAATCACGGCAATGATCATGATCGGCAGGTGCTCGGTCATGCCGACGGCGGTGATGATGCTGTCCACCGAGAACACGATGTCCAACAGCAGAATCTGGAAGATCGCCGCAGCAAAGCCCAGGGTTACCGTGGACGACACCTTGGCCTCTTCCTTGGCGCCGTGCGGGTCGACGTTCTCGTGGATCTCCTTGGTCGCTTTCCACAGCAGGAACAGGCCACCGGCAATCAGGATCACATCCTTCCACGAGAAGGCATTGCCAAACACCTCGAACACCGGGTCGGTCAACTGGACGATCCAGGCGACCGTGCTCAGCAGCGCCAGGCGCATCACCAAGGCCATGCTGATACCGATGCGCCGTGCCTTGGAACGGTACTCCACCGGCAGCTTGTTGGTCAGAATGGAGATGAAGATCAGGTTGTCGATGCCCAGCACGATCTCCATGGCCACCAGGGTGGCCAGGGCAACCCAGGCAGTGGGGCTAGCGGCGAGTTCCAGCAAGTATTCCATCGGTCGATCCTGCAGCGGCGGTTAAGGGTCAGATTTCCTGGGTGTGGGCTTTCTTGTCGGCAGGCGGGTGGCCCTCGCCCTTCTGCGCGTGCTCCGGCTTGCCCATGGCATCGCTCAAGGCCTGTTGGGCAGCCTTGTTGGTGTCATCGATGGCCTGCTTGGCCGACTGGGCGGCCTGGTCGAGCATCTGCTGGGCAGATTTTTCGGCCTGGTCGCAACCGGCCAGGCCCAACAGGGCCAAGGCCAGCACCAGGGGGGTGCCGATGGATTTGAGATGCAGCATGGTGTCCTCGCTTGGAAAATCCCGGCGGCGCGCACTGCGCCTGATGGGTTCGCATTCTAAAGACGCCGAAACATCCGGAAAATTCGTATTTCCAAGCGGTATACTTCGGTTTTTTCGAATCGGAAATTTCCGACGTGCTCAACTACCGGCAGTTGCACTACTTCTGGGCCGTGGCCAAGACCGGCAGCGTAGCCCGCGCCAGCGAGCAACTTAACCTCACCCCGCAAACCATCAGCGGGCAGATCACCTTGCTCGAGGAAACCTATGGCCTGGCGCTGTTCCAGCGGGTAGGCCGGCAACTGGAACTGACCGAAACCGGCCGCCAGGCGCTGGTGTACGCCGAGCAGATGTTCCAGCTCGGCGGCGAACTGGAGGCCATGCTGCGCGCAGGCCCGCAGGAGCAGATTCTGTTTCGCGTAGGGGTGGCCGACGTGGTGCCCAAGTCGATCGTCTATCGCCTGCTGGCACCGACCATGGAAATGGACGACACGCTGCGCATCAATTGCCGCGAAGACAAACTCGAACGCCTGCTCGCAGACCTGGCGATCCAACGCCTGGACCTAGTGATCTCGGACAGCCCGATGCCCAGCCACCTGGACATCAAGGGCTACAGCCAGAAGCTTGGCGAGTGCGGCTTGAGCTTCTTCGCCACCCCGGCCTTGGCCAAACGCCATGCCGCGCCCTTCCCCACCTGCCTGCAGGATGCGCCGCTGCTGATTCCGGGCGCCGAAACCGTGATGCGCAGCCGCTTGCTGCGCTGGCTGGGCGAGCAGCAGGTGCAGCCACGGATCGTGGGGGAATTCGATGACAGCGCCTTGATGCAGGCGTTCGGCCAGTCAGGCAGCGGCATTTTCGTCGCCCCCAGCGTGATCGCCGAAGAGGTCTGCCGCCAGTACGGGGTGACGCTGATCGGGCAAACCGACGCGGTGCTGGAGTCGTTCTATGCCATTTCAGTGGAGCGCAAGGTCAAGCACCCCGGGATCGTGGCCATCACCGAAGGCGCGCGGCGGCAGCTGTTTCACTGGTGAGTACGGGGGCGCCGGGTCAGGCAGGCGTAGCCCATCGCCAGCACCGCAAGCAGCGCCAGCCCCAACACTGCAACCAGCTCGTGGCTGTAGCGCGCCACCAGCGCGGGGAAACCGGTGTATTCATGGTAGACGCGCACCTGCGCCTCGCCGCCATCGAAACTGATGCCCAGGCCACCCTGGCGGATTTGCGAGTAGTCGGCGTCGAAGTACACCCATACCCTGCTCGACCCACCCGGCTCGATGGCGGGTATCTGCACCCCCGAGGTCGCTGATTCGAAGATGCTGTCGTTGCCTGCCGCATCGCGCACCTGCACCAGGCCCTTGACCGGCAGGCGCACCTTCACCTGACGCACTTCGCTGCTGCCAGTGTTGTGCAGGTCGATCAGCAGGCCGGTGCGGTGGTCCACCAGGCCTGCCTCGAAAGGCTTGGCGAACAGCTGCGCGTAGGGTTCCTGGGCCAGCTCGACCAGCTTGTCGACCTGGTACTGGCTCAATGCGCCCTCGCCGATGCTGTTGATGCGTGGCTGCAAGCGCTCGTACTTGAGTTGGTCGTTGGCGCGGCTGATGCGCTCGCTGAACTGGCTGGGGTAGGTCAGGTAGGCATAGGTCAGGGTGGCCGTGAGCCGGGGTTGGTCCTTGAGCACCGCGTACCCCACCAGCAAGGCCACCACGCCGAGCAGCACAGCGGCCAGGAGTTTGCCGACTTTTTCCCAACTCAAGGGTAGCTTCCTTCTAAAGTGCCATTGACATCGATGCGGCCCAAAGGGTGCCAAGTTCATTGCCGCCAGGCAAGTGTTCAGCGGCTCAACAACGCCGGTAGCGAGGCGCTCAGCATGGCCACTCCAGAGGCGGTCAGCAAGCCCAGCACCACCCGGCGAAACGCCAGTTCGCTGATGCCCAGGTAAACCCGCGTGCCCAGTACCGCTGGCACGGTCATGGCCAGCAGCACCACGCCGAAGGCTGGCAGCATGTCCCAGGTGACCACGCCGGTGCCCAGGTAGGTGAGCATGGTCACCAGCAGCATCGACAGGTTGAAGTTCTGGATCACGGCGCGCTGGGTGTCACGTTCGAAGCCGCGCAAGGTGCACCACAGGGTCGGCACCGTGCCGGTGAAGCCGCCAATGCCGCCCAGGGCACCGCCGACCACGCCTACCGCGCCGTCGGCCAGGCGGTTGCCCGGTAGCCGGGGCAGGCGCGGCGCCAGCAGCATCAATGGGCACCACAGCACCAGCAAGGTGCCGAACACGGCCTTGAACCACAGCATGTCCAGGTACGGCAGCACCCACACCCCCAGCGGAATGCCCGCCAAGCCGCCCAGCACAAAGGGCCACAGCAGCGGCCAGCTGAAGCCGCGGCGCACGCTGAACACGGCGATCAGTTGGCCGGTGAGGCTGCCGAATACGGTGAGCGAGGCAGCCAGCCGGGGCTCCAGGCCCCAGGCCCAGAACGACATGGCGACCATGCCGAAGGCAAAACCGGAAAGGCCCTGGACGAAACCGGCAACGACGGCGCCGAGGGCGATGAGGTAGAAGGCATCCATGACAGGGCTGTTTGGCTAACAGAGGCGGTTACCATGCCAGAGCCGGGGGCGAATGTCTGCCTTTGTCCTTTCACACAGCCCGGACCTACGCCAGCCTGGTAGGAGCGAGCGTAGCTCGCGATAGGGCGCGCAGCGGCCCCGGGTTTCAAGCTTCGCTGCACAGAATGCCGGGGCTGCTTTGCAGCCCATCGCGAGCTGCGCTCGCTCCTACCAGGCCTAGGCGGGGGTGTCAGGCGAAACGCTCGACCTGCGCCGGCGTGCGCTGCATCAGCACCTTGCCAGCACGAATCGACACCAGCGCATGCCCCTGGCTGCGGATCATCTCGTAGTCATCCGGGGCCGACAGCACCAGCAGGTTGGCCGGGCGGCCCACTTCGATGCCGTAGCGCTCGCCCAGGTTCAGGGTACGTGCGCTGTTGTCGGTGATCAGGTCCAACGAGCGCTGGATGTCCTCGTAACCCAGCATATGGCAGATGTGCAGGCCCGCTTCCAGCACCCGCAGGATATTACCGTTGCCCAGCGGATACCAAGGGTCGACGATCGAATCCTGGCCGAAGCAGACGTTGATGCCGGCGCGGTCCAGTTCGCCCACGCGGGTCACACCACGGCGCTTGGGCCAGGTGTCGAAACGGCCCTGCAGGTGGATGCTTTCGGTTGGGCAGGAAACAAAGTTGATGCCCGAACGCTTGAGCAGGCGGAACAGCTTGGAGCAATAGGCATTGTCGTAGGAACCCATGGCCACGGTGTGGCTGGCCGTCACGCGCTCGCCCATGCCACGCACCCGCGCTTCTTCGGCCAGCACTTCCAGGAAGCGCGACTGCGGGTCGTCGGTTTCATCGCAGTGCACATCCACCAGGCAACCGGTGCGCTCGGCCAGGTCCATGAGGAACTTGATCGATGACACGCCCTGGTCACGGGTGTTTTCAAAATGCGGGATGCCACCGACCACATCGGCGCCCAGGGCCACCGCCTCGGTCATCAAGGCGCGGCCGTTGTCGTAGCTCTCGATACCTTCCTGGGGGAAGGCGACGATTTGCAGGTCGACCAGGTGGCGCACTTCCTCGCGTACCTCGACCATGGCCTTGAGCGCGACCAGGGTCGGGTCGGTGACATCGACGTGGGTGCGCACGTGCTGGATGCCATGGTCCACCAGCATGCCGATGGTCTTGATGGCGCGGGTCTTGATGTCCTCGTGGGTGGTCATGGCCTTGCGCTCGGCCCAGCGCTCGATACCCTCGAACAGCGTACCGCTCATGTTCCAGGCCGGCTCGCCCGCAGTCAGGGTGGCGTCAAGGTGGATGTGCGGTTCCACGAACGGCGCGGTCACCAGGTTTTGCCGGGCGTCGATGTCACCGGGGTTGGTAGCCACCACGTCGTGCTGGGCGTGGATCGCGGCAATGCGCTCGCCTGCCAGTTCGATTCGGTGCAGGCCAGGTTTGCCGCGCAAGCGGGCGTTGACGATATTCATCAGGCGTTACTCCTTGTTATTGGCTTCGGACATGCGCCAGATCAGCAGTGCGACCGAGGCGTTCATGCGAAACAGGGGGTCGTCGAGCGACAGGCCGCTCAGTTGTTCGATACGTTGCATGCGTTGGTTGATGGTGTTGCGGTGCAGGCCCAGGCGCTGGGCGGCGCGTTGCCCGTTGCCGTTCTCGCCCAGCAGCGCATCGAGGGTGTGCAGCAAGGCATGGGGGTGCTTGCGCCCGGTTTCGATCAGCGGGCCGAGGGTCTGGGCGACGAAGGCGTCGATCACCGCACGGTCGCCAATGCCCTGCAGCAGGCGCAATACGCCCAGCTCGCTGAAATCGCAAAGGCCCGTGGCCGGGCGCAGGTTGTGCGCCACATCCAGGGCCTGGCGCGCTTCGTGAAGGGCCTGGCGGTAATGCGCACAGTCACGCACGGTAGTCGACAGGCCCATGAACAGCTCAAGCTCGCCTGCCGCTTGTAGCAGCTGCTTGTGCAGCCGCGCCAGTGCCTCGCGCAGGCCGGCCTGCTCGGGCAGCAGCAGGATGAACAGCTCACCCGGTAGCACGGCGTGCATCGCCCCCGGCAGGCGCCGGCACCAGGCGTCGAGCTGGTCTTCCAATGCCTGGCGGGTCTGTTGCCACAGGCGCTCGCCCTGCTCGGCCCCGTGGCGCTGAAACAGCGCCTCGACCGCCGACAGGCGCAAGGCGACCAGGCGCTGCGGCTGGTCCAGAGGCAGTTGCAGGTGCGCGGCACGCTGGCGGGCGATGGCCAGGCTCGGGTAGTCGCCGGTCAGCAATTGCCCCAGCAGGTCGTGGCGCGATCGCCGCACCTGGCCCATCTGCACCAGCGCGGTGCCGATCAGGTGGGTGACCAGTACCATCTTCAGCGCATAAGGCTGCTCGATCAGGGGCAGGCCCAGTTGTTCGGCACGCTCGACCACCGCCTGTGGAATGGCCTGGATATAGCCACCACCGGTGAGAATCACCAGCCCGGCGATGCCCACGGCATCCCCATCCTCCACCAGGCGCAGCAGGTTGGCTTGCTCGCGAGGGTGGTTGATGCCGGTGACGAACACCAGCTCACCGCCGATCACCCATTCGGCGATGCCTTCGTTCTCCGCCACGTATAGCCAGCGCACCGTGCGCTGCAGGTTGCGCGCGCCCGCACGCACGGCCATCACTTCCAGGCCCGGCAGGCGCAGCAGTTCTTCCAGGGCCAGGCTCACGGCTCGACCTGCTCCGTTACGACCGGCTTGCCCTTGCCGCCCAGCTCCAGCAGTGCGATGTAGCACAGTGCCGAAGCGCCAATCCCCACCAGCGGTGCAACCCACGGCGAGCTATAGGCCAGGACCGCGCCCACGGCATAGGCCACCAGGCCGGTCAGGTTGTAGCGCGGCAGGTTCACCGCCGCCAGCGCCGGGTACTTGCCACGGTGGCGGTACCAGAAGTCGGCCATGATCACCCCGCCCACCGGCGGAATGATCGAGCCCAGCAGCACCAGGAACGGAATCAGCATTTCATACATGCCGCCCACCGCCAGCACGATCCCCACGCCGGCAGCGGCCAGGGTCATGGTGCGCCGGCGCTCGCTGCGCAGCAGGTGGCAGGCCGCGGCCGACACGTTGTAGATGGTCGGGCCCTGGATGGTCCACAGGTTCAGGCAGAGCATCACCACTGCAGCGAACGACAGGCCCTGCAGGATCATCACCTCGACGATATCGGCCTGCTGGTAAACCATTGCGCACCAGGCTCCGGCCACCACCATCAGGCCGTTGCCGAGCAGGAAGGCAACCACACTGGCCGTTACCGCCACCCGCCCGCTGCGTGACAGGCGGGTCCAGTTGGTGGCCTGGGTGGCGCCACTGGCGAAGGTGCCAAAGACCATGGTCACCGCCGCCGAGAAGGTCATCGCCTCGTGGGGCACCAGCGCTGCCAGTTGCGCCAGGCCGCCCACATGGCGGGTGGCCAACACCATCGAGATCACCAGCAGCACGAACATCAGCGGCACCGACACCCGCGACAACAGGTCCAGGCCCTTGAAGCCGATGATCGCGGTCAAGCTGAAGCCCAGGCCGAACAGCACCATCAGCGGGGTGCTGAAACCTTCGCCCAGGCCGAGCATCTTCACCAGCACGATGGCCACGGTGGCGGTGCCCCAGGCGTACCAGCCCAGTTCCGCGAAGCCCAGCAAGAAGTCCGACAGCCGGCTGCCCGCCTCGCCGAAGCAGAAGCGCCCCATCAGCACGGTATTCAGGCCGCTGCGCGAGGCGATGAACGCCAGCGCGGCGGCATACAGCGCCAGCAAGCTGTTGCCGATGGCGGCGATCCATAGCATGTCGGCGAAATTGAAGGCCATGCCGAGTTTGCCGCCGGCGAACATGGTGCCGGTGAAAAAGGTAAAGCTGAACAGCACCATGGCGATGGGCAACAGGCCCTTGCGTGCGGACGGCGGGGCTTCGGACAGCGGGAATTCGCTGGGGGCAGTCATGGGTGGGGCTCCGAGGGTGATAGATGGCGCTCAGACAGCAAGATGCGGGCCGCTTCGGGGTACCGGGGCATGCGCGGAAAATGCGGGCATGCGTCATAGCAAAACATGTGCTTAATGCACAGTTTTACCCGTGATAATCGACTGAGCTGTGCATTATGACTTAACTTGAGGCAGGCGCGCACCAAATCAGGACGCAGCGGCCCGCCGATTTCACCTGGGCATGGCCTTCTTCATTCAATCCGCTATCCTCTGCACTTGCGCGCTACGGACCCTCCCCATGGAACTGCACATCCGCCTCGAAGGGCGCAAAGGCCTGGCCGAGCAGCTGTACCAGCAGCTGCGTGCTGGCATCGACAGCGGCCACCTCGCCGCCGGCTCCCAGCTACCCCCTACCCGCCTGCTGGCCGAACAACTCGGGGTGTCGCGCAAGACCGTGGCCGAGGCTTACTCGCGCCTGACCTACGACAACCTGCTCAGCGGCGTGGTCGGCCGCGGCACGTTCATCACCCCACGCCAGCCCCAGCGCGCAGCCCAGGCCCAGGCCGTGTCGCTGGCAGCTGCGGCCTCGCTGGAGCGCTGGCAGCAACGCGCCACCGTGCTGGGCCGGCGCGCCCAGGAAACGCCGTCGCGCTACGACTTCGTTGGCGGGGCTTCGAGCAAGGCGCAGTTTCCCTTCGACCAGTGGCGCAGTTGCCTGAACTACGCCTTGCGCCGCAGCCAGCGGCACCCCGAACGGCAGTTTTCCGCCCAGGGCCTGCCCGAATTGCGCGAGGCCATTGCCCACCACATCGCCTACGCCCGCGGCGTGCATTGCAGCAGCGCCGATGTGCTGGTGTGCAACGGTGCCCAGCAGGCGCTGGACCTGATCGCCCGGGTACTGGTCGAACCGGGCTGCCCGGTGGCAATGGAAGACCCCGGCTACCCACCGGCACGCCAGCTGTTCCTGGCCTTGGGCGCCCGGCTGCAGTCGGTGCCGGTGGACGACGAGGGGCTGTGTGTCGAGCAAATCGCAGGTGGCACCCGGCTGATCTACGTCACGCCCTCGCACCAATTCCCGCTGGGCATGCCGATGAGCGAACGGCGCCGCCACGCCTTGCTGGCCAAGGCTGCCGAGCTGGGTGCCTTGATCATCGAGGACGACTACGACTGCGAATTCCGCTACCAGGGCCGCGCCTGCGACGCCTTGCAGCGCCTCGACCGGCAGGGCCTGGTGGCGTATGTGGGCACCTTCTCCAAAACCCTACTGCCCGAACTGCGCCTGGGCTACGCCGTGCTGCCGCCAGCCGTGCTGCAGGCCGCCTGCGTGGCCAAGCACCTGAGCGACTGGCACAGCCCAACGCTGCTGCAGTGGGCCCTGGCACGGTTCATTGGCGAAGGCCACCTGAACAAGCACATCCGCCGCTGCCACGACATCTACAGTGCCCGCCGCGAACGCATCCTGGCGCGCCTGGACGGCGACCTGGCCCCCTGGCTGAGCGCCGTGCCGGCCAATGCCGGGTTTCACCTCAGCGCCCTGGCGCGGCCGGGGGTGGATGTGGAGCTGCTCGCCAGCCTGGCGCGCCGGGTCGAAGTGGGCCTGTATTCGCTGGCGCCGTTCTTCAGCGAAGCACCGGTGCGCCCGGGCCTGTTGCTGGGCTTCGGCGCCATCGAACTGCTGGACATCGACCCGGCCCTGGACCGGGTGCGCGATACCCTGCAGCGCCTTAGCTGAGCGCAGCGCTGCGCGCCCCCTGCCCTGGCCGGGCAATGGCGGCGGCATAGCCACGCGGGGCGAAGCAGGCGGTGACCAGCAGCATGGCCAGCACGGTAACCGTCAGCAGCGTCCAAGATGCCTGGAAATCGCCGCTGACATCGCGCAACCAGCCGGTGATGTAGGGAATGATGCCGGTCACGATAAAGCCGATGCCCTGCACGAACGCCGCCAGGCTGCCGGCTTCACCCGGGGTTTTCAGATGTTCCAGGGTCAAGGTCAGGCTCAGGCTGAAGCACGCCCCGAGGCCAAAGCCAATCATCGCCACCCACACGCCCATCATCAGGCCCGGCGCCAGCAGCAGGCCGAGAAAGCCCAGCAGCTGGATCGACAACGCCAGCCACAGGCCCGGGCGCCGGTCGCTGAAACGGCGCAGCAGCAGCGGCAGGCCCAGGGCGCCACACACCTGGAAGACGGTCATCAGCCCCACCAGGTCGCCGCCCCCCTGGGCCGTGCCG
Organism: Pantoea sp. Tr-811; assembly: GCF_011752535.1. NCBI lineage: Bacteria > Pseudomonadati > Pseudomonadota > Gammaproteobacteria > Enterobacterales > Erwiniaceae > Pantoea > Pantoea sp. Tr-811. The sequence goes on from NZ_VWXJ01000006.1 coordinate 188,390, forward strand.
CCGTGCTCCAGGTGGTAGGCCGGCAACCAGGCGACCATGCTGGTGTAGCCGCCATTGATCAGGCCGAAGTACAGCGCCAGCAACCATGCCCGGCGCGTGCCGAACCAGTGCCCCTCGGCGGCGCCGGCCAGTTTCGCCGCGCCCTGGCGCGGGCGCAGGGTGGCCCAGGCCAGCACCGCCAGCAGCGCCGGTATCGCCCACAGGCCAAGGCCGGCCTGCCAGTGCCCGAAATGCCCGCTGACATGCGGGCCAAGTACGGCTGCCAGGCCGCCGCCGCTCATCAACGCGGCCGAGTACAGGCCCATCGCCGCCGCCAGGCGCGTGGGGAACCAGCGGTTGACCAGGCCCGGCATCATCCCCTGCACCACCGCCACGCCCAGGCCGGCCAGCACGGCGCTGGCAATCAGCGCCCAGGCGCTGTCCAGTTGCAGCCGCCACAGGCAGGCCAGGCCAATGGCCGCAAGGCCGCCGAGCATGCCGCCATGCTCGCTGATCCAGCGCCGCAGCCAGGGCTGCAGCAGCGGCACCAGGCCCATGCACAGCACCGGCAGCGCGGTCAGCAGCGCCGCCTGCTGGTAACCCAGCCCGGTGCTGGCACGCATTGGCTCCAGCAACGGGCCAATGCTAGTCAGGATCGGCCGCAGGTTCAGTGCCAGCAACACCACCAGCAACAGGTTCAATGCCCCTCTCATCACGAATCGCCACTCCAGATACACAATCCGGGCATTATCCTGGCTGATCGGTCAAGGCAGAAATGAAGAGATTGGATGCAGGTCAGTGGCCTCCTGAATGCTCGCGATTGGCCTCCTGGCAAAGCGGCCAATTGGCTATCGGGCAGCGCCTCCGTGGCCGTTAAGGTAGCGCCTTGTCCACCCCACATGCTCTGGAGCACACCATGCACAACCGTATCGAATGGGCCAAGCACGCACCCGAGGCCTATAAGGCCATGGTCGGCCTGGAACAGGCCCTGGCCAAAACCGGCCTGGAAAACTCGCTGCTCGAACTGGTTCGCCTGCGCGCCTCGCAGATCAACGGCTGCGCCTACTGCGTGAACCTGCACGCCAACGATGCGCGCCAGGCCGGGGAAACCGAGGCCCGCCTGCAAACCCTGAGCGTCTGGCAGGAAACCCGCTACTTCAGCCCCCGGGAGCGCGCTGCGCTGGCCTGGGTGGAATGCCTGACCCGCCTGCCCGAGCGCGGCGCACCGCAGCCGGAGTACGAGGCACTGCAGGCGCATTTCGAACCGGCCGAAGTGGTCAACCTGACCCTGGCCATCGCCACCATCAACGCCTGGAACCGGTTCGGCGTGGGCTTTGCCATGGTGCCCGCTTGATCCCCGTCAATCGGGTGTAGCTGCACCGCCCTTTCCTACGCTACAGGTAGAAGCCACCTACTGTGCGCAACCTACGGTCTTACTAGCATCGGCGCTTCCTTCATCAAGCGAGCGCCCTTCCATGCGAGCCACCCGCCACCGCCGTGCTGCATTGGCCATCCTGTGTGCCACCGTGATCGTCAGCCCCACGCTGCTGGCCGCCCCCCTGACCCGCGACAACGGCGCGGCGGTGGGCGACAACCAGCATTCGCAAACTGCAGGCAACGCAGGCCCGACCCTGCTGCAGGATGTGCAGCTGATCCAGAAGCTGCAACGCTTCGACCGTGAGCGCGTACCGGAGCGCGTGGTACACGCCCGCGGCACCGGTGCCCATGGTGAATTCACCGCCTTCGAAGACCTCTCTGCACTCACCCAGGCTGCGTTGTTCACCCCCGGTAAGAAAACCCCGGTGTTCGTGCGTTTCTCCTCGGTGGTGCACGGCCTGCATTCACCGGAAACCCTGCGCGACCCCCGCGGCTTCGCCACCCGGTTTTATACCAGCAGCGGCAACTGGGACTTGTTGGGCAACAACTTCCCGACCTTCTTCATCCGCGATGCCATCAAGTTCCCGGACATGGTCCACGCCTTCAAGCCAGACCCGCGCACCAACCTGGGCAACGATGCCCGGCGCTTCGACCTGTTCTCGCACATGCCCGAAGCCACGCGCACCCTGACGCTGCTGTACTCCAACCAAGGCACGCCGAAAAGCTACCGGCACATGGACGGCAACAGCGTGCATGCCTATAAATTCGTCAACGCCCGGGGGCAGGCCACCTACGTGAAGTTCCGCTGGAAAAGCCTGCAGGGGCAGGAAAACCTCGACCCCAGGGCGGTGGAAAAAATCCAGGCCAAGCACTTCAGCCACATGACCGAGGATTTGGTCCACGCCATTAACCGGGGCGACTTCCCCAAATGGGACCTGTACATCCAGACCCTGCGCCCCGAGCAACTGGCAAGCTTCGACTTCGACCCGCTGGACGCCACCAAGATCTGGCCCGACGTGCCTGAGCGCCGAGTTGGGCAGATGGTACTCAACCGCAATGTCGGCAACCACTTCCAGGAAACCGAACAGGTCGCCCTGGCCCCTTCCAACCTGATCACCGGCATCGAGCCTTCCGAGGACCGCCTGCTGCAAGGTCGCCTGTTCTCCTACGCCGACACGCAGATGTACCGGGTGGGCGCCAATGCCGGCAGCCTGCCGATCAACCAGCCCCGGGCGGCGGTCAACAATGGCAACCAGGACGGCGCACTGAACCCCAACCGTAGCCGCAGCATGGTCAACTACGAGCCGAGCCGCCTGCAGCCGAGCATGGTCAGCCCGACGGCCCGCGCCAGCCAGCTGGCCTTGAGCGGCACCAGCCAGCAGCAAGGCATCGCCCGGGAGCAGAACTTCCGCCAGGCCGGTGAGCTGTACCGGTCGTATTCGGCCAGCGAGCAGCGCGACCTGGTGAACAGTTTCGGCCAGTCGCTGGCGGTGGCCGATGACGAGAGCAAGCACATCATGCTGTCGTTCCTGTACAAGGCCGATGCCGAGTATGGGGCGAAGGTGGCCAAAGTGGCCAAGGGCGAGCTGCAGCGGGTCAAGGCGCTGGCGGCGCAGCTGGAAGATTGACCGCCCAGGCGCGCGCCCATCCTCTGTTGTAGGAGCGGGCTTGCCCCGCGAAGCAGGCGACGCGGTGCGTGGCACCGGCTTCGCCGGTGTTCGCGGGGCAAGCCCGCTCCTACAGGGTTCTTTGTTAAATCAGATGTTTCCATAGGGCTGACATCCCCTACGGAATCGCCAACCTCGCGCGGTAACTGCCCGGGCTCTGCCCCGTCCACTTCTTGAACGCCCGGTGAAACGCACTGGGCTCCTGGAACCCGGCCTGTTCGGCAATTTCGGCAATGCTCAACACCCCCTCGCGCAAGCGCTCGAAGGCCATGGCTCGGCGCACCTCGTCCTTGATCTGCTGGTACGAACGCCCCTCACGCTCCAATTGCCGGCGAAAGGTGCTGGCACTGATGCCCTGGCGCTCGGCCAATGCCGCCAAGGTCGGCCACTGCCCGTAATGGCGGGTGCGCAGGTGCCGGTACACCTGGGCCACCAAACCGTTGTGGTTGCGAAAACGAATCACCAGCCCCTGGGGTGCACTGCGCAGGAAAGTCTTCAACCCCGCCAAGTCCTGCACCACCGGCAAGCGCAGCCAGGCGCTGTCGAACTCAACCTCGGTACGCCCGCTGCCCAGGCGCAAGTCTGGCCCCCACAGCAGCGGGTCATCATCCTGGGCCGGGCGGGCCACGGCCAACTCCGTGCGGTCGATGGCGATGCGCCGCCCGGCCAGCCAGCACAGCAGCCCGACGACCAGCACCAAGTAGGTTTCCTCGGCGTAAACCCGAGTCAGCGGGTCGGCGATGGCCGAGCGCACAACAATCACCGCACGCACGCCGCGCACCGTCAGGCTGCCCTGCAGGTCGCGCAGGAACAGGCCGAAATTGCCCAGGCACTGGCGCAAGGCCTTTTCCAGGTTCGGCTCCTGGATCAACCCCCGGCAGATCAAGGCGAAGCTGCCCAGCGGCATGCCATGGCTGTCGAGCTGGAAGAACTCATCGCCCAGCAGCGCGATCATTTCCAGCCATAGCTGGGCAAAGGCCTTGGCCGGCACCCGCGCCTGGGGCTGGCCGAGCAGCGCCGGATCGATGCCCACCCCGCGCAGCCGCGCATCACGGGCCTCGGGCTGCTCGCGCAGGGCGTGGAGCATGGCGTTGAGAAAGTACACCGCGACCGTATCGGTATCGCGCATGGGAATTCGCTGTCTATGCTGAGTGGCAAAAAGTGCCAGGTTGACTGAACAGATCCGGCATAGGCTGCGCTAAAGCCTTTGCCTAGACTCGGACCCCATCCGGGATCGCCGGCCATTCTCGCAGAGCCTGGCCCGCTCCCGCCATGCCCACGCAATGGAGCCGCCATGAGCAACGCAGAAATCTATGTCGTCAGTGCCGTCCGTACCGCCATCGGTGGCTTCGGAGGCGCCCTCAAGGACCTGCCCCTGGCAGACCTCGCCACCGCCGTGACCCGCGCCGCCATCGAGCGCTCAGGGGTGCCTGCCGAGCAGATCGGCCATGTGGTGATGGCCAACGTCATCCCGACCGAGCCGCGTGATGCCTACCTGTCGCGGGTGGCCGCCATGAACGCCGGCATTCCCAAGGAAACCCCGGCCTTCAACGTCAACCGCCTGTGCGGCTCGGGCCTGCAGGCCATCGTGTCGGCGGCCCAGTGCCTGGCCCTGGGCGATGCCGAGGTGGCCCTGGCCGCCGGCGCCGAGTCCATGAGCCGCGGCCCGTACCTGCTGCCGCAAGCCCGTTGGGGTGCACGCATGGGCGACCTGCAGGGCATCGACTACACCGTCGGCGTGCTGCAAGACCCCTTCGAACACTTCCACATGGGCATCACCGCCGAAAACGTCGCCGCCAAGCTGGGCATCAGCCGCGAAATGCAGGATGAGCTGGCCCTGACCAGCCAGCGCCGCGCCGCCCGCGCCCAGGCCGAGGGCCGTTTCGACAGCCAGATCGTGCCGCTGGAACTGAAAACCCGCAAAGGCAGCGTGCAATTCGCCATCGACGAGCACGTGCGTGCCGACGTCAGCGCCGAGCAACTGGCCGCCATGAAGACCGTGTTCAAGAAAGACGGCACCGTCACCGCCGGTAACGCCAGCGGCATCAACGACGGCGCCGCCGGCCTGGTGCTGGCCACCGCTGATGCCGTGCGCCGCCTTGGCCTCAAGCCCTTGGCGCGCCTGGTGGCCTACGCCCACGCTGGCGTGGAGCCGGAGCTGATGGGCCTGGGGCCGATCCCGGCCACGCGCAAGGTGCTGGAAAAAGCGGGCCTCACGGTGGCCGACCTGGACGTGATCGAGTCCAACGAAGCCTTCGCCGCCCAGGCCTGCGCAGTAGCCCGCGAACTGGGCTTCGACCCGGAAAAGGTCAACCCCAACGGCTCGGGCATTTCCCTCGGCCACCCGGTCGGCGCTACCGGGGCGATCATCGCCACCAAGGCCATCCATGAGCTGCAGCGGATCCAGGGCCGCTACGCCCTGGCGACCATGTGCATCGGCGGTGGCCAGGGCATCGCCGTGGTCTTCGAGCGAGTTTGAGGGGGGCACCAGCATGAGCATTGAACAGATTGCAGTGATCGGCGCGGGCACCATGGGCAACGGCATCGCCCAGGTGTGCGCGGTGGCCGGCTACCAGGTGCTGCTGGTGGACGTGTCGCAGGCGGCGCTGGAGCGCGGCGTGGCGACCCTGGGCAAGAACCTGGAGCGCCAGGTGAGCAAAGGCACCCTCGATGCCGAACGCGCGGCGGCGGCGAAAACCCGCATTCGCACCAGCACCGACTACGCCGAGCTGGCCACTGCGCAGTTGGTGATCGAGGCGGCCACCGAAAACCTGGCGCTTAAGCAGCGCATTCTGCAGCAGGTGGCGGCCAACGTAGGCGCAGACTGCCTGATCGCCACCAACACCTCGTCGCTGTCGGTGACCGAGCTTGCGGCCAGCATCGAACAGCCGCAGCGCTTTATCGGCGTGCACTTCTTCAACCCCGTGCCGATGATGGCCCTGGTGGAAATCATCCGTGGCCTGCAGACCTGCGACAGCACCTATGCCCAGGCCCTGCTGGTGACCGAAAAGCTCGGCAAGACGCCAATCACCGCCGGTAACCGCCCAGGCTTCGTGGTCAACCGCATCCTGGTGCCAATGATCAACGAAGCGATCTTCGTGCGCCAGGAAGGCCTGGCCAGCGCCGAGGACATCGACACCGGCATGCGCCTTGGCTGCAACCAGCCGATCGGCCCGCTGGCCCTGGCCGACCTGATCGGCCTGGATACCTTGCTGGCGATCATGCAGGCCTTCCACGAAGGCTTCAACGACAGCAAGTACCGCCCTGCCCCGCTGCTCAAGGAAATGGTCGCGGCCGGCTGGCTGGGGCGCAAGAGCGGCCGCGGTTTCTTCACCTACTAGGAGCGCAGGCCATGCCCCCGGTCAATGCCGCGATGCGCTGTGCCAACTTCGAGGAGCGACGCGACCGGGCCATGGCGCTGTTCGCCGAAAAGGGCTTCGGCCAGGTCAGCATGCGCGAGCTGGCGGCGCATGTGGGCTTGACCGCAGGCTCCCTGTATCACCATTTCCCCAGCAAGCAAGACCTGCTGTACGACCTGATCGAGGAGCTGTACGAGGAACTGCAAGCCACCCTGGAGCAAGGCCGCCGGGCCATGGCACGCGGGGCCTCGGCCATGGGTTGCCTGATTGCCGCGCATTGGCAATTGCATGCCGAACGGCCGTTGCAGTTTCGCCTGGCCGAGCGGGACTTGTGCTGTTTGAGTGAGGCGCAGCAAGCGCGCTTGGCGGTGCTGAGGAAGGGCTATGAGGCAGGGTTGCTGCGGCTCATTGCGCCGCGTTCCATGCTGCAAAAAGAGGAGTGGGTGGCCACGGCGCATGTGCTGGCGACCTTGCTCAACCAGTTGCCTGGGATGCTCAAGGGGCTGCCTGAGGAACAGGGGCTTGGGTTGATGGAGCGCCTGCTGGTGGGTGGGGTTGAGCGGATTTTGCGCTAGGCTGTGCCGGCCTCTTCGCGGGGCAAGCCCGCTCCTACAGGGGTCGCACACACCCCTGGGCGCTGCGCTGTATCCGTAGGAGCGGGCTCGCCCCGCGAAGAGGCCGGCACAGGCTAGCGCAACAGGGCCTGAATCTGCTCGTGCAGGGTATCGAGGTCGAACGGCTTGGCCAGAATCGGCGCCTTGCGCGCGATCGGGCTGCCGGACTCGAGGATTTCCGCCGGGTAACCGCTGATGAAGATCACCTTCAGGTCCGGGCGCAGCTTCACCGCAGGCTCGGCAATCTCCACCCCGGAAATACCACCTGGCAAGCGGAAGTCCGTCACCATCAGGTCCAGGTGCGGCTTGCTCGCCAGAATGGCGAATGCCTGCTCGCCATCCTCGGCCACCAGCACGTGGTAGCCCTCACCTGCCAGGTAATCGCGCAGGATCATCCGGATCGCCGGCTCATCCTCAACGACCAACACCACATCTTGTGCATCTTCGCTCATGATAACGCCTTGAAATTCATACAGTTGGCCATCAGACCCCAGGCCTAGGCAGAGGTTGCCCGCACCTGGTCATTTTGTTCGGTCACACCCGCCAGCGGCAGCAGCAGGCTGAACGTGGCGCCCTCGCCGACTTCGCTGTGCACCTGGATGCGGCCGCCATGGGCATGCACGATCTGCTCCGAGATGTACAGCCCCAGGCCCAGCCCGCCGCTGGCATGCTGGGTGGCCACCCGCTCGAACTGCTGGAAAATCCGCTGCTGGTTGGCGGCGCTGATGCCGATGCCGTGGTCCTGCACCTGTACCCAGGCCATGCCCTCCTGCTCGAACACCCGCACCTCCACCGGTTGCCGCTCGCCGTAACGCAAGGCATTGGACAACAGGTTGGCCAGTACTTGTTCAATCCGAAATTCATCCCACTCGCCCACCAGCGCCTGGCAACGCTGCAACACGATCTGCGTGCCCTGGGCCGTGGCCTGGGCGGCGAAGTTCTCCACCAGGCCTTGCACCAGTTGCCCCAGGTCGAATGGGCGTGGGCGCAGCGACAGTTTGCCGGTGCGGATGCGCGACACGTCCAGCATGTCCTCGATCAGGCGGATCAGGCTGTTGATCTGCCGCTCGTCACGCTCGACCATCGCCTGCAGCTTGTCGGCGCTGAAGGCGCCAAGGTTGCCACGGGCCAGGTGCATCTTGCGCAGTTGGGTTTCCAGGATCAGGCCATTGAGCGGCGTGCGCACTTCGTGGGAGACGATCGACATGAAGTCGTCGCGCATGCGCACGGCGTGCTCCAGTTCGCAACGCGCCGTCTGCAACTGCCCCAGCAGTATCTCCTGCTCCTGGCGGCTGCGCTCCAGGGCCTGCAACTGGCGGTCGAGGACCTTGCGCTGGCGGTACAGGTCGACGAACACCGACACCTTGCTTTTCACCGCCAGGGTGTCCAGAGGCTTGTGCAGAAAGTCCACTGCGCCGCTTTCATAACCTTTGAAGGCGTAGTTCATCTCGCGCCCGGCCGCGGTAACGAAGACGATCGGGATATTGCGGGTCTTTTCCGTACCCCGCATCAGCTCGGCCAGCTCGAAGCCGTTCATGCCCGGCATCTGCACATCGAGGATGGCCAGGGCAAACTCGTGTTCGAGCAACAGCGACAAGGCCGCCTCTGCCGACTGTGCCTGGTGCACCTCGCGGTCCTCGCCCTGGATCAGGGCATCGAGGGCCAGCAGGTTTTCCGGCAGGTCGTCGACGATCAGCAGTTTGGCAGGGGTGAGGCTTAGCATGCGCAGGGTTCCAGGGTGGCGAGCAACTGCCCGATACCGCTCAGAGAAAGGATTAGGTCGGGCTGGTGCAAGGCCAGGGCGGCCTCGGGCATCAGCGCCACCTGTGCATCGCGGGGGTCCTGGACCACGGTCCGGCCGCCGCTGTTCTTGATGTAGGCAAGGCCTTCGGCGCCATCCTCGTTGGCCCCGGTGAGCAGGATGCCGAGCAGCCCGGCGCCATAGGCATCGGCTGCCGAGGTGAACAGGTAGTCAATGGCCGGGCGCGAGAAGTGCACCGGTTCTTCCTGGCTCAGTGACAGGCTGAAGTCGGTTTCCACCGACAGGTGATAGCCCGGCCCGGCCACGTAGACTTGCCCCGCGCTGATCACTTGCTTGTCCGCGGCCTGGCGCACCGGCCGGTGCAGGCGCCGCTCCAGCACTTCGGCCAGCTGGCTGTGGCGGTCATCGGGCAGGTGCAACACGCACAGCACCGGGATGGCGAAGTGCTCCGGCAGGCTGCCCAGCACGGTGAACAGTGCCGTGACGCCGCCCGCCGAGGCGCCGATCACCACCGCGCGCACGCCCTTCATGATTTGCGGAAAATCCGTTCAGGCTTGACCAACGGCTCGAAGCGGTCGCTGTAGGCGGAAAAGTCCACCGATTCCTTGCTGCCCAGCACCAGGAAGCCACGGTGGCACAGGGACTCGTGGAACAGGCCCAGGGCGCGGTCTTGCAGGTCCTTGTTGAAATAAATGAGCACGTTGCGGCACGACACCAGCTGGGTTTCGGAAAACACACTGTCGGTGGCCAGGCTGTGGTCGGCGAAGGTCACGTTCTCGCGCAGGCTGCTGTCCATGATGGCGTTGCCATAGGCCGCTGTGTAGTACTCGGAGAAGTCCCGGCGGCCACCGGCCAGGCGGTAGTTTTCCTCGTATTCCTTCATGCTCTGCACCGAGTAGATACCCTGCTTGGCGCGATCCAGCGAGTGCGGGTTGATGTCGGTGGCATAGATGATGGTGCGCTCCAGCAGCCCTTCCTCGCGCAGCAGGATGGCCATGGAGTACACCTCCTCGCCCGTGCTGCAGCCAGCGATCCACACCTTGATCGACGGCCAGGTGCGCAGCAGCGGCACCACCTCCTGGCGCAAGGCCAGGAAGTGGCAGGGGTCGCGGAACATTTCGCTGACCGGAATCGTCAGGTACTGCAGCAACTGCATGAACATGCCCGGGTCGTGCAGCACCCGCTCCTGCAACGCCGACACCGTCAGGCAGCTGAACTGGCGCAGTGCGTGCAGGATCCGGCGCTTGATCGAGGCGCCGGAGTAATTGCGAAAGTCGTAGCTGTACTTGAGGTAGATCGCCTCGATCAGCAGCCGGATCTCGATATCGGTGTTACGTTCGCTAGTCAAATTCGCTCCAGTTGCGGCAGCCACACGCGGATCAACGAGAACAAGCGGTCCAGGTCGATCGGCTTGGCGAGGTAATCATTGGCGCCCGCCTGCAGGCAACGTTGCTGGTCGTCCTTCATCGCCTTGGCGGTGACGGCGATGATCGGCAGCTTGCGCCAGCGCGGCTGCTGGCGAATCAGGCGAGTGGCCTCGAAGCCGTCCATCTCCGGCATCATCACGTCCATCAGCACCAGGTCGATGTCGTCGTTGCGCTCCAGTTGCTCGATGGCCTCGCGCCCGTTGCGGCCGATTTCGACGATGGCGCCCTTGTGCTCCAGCGCGCTGGTCAGGGCGAAGATGTTACGCACATCGTCGTCCACCAGCAGCACCTTGCGCCCCTCGAACACCTTGTCGCGGCTGCGCGCGGTCTTGAGCATGCGCTGACGTTCGTTGGACAGCTGCGATTCGACTTTGTGCAGGAACAACGTCACTTCGTCCAGCAGGCGCTCTGGCGAACGCGCGCCCTTGATGATGATCGAGCGCGAATACTTGAGCAGGTCGGCCTCCTCCTCGCGGGTGAGGTTGCGCCCGGTGTAGACGATCACCGGCGGGAAGGCGCGGATGTCCTCGGCGGTCATGCGCTTGAGCAGCTCGTTGCCGAGCATGTCGGGTAGCTTGAGGTCGATGATCATGCAGTCGTAGATGTTGTCGCGCAGCAGCTCCAAGGCGTCCTGGGCCATGGCCACGGCGGTGATCTCGACGTCATCGTCACCGATCAGGCGGGCGATGCTCTCACGCTGCAGGTCGTCGTCCTCCACCAGCAGGATGTGCTTGAGCTTCTGGGTGAGCTTGGCTTCCAGGCGGGCAAACACTTCCTTGAGTTCCTCGCGGCTGGTGGGCTTGACCGCATAGCCCACCGCCCCCATGTGCATGGCCGCCTCGACGCGGTCCTCCACGGAAATGATGTGCACCGGGATGTGCCGGGTGCTGGCCTGCTCCTTCAAGCGTTGCAGCACGGTGAGGCCGGAATGGTCGGGCAAGCGCATGTCCAGCAGGATGGCGTCGGGCACATACTGCGCGGCCAGCTCGTAGCCCTCGTCTGCGGCCTGGGCCACCAGGCAGCTGTAGCCCAGCTCGTGGGCCAGGTCGAACAGAATACGGGCGAAGTTGGGCTCGTCCTCGATCACCAGGATGCAGCGGTTGTTGAACGGTGCACGGTCGCGGTCGTCGGCGAACGCAGGCGCCTGGCGCTTGACCACTGCCGGTGCGGCGGCCTTGGGCGCCGGCGGCAGGCTATCGACCGCCGGGCGCAGGCTCAGCGCTTCGATGGGCTTGCCTTGCGCCTCGAAGTGCTCCGGCAGGGTCAGGTTGAACACGCTGCCCTTGCCGGGGCTGCTGTCGACGCTGATCTGCCCACCCAGCAGGTGCGCCAGGTCACGGGAAATCGACAGGCCCAGGCCCGTGCCGCCGTAGCGGCGGTTGCTGGTGCCATCGACCTGGTGGAAGGCGCCGAAAATCGCCTCCAGCTGGTCGGAAGCAATGCCGATGCCGCTGTCGCGCACCGAGAAGGTGATGCCAGCGCCCGGCTGGTGGCTGATGCTCAGGCTGACCTGGCCGCGTTCGGTGAACTTGAGGGCGTTGGACAGCAGGTTCTTGAGCACCTGCTCCAGGCGCTGGCGGTCGGTGAACAGGGTCGCCGGCACCTGCGGTTCGACGCTGACCTCGAAGGCCAGGCCCTTGTGCTCGGCCATGGGCAGGAACATGCCGCGCAGGCCCTCGACCAGGCGCTCAAGCTGGGTGTTTTCCGGGCGCACTTCCAGCTTGCCGGCCTCGACCTTGGCGATGTCGAGGATGTCGTTGATCAGGTTGAGCAGGTCGTTGCCCGCCGAATAGATGGACTCGGCGAACTTGATCTGCTCGGCGCTGAGGTTGCCCTCGCCGTTCTCGGCCAGCAACTTGGCCAGGATCAGCGAGCTGTTGAGCGGCGTGCGCAGCTCGTGGGACATGTTGGCGAGGAATTCAGACTTGTACTTGCTCGAACGCTGCAGGTCGTCGGCACGGGCCTGCAACTCTTCCTGGGCCAGGCTCAGCTCGTCGTTCTTGCGGTCCAGCGACTCGGTACGCTCGGACAGCTGTTCATTGGTTTGCTCAAGCTCGGCCTGCTGGGTTTCCAGGTGGGCCTGGGACTCCTTGAGCACCCGCGACTGTTCTTCAAGCTCTTCGTTGGCGGTTTTGAGTTCTTCCTGCTGCACTTGCAGCTCTTCGTTGAGCTGCTGGGTTTCAGCCAGCACTTCCTGCAGGCGCTGGCGGTAACGGGCGCTTTCGATGGAAATGCCCAGGTTGCCGCCCACCCGCTGCAGCAACTCTTCATCACGCTCCACCAGCGGGCGCAGGAAACCGAGTTCGAGCACGCCATTGATCTGCCCGTCGTCGCTGGCCGGCATCAGCAGTGCGCTGCGCGGCAAACCGCTGCCAAGGCCAGAGCTCAGGTGGTAGTAATCTTGCGGCAGGTCGTCCAGGCGCAGCAGGCGCCCTTCGCGCACCGCCTGGGCCAGCAGCCCGGCATGGTCGCCCAGCACTTGCTCGCGGGCCTGCTCCTCGGCCGCCAGGCCATAGGTGGCCACACGCACCAGGCGGCCATGCTCGTCGCGTACGTACACGGCGCCGACCACGCTGCCCAGGTAACTGGCGAAAAAGCGCAGGATATTCTCGCCCAGCATCGGCAGGGTCAGTTGGCCCAGCACTTGCTCGGCCAGTTGCGTCTGGCCAGCGCGCAGCCAGGCCTGCTGTTCCAGGCGCTGGGCGGCACGTTCCTGGGCTTGCAGGTTATCGTTGTAGGTGCCGGACAAGGTCATCAGGTCGCGACGGCCGAAATAGGCCAGCAACCCGCTCAGGCCAACCAGCAGCACCACGAATACGGTAATGGATGTCACCGTCACCGAGCTGACCGACTCGGTGCGCGTCATGCGCAGCTGTTGCTCGGTGCCGACCAGGGCATCGAATTCCTTGCGAATTTCGTCGGTGATGCGCTTGCCGCGGCCATTGCCGATCGAAGCCCGGAAGTCACCGCCGCTGCGGCGCTGGGTGATCATTTCGCTGGCGAAGCTGTTCCAGGCATTTTGCAGGGCAATCAGCCGGTCGATCCGGTCGACCTGCTGGGGGTTGTCCTTAACCAGCTCCTTGAGGCTTTCCAGGCTGCCCAGGACGCGGGGTTTGGCGACCTCGTAGGGGTCGAGGAAACGCTCGTCGCCGGTCAGCAGGAAGCCGCGCATGCCGGTTTCCATGTCGATCGACAGCTTGACCGTCTCGTTGGCGTTGCCGATCACCCGGTCGGTGTGCTCGACCCACTGCATGGCGGTGAGCAGGTAGTTGATCACCGCAACAAAGGCCACTGCGCCGAGCAGGCCTACCCCAAGGGGCAAACCAATGTTGCGGCTCAACAGCTTGCGGAAACTTTGCTGGTCCATCGTGGCTGCTTGAATCATCTGGAAACGCCCGCGCGTAAGAGTCCATGAAAAAGTGTGGCGGCCGGCGCCTGTCATTTGCCTGCCGCTGCGCTCACCGGTACACAGCGAGTCTAACCAGCTTTCGCCGGTTCGGCAGGGCATTTAGCCAGTATTTGAAGGTGGCATGCGCGAATCGTTCCATCTATTTGCATAGGCCGGTATCCTCGGGAACTTCTGCCAGTGCCTGGCGCACAGAGTAGGACACGCCTTTTTTTCAACAGGAAGCCAACATGCACCTTTTGGTAGTCGAAGATGACGACATCGTCCGTATGCTGATGGTCGAAGTGCTCGACGAATTGGGCTACAGCACCCTTGAGGCGGAAAATGCGGCGGCGGCCCTGAAGGTCATCGAAGATGCCGACCAGCACCTGGCGCTGCTGATGACCGACGTTGGCCTGCCGGACATGCGCGGCGAAGCGCTGGCGGCCAGGGCGCGCGCCGTCAGGCCGTTGCTGCCGGTGCTGTTTGCCAGCGGCTACGCCGAGAGCTTCGAGGTGCCCGAAGGCATGCACCTGATTGGCAAGCCGTTCAGCATCGAGCAGTTGCGCAACAAGGTGTTGGAGATTCTGGGTACGCCTTGAGGTGGGGGGCCTATCGCGAGCTGCGCTCGCTCCTACGAGGGTTGACGCAGGCCGGGTAGGAGCGAGCACCGCTCGCGATGGGCCGCGCAAGCGGCCCTTGCTCTACACTTCCCGGCGCAACAGGTAGGTGTCCATGATCCACCCCTTGCGCGCCCGCTCACGCTCGCGAACCTCCAGAATCTGCGCCTTCACCGCCTGCAGGGGCCCGGCAATCAGCACTTCATCCTCGGTACCCAGGTAGGCCCCCCAGTAAATCATCAGCCCAGGGTCCTGCAGGGCGGCAAATGCCCCCTGCCCGTCCAGCATCACCACCACGTTGTCCACCTGCTGCAACTCGGCCAAGCGCCGCCCAGGCAGCACCAGCAACGGCTCACCGATGCGGTTCAGCGGTACCTGGTGCCGCGCCGCCAGGGCCTGCACGCTGCTGATGCCCGGTATCACCTGCAAGCGCAGCGCCACCCCACGTTCGCGGACCAGGTCGAGGATGCGCAAGGTGCTGTCATACAGGCCAGGCTCCCCCCATAGCAAAAAGGCGCCAATATCCTCGGCGCCCATTTCCGTTTCGAGCAATTGCGCATACAGCGCCGCCCGCTGGCGGTGCCAGTCGTGCACCGCGCCCAGGTAGTCGGGCGCCTGGGCATCGCGCTTGGGGTCTGCCACTTGCACCAGGCGGTAGCCGCCCTCTGGCCGGTAACGTTCGAGAATGGCTTTGCGCAGGTGCACCAGCTCGTCCTTGCCAGCACCCTTGTCGAGCACGAAGAACAGCGTGGCACGGCGCAAGGCCTCGACTGCCTCGACCGTGACCTGCCGTGGGTCGCCCGGGCCAATGCCGATCAACAACAATGTTTTCATGGCTCCGCCCGCTACCTGGCCCCTTAGAAGATAGAGAAGTTATAGCTGACAATGACCCGCGTCTCGTCCATGTCACGCGCCCACTTCTCATAGTTGCTGCGGAACGTGGAATTGCGCAGGCGCACGCTGACATCCTTGAAGGTGCCACTTTGCACCTGGTACTTCAATTCGGTGTCGCGTTCCCATTCCTTGCCCTGGGCATTACTGCCCGGCACCTTGACATGGTCACCGTTGATGTAGCGGGTGAGGAAACTCAGGCCCGGTACGCCAAGGGCCTTGAAGTCGTAGTCGTAGCGCAGTTGCCAGGAACGCTCCTGGGCGGCGGCGAAGTCGTTCACCTGGGCATAGTTGACCAGGTACGGGTTGCTACCGTCGAGGTACGGCATGGCGCTCTGGCCATACATGCGCTGCCAGCCGGCACTGATCTTGTGCCCGCCAAGGCTGTAGCCGAGCATGCCGCTGAACGCACGGTGGCCGATCTCGCCGGCACGTGCGTTGCCGATGTCATCGCTCTTGATCAGGCGCAGGTCGGCCGACAGGCTGCCCACCGCCAGCGGCTGGCTGGCGACCAGGCCGAGAAAGTGCTGGCGGTAGATGTTTTCCAGTTTCGCTACCTGGTACTGGGCGCTGACCTTGTCGTTGAAACGGTAGTCCACGCCGGCCAGGTCGAAATGGTCCGCCGTGATATCGCAGGCATAGCGCTTGTTCTTGCAATGCACGCGAATATCCTGGCGGTCGGTGGAATCGCGCGCGGTGTATTGGTTCAGGCGCGCCAGGGTGAACGTCAGGCCTTGCACCTGTTCGGACGTGAGCATCGCGCCATGGAACAAGGTGGGCAGCAGGCGGCCATCGTTGTACTTGATCAAGGGCAGGTCCGGCATCATCGAACCGTACTTGAGCACGGTGTTGGAAACCTTCACCTTGGCCGCCACGCCAAGCTTGGCGTACTGGTCTGCCGAATGCCGCGGGTCATGCCCGGAAGACGGCAGCAAACCACTGTTACTGTCAGCGGCACTGGAATCGAGCTTGAGGCCGAACAAACCCAACGCATCTACGCCAATGCCGACCGGGCCCTGAGTATATCCAGACTGTACATTGAGAATAAAACCCTGCGCGGACTCTTCGCGCTTGGATGCGCCCTGGCTGGAACTGCTGTGGCCGTCACGAAAATCGCGGTTGAAATATACCGTGCGCGCTTCGAGCTTGGCACGGCTGTCTTCAAGAAAACCGCCGGCCTGGGCCTGGGCTCCGGCACACAACAGCAACAGGCCGGCAACACGGCGCCCGGGGGCGAGAGCAAGGGGGGCAAACATGCGAGGGAACGTCCACAAGAAAGGCAGAAAAACGAAGCACAGCGCGGTGGCGGCACAACAAGGGGCCCGGCGAAAGAACGCCCAGCCATCATCGGAAATCATCGCCCAAGCGCTCTGGCCTGCACCATAGGACCATGGTCTAGGGCGCTTGGAAAACGTGCCTTGGGGTATCGAAATTACCGCACAACAAACCGCTTAAGTTCCCCCGTTACTTATAAAAAGTTTGCGGTTTACCCAACTGCTGCAAGTGTCTACACTCGTTATCAGCGAACAGTAGCAACCCCCCACGTGGCCGGCGTTTATTGCCCTTCAATGTTCGTCACGCCCTGCCACGAAAGACGGATAGGAGTGATTACAGTGTCCAGACTTGCAGAGTTTCGTGCTGCCGAAAAAGCGCTCCAGGAACAAATGGCACAACTGGAGGCGCTGAAAAAGGATGACGGCCTCAAACGCGAAATCGAATTCGAGCAGAAACTAGTCGGCCTGATGAAAAGCTACGACAAGAGCCTGCGCGACATCATCGCCATTCTCGACCCCAAGGCAGTCACCCGAGGCGCAGCCCCGGCGCCGAAACAGCAACGCCGTCCGCGCGTGGTCAAAGTGTATGAAAACCCGCACACCGGCGAGCTGATCGAAACCAAGGGCGGCAACCACCGCGGCCTGAAGGCGTGGAAAGAACAGTACGGCGCCGGCACGGTGGAAAGTTGGGTGCGCTGATGAAACTTCAACGCCCACTTCACACTTTTTTCACAAGCGCAGGGTCAGTATCGAAACAGCTAAAGGACTAGCGACCCCATCACGCGCCCGCACATGCGGGCCTCTAATTCCAGCGCCCTGCACTCGTGCAGGGCGCTTTCATTTGCGCAATCGCTTCACTGCCGTATCATGGCCGCCTGTTTGTTTCGCTGGCACGCAGGTGCCAGCCCCGCCTCTGGAGTACCCATGAGCCTGCACGATCTGCAAACCCTGCCGGGTGTCACCGCGCAACCGGACACCGCCACCGCCCAGTTCGTCTTCAACCACACCATGCTGCGGGTCAAGGACATCGAGAAATCGCTGGACTTCTACACCCGCGTGCTGGGTTTCCGCCTGGTCGACAAACGCGACTTCCCTGAGGCCGCCTTCAGCCTGTACTTCCTGGCCCTGGTCGACCCCGCGCAAATCCCGGCTGACGACGCCGAGCGCCACCAGTGGATGAAGTCGATTCCGGGCGTGCTGGAACTGACCCACAACCACGGCACCGAAAACGACGCGGACTTCGCCTACCACAACGGCAACACCGACCCGCGCGGCTTCGGCCACATCTGCATCTCGGTGCCGGACGTGCGCGAGGCCTGCGCCCGCTTCGAGGCCCTGGACGTGCCGTTCCAGAAGCGCCTGCAAGACGGCCGCATGAACCACCTGGCTTTCGTCAAGGACCCGGACGGTTACTGGGTGGAAGTGATCCAGCCGGGCGAACTCAAGGGCTGACCACCGGCTCGCGCTCGTCGGGCCGGGAACTCCCGGCCCCTTGCTGTGGTATATGAAGGTAACTGCTTCACATGCCACAGCGAGGTAAGGACGATGCAATCTCTTCACTGTGAATACCGCGAGCACACCATCACCGCCAGCGTGATGCCCCACCCCGACTCCCCCCTGCCCTATGCCGCCGGCTGCCTGATCACCGACCCGCACGGGCACACCAGCAGGCGCATTTCGATGCCGCTGAAGTTCTTCGCCGACCTGGACAATGCCCAGCATGTGTCGCTGGCCCATGGCCGGTCGCTGGTGGACGAACAGCTGGACAAGGGCCACAAGGCGTTCTGAGTTTCGAACCTACAGGGTTTGCGCGGATGCGGTAGGAGCGAGCGTAGCTCGCGATGGGGCGCGCAGCGGCCCGAGGTTTTCAGCTTCGCGGCTCAGAGTGCCGGGGCTGCTCTGCAGCCCATCGCGAGCTACGCTCGCTCCTACCGGGCCCTGCGCCAACAACGCGGGTTTGCTTATTGCTGCCGTGCAAAGGCCACGGCAGCCTTGACTTGTTCCAGCGTAGGCCGCACCCCGTTGCGCGGACGCGGTAGGAGCGAGCGTAGCTCGCGATGGGGCGCGCAGCGGCCCGAGGTTTTCAGCTTCGCGGCTCAGAGTGCCGGGGCTGCTCTGCAGCCCATCGCGAGCTACGCTCGCGCCTAACAGGCCCTGCGCCAACAACGCGGGTTGGCTTATTGCTGCCGTGCAAAGGCCACGGCAGCCTTGACTTGTTCCAGCGTAGGCCGCACCCCGTTGCGCGGACGTGGTAGGAGCGAGCGTAGCTCGCGATGGGGCGCGCAGCGGCCCGAGGTTTTCAGCTTCGCGGCTCAGAGTGCCGGGGCTGCGCTGCAGCCCATCGCGAGCTACGCTCGCTCCTACCGGGCCCTGCGCCAACAACGCGGGTTGGCTTATTGCTGCCGTGCAAAGGCCACGGCAGCCTTGACTTGTTCCAGCGTAGGCCGCACCCCGGTGTACAGCACGAACTGCTCAAGGGCCTGCAGCGCGATCACCTCAAGCCCAGTGATCACCGGCTTGCCCAACGCCTCGGCACGCTGGATCAAGGGCGTGCGCGAAGGCATCGCCACCACGTCGAACACCCGCTCGGCAGCGGCAATGGCCTGCTCGGGGAACGCCAGTTCATCAGCCTCGGGGCCACCGGCCATGCCAATCGGCGTCACGTTCACCAGCATCGGCGGGCACAGGTCGCCCAGTTCACGCACCCAACGGTAGCCGCACACATCCGCCAGTTGCCGGCCGGCCTGCTCGTTGCGCGCGACGATGATGCCTTCGGCAAACCCCGCATCACGCAGGGCGCTGGCCACGGCCTTGGCCATGCCGCCGCTGCCACGCAAGGCAAAGGCAGTGGCCGGGTCGACTCGGTGCTGCTCCAGCAACTGGCGCACCGCCAGGTAATCGGTGTTGTATGCCTTCAGGTGGCCGCCAGTATTGACCAAGGTATTGACCGATTCGATGGCCGCTGCCGACGGGTCGATTTCATCCACCAGGGCCATGCACGCTTCCTTGTAGGGCATCGACACCCCGCAACCACGGATGCCCAGGGCGCGGATACCGGCCACGGCGGCCGGCAGGTCGTCGGTGGTCATGGCCTTGTAGTAGTAGCCCAGGCCCAGCTGCTGGTAGAGGTGGTTATGAAAGCGCACACCGAAGGTGCCCGGCCGCCCGGCCAGGGAAATGCACAACACGGTGTTTCTGCTAGGAGTTGTCGCCATAAACCGGTCCTTCTTCATGACTGAAACGTTTGTGCAGCGTACCAGAGCCAACCGCTGGTCGTCCCTTACACAACCTTTACCCTTCCCCTGTGCTCAGTTGACGATAACTGCGGTCATAGTAACAAGGCCCCAAGCGAGGGGTTTTCTACGAGGAAGTCCCATGAACCGTTTCATCCCCGGAATCGCCCTGCTGGTAGGCGCCCTGGCCATCAGCGGGCAGGCCTCCGCCCACGGCGGTGGCTGGTATGGCCCTGGCCCGCTGCTTGGCGCAGCCGTGGTCGGTGCCGTGGTTGGAGCGACAGTCAGCGGCGGCCACGACCGGACCGTCTATGTAGAGCGTCAGCCTGCCTACTACGGGCCGCCCCCGGTGTATGTCCAGGCGCCGCCACAGCCCGTCTATTACCAGCCGTACTACGTGCCGGCGCCGCCACCTCCGGTGTACCGCACCTACGGCCCACCACCGGTGTACTACGGTCCGCCTCGCTGGTAACCGTTGATGGAATCAATGAACACTATTGAGCGGGTCGATTTCAAAGCGCCGCGGCGGCTGGGTAAGGTAGTGCCATGTTTCACAGGAGGTCCCCATGGCCACTATCCAGATCATGTCCGTCATCGGCAGCGCGGTACCCGCCACCTTGCGTAAACAAGGCCTGCTGGCCTGCTGGTACCTGGTGCGCAATGGCGAAGCGGTCAGTGGCCCGATGGCCAGCCGTGCGTCTGCCCAGGCCCTGGCCGCCCAATTGCAGGCCGACTGCCTGATCGCCTGACCGAATTTGTTGTGCGTTGCTCTCTCCACCTCTCTGACCCGCTCCCTGGCGGGTCTTTTTTTGCCTGCTCGCGCCTACCTGCCAACCCCCCGCCCAGGCACCGAAAAACCGTTACAGCATGAAGCTTTTTTCATTTCGATAGGGTGAATCAACGAGCAATCGACAGCACTTCGACCATACTCCACAATGCAGCGGTTTCCTGGGGGAAAACCCTTGCACAGCCAACGACATACCAACTTTTAGTGAGCCTCAACGTGAAAACATCCCTGTCCATCCTCAGCCTGCTGCTGTTGCTCACAGGTACCGCGACTCTACCGTCGACCGCTGCTGCACAACCCCCGGCCCAGGTTCAACGCGACCCATCCAAGCTGCACCTGGCCTCCGGCAGCGCCCTGCTGATCGACCTCAACACCAACCAGGAACTGTATTCGAGCCACGCCGACCGCGTGCTGCCCATCGCGTCGGTGAGCAAACTGATGACGGCGATGGTGGTGCTGGACGCCAAGCTGCCCATGGATGAGATGCTCACCATGACCATCGCCAACAACCCAGACATGAAAGGCGTGTATTCGCGCGTGCGCCTGGGCAGCGAGCTGAACCGCCGCGAAACCCTGCTGATTACCTTGATGTCCTCGGAAAACCGCGCCGCCACCACGCTGGCCAATCACTACCCGGGCGGCTACCCGGCCTTCATCAAGGCGATGAACGCCAAGGCCCGCGCCCTGGGCATGAGCCACACCCGCTACGTGGAGCCGACCGGCCTGTCGACGCAGAACGTGTCCACTGCCCGCGACCTGGGCAAGTTGCTGATGGCTGCGCGCAAGTACCCGATGCTCAGCGAGCTGTCGACCACCCGCGAGAAAACCGTGGCCTTCCGCAAGCCCAACTACACCCTGGGCTTCCGTAACACCGACCACCTGGTGAACAAGAGCAACTGGGACATCAAGCTGACCAAGACCGGCTTCACCAACGAAGCCGGGCACTGCCTGGTGCTGCTGACGCGCATGGACAACCGCCCGGTGGCCATGGTGATTCTCGACGCGTTCGGCAAGTACACCCACTTCGCCGATGCCAGCCGCCTGCGCCAGTGGTTGGAAACCGGTGCGACCAAACCGGCCCCGGCAGTGGCCCTGCAGTACAAGTCGGACCGCCAGAACAAGGGCCGCCTGGCCTCGGAGTAAACCGCCCCAAGCGGCCTTGCTGCCTGACAGCAAGGCCGCGCTTACCGGCTTGCCTCAAGCCTGGGTATCGACCACGCTGCCGGCACTGCTGCCACCACTTTCCTGCAGCGCCGTCAGCAGCTGCGCGGTAGCGGCCAGGATCTCGCCGTTGAGCGTGGCGACGTTGGCCTGCTTGGCGCTGATCTGCGCAACCTTGGCGACATCGTCGCTCTTCTTCGCCATCAACTCGGCCAGTTGCTTCTGCTCGTCGGCCAACTGCTTCTGCAGCTTCTTGATCATCTCGCGCAGTTGCTTGATGTGCGACGGCTCATCGCTGTCGCTGCTGTCCTTGGCGCCGCCTGCGCCACCGGCGCCCTGGGCCTGGCCGTTGCTGCGCAGGGACGAGGTGTCGACCTGCAGCGAACCGCTGCCCGACTCCTCGGTGTCGGCCGCCTGGGTGGCCGTGGTGGCGGTTGTGGCCTGGGCCGATGGGTTGCTGATACTGATTGCCGCGATACCTACCATGTCGTTCTCCCTGTGTTGCGATGGGGTCCTTGAGTTGACTTGCGTATCGGCTGAACCGCGCAAACCTTTAGCCCGGCATTCACCCCGGCTGACCAGCGTTCAGTAAATTCCCCCTCCCTTGGCTCGTTCCACCCAATGAACCCACGCAGGCGCCGGAGCCCCGGCGTGCGCCAACATTTGCCCACTATGGAACCGCAGCCATGAGCCAGTCTGCACACCCGGAAAGTATCAAGGACCTGATCGGCGTGGGCTTCGGCCCCTCCAACCTGGCCCTGGCCATCGCCCTGGAAGAGCTTGCGCAAACCCAGGGCCACGCGCTCGACGCACTGTTCATCGACAAACAGCAGGACTACCGCTGGCACGGTGAAACCCTGGCCACCCAGAGCGAACTGCAGATTTCCTTCCTCAAGGACCTGGTTTCGCTGCGCAACCCCACCAGCCCCTACAGCTTCGTCAATTACCTGCACCAGAAGCAGCGCCTGGCCGACTTCATCAACCTGGGCACCTTCTACCCCTGCCGCCTGGAGTACAACGACTACCTGCGCTGGGCCGCCGAGCACTTTGCCACCCAGGCCGTGTACGGCGAGCAGGTGCTGCGCATCGAGCCGGAAGTGAAAGCCGGCCGCGTCGAGCACCTGCGCCTGGTGTCGCGCGACAGCCAGGGCCGCGAATACACCCGCCGCACTCGCTCGGTGGTGGTGGGCAGCGGCGGCACGCCGAAAATCCCGGAGAAATTCGGCGCGTTCAAGGACGATCCGCGGGTATTCCACCACTCCCAGTACCTGAGCAGCCTGAACAAGCTGCCTTGCAGCGCCGGCAAGCCGATGCGCATTGCCGTGATCGGCTCCGGCCAGAGCGCCGCCGAGGCATTCATCGACCTCAACGACAGCTACCCGTCGGTGAAGGTCGACATGGTGCTGCGCGGCTCGGCACTCAAGCCAGCTGACGATAGCCCATTCGTCAACGAAATCTTCTCGCCCGACTACACCGACCTGGTCTACAACGAGCCGGCCGACCAGCGCGCCAAGCTGGTGGGCGAATACCACAACACCAACTACTCGGTGGTCGACCTTGACCTGATCGAGCGCATCTACGGCATCCTCTACCGGCAGAAGGTTGCCCACCAGTTCCGTCACAACGTGCTGTGCCGTCGCCAGGTGGAAGCCGTGGTCGCCACCCGCGACGGCATCGAACTGACCCTGCGCGACCTCGCCACCGGCCAGCAGCAAACCCACCGCTACGATGCCATCATCCTCGCCACCGGCTACGAGCGCAGCTCCCACCGTGACCTGCTGGCCCCCCTGGCCGAGTACCTGGAAGACTTCAAGGTCGACCGCAACTACCGCGTGCTGGCCAGCCCGCAACTGCAGGCCTCGGTTTACCTGCAAGGCTTCTGCGAGAACAGCCACGGCCTGAGCGACACCCTGCTGTCGGTACTGCCGGCCCGGGCCGCCGAAATCGGCCAGGCGTTGTACCAGGACCTGGCCCACCTGCACGGCAAACCCCAGCCCAGCGTAGCGCTGACCAGCGCCTGACCCGCCCCCCCTCACACAGCCGGCAACGTGCCCCGCACGCTGCCGGCTGTGTGCCATCTGAAACATTTGCTTGCACTTAAACTGGCAGGATTTCCATTCTCATTCGTCCTTATCAATGCAGCCAATCAGGTTGGGCGTAGGCTCGACCGCTCATTTGCAGAAGACGGACCGATGGCCAAACCTCCGAAAAAATCCAAATCCAAGCTGTGGTTCCTGGTGCACAGCTGGCTCGCCCTGCCGATCTGGTTCTTTGTCCTGATCGTGTGCTTCACCGGCATGCTTGCCGTGGTCAGCCAGGAGATCGTCTGGCTGGCCAACCCCGACGTGCGCGCCAACCCGCCGGACGACGCCACCGAACGGCTGAGCTACCAGCAGGTGCTCGATGCCCTGCACAAGGCTGAACCGGACTTGGTGGTGCGTTCGTTGCGCCAGCCCGACGGCTCGCATTTCGCCCTCAATGCCGGGGTCACCTACCCCGATGGCACCAGCCCTACCCTCTACATCAACCCCTACACCGGGGCAATCCAAGGCAAGGTGCCGGACTTCAACTTCGAAGGTTTCACCCGCGCGCTGCATGGCTGGTGGCTGGTGCCCTTCACCAGCGGTTTCAGCTGGGGCTGGTATCTGGTATCGCTGCTGGGCTTGCCGATGCTGGCCTCGCTGGTAACGGGGCTGGTGGTCTACAAGAAGTTCTGGAAAGGCTTCTTCAAGCCAGTGCGCACCGGCCACGGCTCGCGCATTTTCTGGGGTGATCTGCACCGCCTGGCAGGGGTGTGGTCGATCTGGTTCATTGCGGTGATTTCCATCACCGGCACCTGGTTCCTGATCCAGGCCATTCTGTTCGACAACCACATCACCATTTCCAGCCGCCCGATCGTACCGGTGATTGCCCGCGAGGACGTACCACAGACGCCCGATGGCAGCCCCGCCCCACGCATCGACCTGGACGAAGCGGCGCGTATCGCCGGGCTGGCGGTGCCGGGGCTGGAAATCAGCTTCATCAGCTTGCCCGCCACCGCCTACAGCCACATCACCCTGAGCGGCCCAGGCTGGTACCCCTTGATGTTCCAGAGCGCCACGGTCAACCCGTACACCCGCAATGTCGACAGCCAGTTCCTGCTCGGCGACCGCTCGGCCCTGGAGTTCGTCACCGAGTCCATGCGCCCCCTGCACACCGGCGACTTCGGCGGCCTGCCCATCAAGCTGGTGTGGTTCTTCTTTGGCCTGGTCCTCACCCTGCTGGTGCTCAGCGGCCTGCTGATCTGGACCAAGCGCACCGCCCAGGCCACCGCTGCCGCGCTCAAGCGCAGCGAACGTGCACCACGCCCCCGCCACCGTGAAACCACCCTGGAGACCCAGCCATGAGCCAGGCCCCGGCCCACAGCAACGCCCGCCCAGGCAGCGCACTCAAGCAATGGTGGCTGAAGTGGCGCTTTCACCTGAACATCCTGCTGATCCTGATTCCGCTGGGCTTCATGCCCAAGTACTTCGCCGATGCCAAGCTGTTTCGCGGCGATGCCGGGCTGGGCGTGAACGTGATTCGCGACATCCAGGTTGGCCCCTACCACCTGGACCTGGCCGAACTGCGCGATGAAGCGCCACGCGCCGACGGCCCGGCGGGCCACTTCAAATCCTTCAATGCAGCGCTGTGCAAGGCCTGCATCCAGGAGGTCAAGGCCGTTTACCTGCGCATCGGCAAGCCGCGCAGCCTGCGCGCCGCCGGCACCATCTTCTTCGGCGCGCCCTACCGCATGGGCACCAACCTGCCGATTCCGCCACGCACCAAGGCCGACGCCCAGGTGTGGATTACCGTCGAAGGCTGGGACGGCAGCATGCACCAGGCCGCCGTGGCGCTGGCCAAGGCTTCGCCGGCGACCGTGGCCTGGCTCGAAAAACAAGGAGGCAAATGATGAACACCCTGATCCGCAGGCTTGCCCTGCCCCTGCTGGTGCTAAGCGCAGGCCCTGCCCTGGCGCACAACCCGATGTGCGAGTGCGAGGACATCGCCGGTGGCCAGGTCAAGTGCACGGGTGGTTTCTCCGATGGCAGCGGCGCCCCGGGGGTCACCCTCGATGTGATCGGCTACGACGAACAGGTGCTGGTCGGCGGCAAGCTCGGCGATGACTCGACCTTGACCTTCAAGCGCCCGGACGGGGAGTTCTACGTGCTGTTCGACGCAGGCCCCGGCCATGTGGTGGAAGTGGACCACGCCGATATCGCCCAGCCATGAGTAGCCCAACCTTGAGCAGCCCAACCCAGGGCCGCACCCAGCGGGTGCGCCCCGCCGGTGCCGGGCACGAAACCCTCTACGTGCTGCTGGCCAGCCTGCTGATCATGCTGCTGGCCGCCGGCGTGGTCTGGCTGCGCGGTGAGCGCGAAGACGAACAGGCCATCGCCAGCCACCAGATCGACGCGCGCCGCGACCTCAGCGCCGCCGAACAGGGCATCTACACCGACCTGCGGGTGGCCTTCGACGAAATCCTGCTGCTGCGCGAGGAGTCGGCCAGCACCCCCGACGTGCAGGCGCTGGCCGATGAAGGCCTGCCACCGTTCGTGGTCGATGCCGGCAGCCAGAGCCGTGGCAACCACCAGTGGCAATGGCTGCCCAGCGGCGCCTACCTGGGCCACAGCCAGGCCCCGCAGGTGGCCGGCAGTTTCCTGCTGATTCTGCCCGGCGACAGCACAGGCCAGGCCGATGTCTGGCTGCGCCGCGACAGCGCCGCCCTGGCCCCGGACGACCTCGGCCAGGCCGCGCTGATTGCCGCCGGCTGGCAACAGGTGGTCAGCCACTACGACGCCGGGGTTACCCGCGAACACCGTCACTGAACCCAAGGACTCTCCCATGCTCCGCAAAGCCCTCGCCCTGCTCCTGGCCTGCGCCTTGCCCGCCCTGGCCCAGGCCGACAGCGGCAAGCCCCTGCGCATCGGTATTACCCTGCACCCGTACTACAGTTATGTCAGCAATATCGTCGGTGACAAGGCCGAAGTGGTGCCGCTGATTCCGGCAGGCTTCAACCCGCATGCCTACGAGCCGCGTGCCGAAGACATCAAGCGCATCGGCACCCTGGATGTGGTGGTGCTCAACGGCGTAGGCCATGACGACTTTGCCGACCGCATGATCGCCGCCAGCGAAAAGCCTGGCGTGCCCACCATCGAGGCGAACCAGAACGTGCCGTTGCTGGCCGCCACCGGCATCGCGGCCCGCGGCGCTGGCAAGGTGGTTAACCCACACACGTTCCTGTCGATCAGCACCACCATTGCCCAGGTCAACAACATCGCCCGGGAACTGGGCAAGCTCGACCCGGACAACGCCAAGTTCTACACCCAGAATGCCCGCGCCTACGCCAAGCGCCTGCGTGCGCTGCGCGCCGAAGCCCTGGCCAAGGTCACCGAGGCCCCCGCCGCAACCTTCCGCGTGGCCACCATCCACGCGGCCTACGACTACCTGGTACGTGACTTCGGCCTGGAAGTGACCGCCGTGGTGGAGCCTGCCCATGGCATCGAGCCGAGCCCGGCGCAGCTGAAAAAAACCATCGACCAGCTCAAGGCACTGGATGTGAAGGTGATTTTCTCGGAAATGGATTTTCCATCTGCCTATGTCGAAACCATCCAGCGTGAGTCTGGCGTTCGCCTGTACCCGTTGACGCATATTTCCTACGGCGAATACACCAAGGACAAGTACGAGGTGGAGATGAAGCGCAACCTCGACACAGTGGTTCGTGCCATTCAGGAGAACCGCGCATGACCGCGGCCGCCACCCTCGCCGTGCCTCGCGGGCCGCGCATCGAGTTCGCCGGCATCGACCTGACCCTGGGCCGCACCCGCATCCTCGACCAGGTGCGCTTCGGCGTCGCCGCCGGCAGCGTGCACGCCATCGTCGGCCCCAACGGCGGCGGCAAGAGCTCGCTGATCAAGACCCTGCTCGGGCAAATGCCGCACCAGGGGGAACTGACCCTGCATTGGTCGGGGGAGCAGCAGGTGATCGGCTACATCCCCCAGGCGCTGGAGTTCGACCGGGGCCTGCCCATGACCGTCGATGACTTCATGGCTGCCATGTGCCAACGGCGACCGGCTTTTCTTGGCCTTTCACGGCGCGTGCAACCGGCGGTGGAAGCAGCGCTGGCGCGGGTCGGCATGCTCGACAAGCGCAAACGGCGCATGGGCGCGCTGTCCGGGGGTGAGCGCCAGCGCGTGCTGTTGGCCCAGGGGCTGATTCCCGAGCCGCAACTGCTGGTGCTCGACGAGCCGATGTCGGCACTCGATGAAGCCGGTATCCAGGTGTTCGAGCAGTTGCTGCAGGGCTGGCGCCAGGCCGGCACCACCGTGTTGTGGATCGAGCACGACCTGCAAGCTTTGCTGCGCCTGGCCGACCGGGTCACCGGGCTGAGCCGCCGGGTGCTGTTCGACGCACCGCCCGCCGAAGCCCTGACCCCCGAGCGCCTGCTCGGCCTGTTCTCCGTTCACCCACGTAGCGAGAGCCTTGCCTGATGAGTTTTGAAGCCTTCCGCCAATGGGTCCAGGGTTGGGCCGATGCAGGCGTGCTGCCGGAGGCGCTGGCCTACGGTTTCGTGGTCAACGCCTTGCTTGCCGGGCTGATGATCGGCCCGGTACTGGGGGGCCTGGGCACCTTGGTCGTGGTCAAGCGCTTTGCCTTCTTCAGCGAAGCAGTGGGCCACGCCGCGCTCACCGGCGTGGCCATCGGCATCCTGCTCGGCGAGCCCTACACCGGGCCCTACGGCAGCCTGTTCGGCTACTGCCTGCTGTTCGGCATCCTGCTCAACTTCCTGCGCAACCGCACCGGGCTGGCCCCGGACACGCTGATCGGCGTGTTCCTTTCGGTGTCGCTGGCCCTCGGCGCCAGCCTGCTGCTGATGCTGGCCGGCAAGATCAACGTGCACATCCTCGAAAACGTACTGTTTGGCTCGGTGCTGACCGTCAGCGCCCAGGACCTGGTGGTGCTGGGCATCGTCGCGGTACTGGTGTTGGCATTGGCCCTGCCGCTGTACAACCGCATCATGCTGGCCAGCTTCAACCCGCAACTGGCGGCGGTGCGCGGGGTGGCAGTGAAAACCCTGGACTACCTGTTCGTGGTGCTGGTGACCCTGGTGACGGTGGCGTCGGTGAAAGTCATCGGGGCCATTCTGGTCGGTGCATTGCTGGTGATTCCGGCGGCTGCCGCACGCCTGGTCAGCCAGTCGCTGAAGGGCTTCTTCTTCATCTCGGTGCTGATCGCCACCCTGAGCACGCTGCTGGGCATCCTGCTGCCGATCACCCTCGACCTGCCGGTGCCCTCGGGCGCCGCGATCATCCTGGTGGCGGGCATCTGCTTTGCCCTCGCTGCCCTGGCCCGCGCCCTCGTTCCCCGCCTGCAAGGAAACCCGGCATGACCCTGAAACAGCTGACGCTGGCCTTCGCCTTGAGCGGCGCGGCCAGCCTGGCCAGCGCCACCGAAGTGCTGACCACCCTGCCCGTTACCCACAGCCTGGCCAGCGCCCTGCTGGCCGGCACCAGCGTGCAGCTTACCCGCGCCGCCCCGGCCAACCTGCCGGCCAGCCGCCAGCCCTCGTACTTCACCAGCCGCGGTGCTGCCGGCCTGGCCAAGGCCGCGCAGAAGGCTGACGCGGTGATCGGCGTGCGCTCGATCTGGCGTGACGACCCGCTGTACCCGATGGCCCGGCGCAGCAACATTCGCATTGTCGAGATCGACGCGGCGCGGCCGGTGGACGGCGCGCTGCCGGGCATCGCGGTCAGCGGCGATGACGCCTATGCCGGCTACCCCTGGCTGCACCCGACCAACCTTGGGCGCATGGCCGATGTACTGGCCAATGACCTGGAACGCCTGGCACCGGCGGACAAAGCGAAAATCCAGGGCAACCTGGCCGCGCTCAAGCGCCAGTTGCTGGAAGTGGCGGCGGCCAGCCAGGTGAAGCTGGCCGAGGTGGACAATTTGAGCGTGGTCAGCCTGTCGGAGCGGCTGGGGTACCTGGCCAGCGGGTTGAACCTGGATGTGGTGGAGCAGCCCTTGCCGCCGGATGGCAAATGGGATGCCGCCGCGTTGAAGGCGCTGGGGGAGAACCTGAAGGCGCAGGACGTGGCCTTGGTGCTGGATCACCGGCAGCCGGAGGCGGCAGTGGTTCAGGTGATCGAGGCGGCCGGGGCCAAGGTGCTGGTAGTGGAGAGCGATGCCGAGGATACCGTGGCGGGACTCAAGGCCAGTGTCGAGGACGTGGTCGGTGCGTTGAGCGAGGGGTGATGTTGCCTGTGATGGCCCTTTCGCGAGCTGCGCTCGCTCCTACCAGGGGTCGCAAAACCCGGTAGAAACGAGCGCAGCTCGCGAAAGGGCCGCCACAGGCTAATGCTACCGTTTCAGGCACCGCTGATAGCGCTCATCCACCCGCCCGGCAAACCACGCCGTGGTCAGCTTGCGGGTGATCTTCGGGCTTTTCAGCTGGATTCCCGGCAGCACCGCCCGCGGCACGGCCTTGCCCGCCGCCGCGTCAGCCAGGGCGAACACCCCGTGGTACAGCGTGCTGTCCTCGAACGCCAGGCGGTCCCCCAACGCCAACTGGCTGCGGATCTGCGGGTTGCGCAGCCCCAGCTTCACCCCCAGCTTGCGCGCCGCCTGCTCGGTGCTGCCCGGCATGATCGCTCCCGGCGCAATCAGGTCGCCATCGAGCGCCAGCGAGGCCCCCGTCACCCGGCTCAAGGCTGCCTGGAACGCCGCGTTGCGGCTGGCGTACCAACCGGCATTGAAGTCGGCAAAACGGTACAACGGGCGCTCGTAGTGCGCTGGGTAGCCGAGCAGGTGGGCGATGCCGAAGTACATGCCACCCCGGCGGCTGAACACCTCCTGGCGAATAGTGCCGTCATAGGTGTAGGGGTAATCCTTGGCATGCTGCTGGGCAAACTCGACACTGACCTGCATCGGCCCGCCGGTGTGCACCGGGTTCAACCCGCCCAGCAAGGTGTTGCCCATCGGCAGGCGGGCGATGAACTCGTCGTACAGCGCGCTCAGTTGTTTCTCGCTGCGCACCGCCAGCAGCCGCTGCTGGTAGCTCTGGCCATTGCCGGAGGGCGTCTTCAACGCAGCGTCCACCAACAGCGTGGGAATATGCAGGCGCGCCGCGCGGCGGTCGATCTCGCTGCGGGCGATGCGCCCCAGGTTGGGCACCTGCGGGTCGGCGTTGAAGGTCGATTCCTGCTCGGTCACCGCCAGCACGGCGCACAGGTTGCTCTTGCTCGGGGTAATGCCCTGGGCCTCGAACGCCGTCTGGATGTCCGTGGCCCAGCCTTCGCGGTCCTTGGCCTGGGCCGGCAGCAAGCGCAGCAGCTGCGCGCGCACCGTGGCCGGGCTTGCCTCGGGCGTTTCTTCCCCATGGCGCCCGGCACACCCCTGCAGCAGCGCCAGGGCCAACAGCCCTGCCGCCAGCCGCCGGCCGTTCAGGGCTGCTCACCGACCAGGTAAGCCTTGCTGATGTGGCGGAACTGCGGGTGGCTGGCGCTGCCCATCAGTTCGAACAGCACCATCTCGCGGGTCACCACCTGCGCCCCGGCGTCGCGCATGCGCGCAATCCCGGCAGCCTTGCTGGCGGCGGTGCGGCTATCGCAGGCATCCTCGACCACGAACACCTGCTTGCCCAGCGCCAGCAGGCCGAGCACGGTCTGCAATACGCACACGTGGGTTTCCATGCCGCACACGATGACCTGTTCGCGGCCCATCAGGCTGGCGGGCAGGCACTGGGCAGCCACACAGGAGAAATGGGTCTTTTCCACCACCTGGGCGCCAGGCGCGGCAGCCAGCAGCTCAGGCAAGGTGTGGCCAAGGCCTTTGGGGTATTGCTCGGAGATCACCACCGGCAGCTCCAGCTCGGTGCTGGCGGCCAGCAACCAGCGGGCCCGGGCGCGAGTGCCCTCAGGGTCGCCCATGGCGTTGATGAGTTTTTCCTGGATGTCGACCACCAACAGCGTGGCCTTGCGAGGATCGATCAGCATTGTCTGCCCTTAACCTGGGAAAAGCACTAGCCTCCCCCAGGCACGCGGTGGCGTCAATCAGGCCGACAGCCTCAACGGCTCCAGGGAGGCCGCAAGCGTGGCCAGCACCTGGTCTTCGTGCTCGTGGATGAAGAAGTGCCCACCGGGGTACATCTGCACGTCGAACGCGCCATGGGTTTCCTTGCCCCAGGCCTGCAGTTGCTCCGGGTTGGCACGGTCGTCTGCGCCGCCCAGCACCTGCACGGGGCACGACAGCGTGGGGCGCTCGCGGTAGGCATAACGGCCGCAGAGCTGGAAGTCGGCACGCAGGATCGGCAGGGTCAGGCTCATCAACTCGGCATTGGCCAGCACTTCCTCGGGCGTGCCGTTGAGTTCACGCAGCTCGTGCTTCAACTCATCGTCGCTCTTGGGGTCGCGCCAGTTCTTGCCGTCGTAGTCTTCGCGCCGGGTGGGCGCCGCCGTGCCGCAGGCAAACAGCGCCAACGGTGCCGGGCAGCCGAGTGCCAGCAGTTCGTGCGCCAGCTCGAAGGCCAGCAACGCCCCCAGGCTGTGGCCGAGCAAGGCATAGGGCGCGTGGGTGCACAGGCGCTGCTCGGCCGCCAGTTGACGGGCCAGCGCCTGCATGTCGGTTTGCAGGGGTTCGCCCATGCGCGCGCCTCGCCCGGGCAGTTCGACCGGGCGCACCTGCAGCCAGGCTGGCAGCTTGCGCCGCCAGCGGCTGTAGACCATCGCACTGGCCCCCGAATACGGCAGGCACAGCAGGTTGACGGTGGTCACTGGGCAGCAGCTTCGGCCATTTTCTGGCGCAGGCTCAGCGGGCGCATGTCGGTCCAGACTTCGTCGATGTAGGCCAGGCATTCCTTCTTCAAGCCGCTCTTGCCCACGGCGCGCCAGCCGTTGGGGATCGCCTTGTAGTCGGGCCAGATGGAATACTGCTCTTCGTGGTTGACCACTACCTGGAACTGGATATCGTCGCGGTCGAATACGGAAGTCATTGCCGGTCTCCTTGAATGAATGGTGCCGCTACGGGGGATGGCGTAGGGGGGCTTTCAAGTAGACGTGGGAAGGTTTGGAAAAATTAGTTACGACGCCATATTGCGCCATGCGCCAAAGCATTCGCGCTCAATCCCCCAGGCCTCACTGGCCCGAAACAAACAACGTAGGAGCGAGCAAAGCTCGCGATGCGCCGCGCGGGCGGCGCTCGATCTCACAGCCGCCACCCACCCAACGCCAACCACCTCAAGCATCCCGAAGCAAATCGTGGGCATCAAGCAACCGAAACGCCACCTGCGGATTACGCTCCAACCCCCGGCGAATCGCCGCCGGGATCGACTGCCGGGTCCTGCGGCACAACCCAGGCTGGGCATCGAGCTCGATCACGATCCCGCGCATGGTGCGCACCTCGTTGAAGCCCGGCACGATATGCACGCGGATGCCCAGATTTTCATACAACCGCACCTGCAGGCGTTGCAGGTCTTCAAGGTCCTTGAGGTTTTCCAGGCGCTCGAGCAGGCGCTTTTCCTCCTGGCGCGTGAGCAGAAGGATGCGCTGGGCTGCAGGCGGGTGCTCGGCCAGTTGCTCCCGGCCGCAATCACAGGCGCCAGGGGGGCAGGGTTGGCGAAGCGCAGGGGCGGTGGTCATGGCCCTAAGCATAGCCCCACTCGCCCGGCCGCGGCCAAGCCACTCTCCGCACACCGAAAAACTTTCCTGCCAGGATAAAAAATTTCACAAACCGCTGGACCACCACCCCTCAATTCGCCTATAAATCGCCAAAAGGAAATTTATATTCCTACCAAGAAACACCCTTCGCTGCTCGCGAAACCTCTTTTGCCCTTGTGCCGACCTGCCCCACTCCATCACGAGGCCTATCCGACATGCACCCCGCTCCCGATCACTTCATCCTGCGCGTCAGCTGCCCGGCGGTGTCCGGCATCGTCGCCGCGGTGACCACCTACCTGGCCGAGCACGGTTGCTACATCAGCGAGATGGCGCAGTTCGACGACGAGGACAATGGCCGCTTCTTCATGCGTGCTGTATTCCGCTACAACACCGGGGTCAGCGGTGACACCCCACAACTGGAAGCCGGTTTCGCCGATGTAGCCCGGCGCTTCGACATGGACTGGAGCCTGCACAGCAGCGCCCGGCCGCTGCGCGTGCTGCTGATGGTGAGCAAGTTCGACCACTGCCTGGCCGACCTGCTGTACCGCCACGCCAAGGGCGAGCTGGACATGCAGATCACCGCGGTGGTGTCCAACCACCTGGACCTGCGCCCAATGGCCGAGCGCCAGGGCATTCGCTTCGTCTACCTGCCAGTGACCAAGGACACCAAAGCCGACCAGGAAGCGGCGTTGATGCGCATCGTCGAGGACACCGGCACCGAACTGGTGGTGCTGGCGCGCTACATGCAGATTCTGTCCGACGACCTGTGCCGCCAGCTGTCGGGCCGGGCAATCAACATCCACCACTCGTTCCTGCCCGGCTTCAAAGGCGCCAAGCCCTACCACCAGGCCTACCAGCGTGGGGTCAAGTTGATCGGTGCCACCGCCCACTACGTCACCAGCGACCTCGACGAAGGGCCGATCATCGAGCAGGAAGTGCAGCGCGTTGACCACGCCTACGCCCCGGACGACCTGGTGGCGATTGGCCGGGACACCGAAACCATCGCCCTGTCCCGCGCGGTGAAGTACCACCTCGAACACCGGGTGTTCCTCAACCACGACCGCACGGTGATCTTCAAATGAATGCCATTCCCAGCATCAAGCTGATCGACGGCAAGGCCACCGCGGCGCGGGTGCTGGCCGAAGTTCGCGAGCAAGTTCAGGCCCTGCGCCAGGGCGGCCTGCAACCGGGGCTGGCCGTGGTGCTGGTGGGTGCCGACCCCGCCAGCCAGGTGTATGTGCGCAACAAGGTGCTGCGCGCCGAGGAGGTGGGCATCCGCTCGCTGGAGCATCGCCTGCCGGCCGACACCACCCAGGCCCAGTTGCTGGCCCTGATCGACCGCCTCAACCGCGACCCCGAGGTCAACGGCATCCTCGTGCAACTGCCCTTGCCCGCGCAGGTCGATGAACACCGCATTCTCCAGGCGATCAGCCCGTTGAAGGACGTGGACGGCTTCCACAGCCAGAACGTCGGCGGCCTGGCCCAGGGCCGTGACGTGCTCACCCCCTGCACACCCAGCGGCTGCATGCGCCTGCTGCGCGATGCCTGCGGTGATTTGCGCGGCAAGCACGCGGTGGTGGTCGGCCGTTCGAACATCGTCGGCAAGCCCATGGCCGCCCTGCTGCTGCAGGCCGACTGCACGGTGACCGTGGTGCATTCGCGCAGCCACGACCTGCCGGCGCTGTGCCGCCAGGCCGACATCGTCGTCGCGGCGGTGGGCAAGCCACGCTTGATCGGCGCCAGCTGGCTCAAGCCGGGCGCGGTGGTGATCGATGTGGGCATCAACCGTATCGAGGAAGGCGGCCACAGCCGCCTGGTGGGCGATGTCGACTTCGCCGCCGCCCTGCCCCAGGTCGCCGCCATCACCCCGGTGCCCGGCGGCGTCGGCCCGATGACCATCGCTTACCTGATGAAAAACACCCTGCTCGCCCTCGACCTGCAGCAACAGGCCGCCCACCCGGAGCGCACCCCATGCCTTTCGCCCTGCTGAAATACGGCCTGAGCGCCGACTACCCGGTGGAAGTCGACCTGCCACCACCCTGTGAACTGAAGCCGCGCTATGACGTGGTAATCATCGGCGGCGGCGGCCACGGCCTGGCCATCGCCTATTACCTGGCCAAGTACCACGGCGTCACCAATGTCGCGGTGCTGGAAAAGGCCTACCTGGGCGGCGGCAACACGGCGCGCAACACGGCGGTGATCCGCTCCAACTACCTCACCTCCGAAGGCGTGCGTTTCTACGCAGAATCGGTGCGCATGTTCCAGAACCTGTCCAACGAGTTCGACTTCAACATCATGTACTCCGAGCGCGGCCAACTCACCCTGGCGCACACCGACGCCACCGTGCGCGCCTTCCGCCAGCGCGCCGAGGTCAACAAGCACTTTGGCGGGCGCACCGAGATGATCGACCGCCAGCAGATCCGCGAGCTGGTGCCCAGCCTGAACCTGGACCCTGGCCACCTGCCGGTGCTCGCAGGCCTCTGGCACATCGACGGCGCCACCGCGCGCCACGATGCGGTCGCCTGGGGTTATGCCAAGCAGGCCGCCAAGCGTGGCGTGGAGATCCACCAACTGACTGAAGTGCAAGACCTGTTGATCCGCAATGGCCGCATCGAAGCGGTGAAAACCAACCGCGGCACCGTACAGTGCGGGTGCGTGGTGCAGGCGGTGGCCGGGGCCAGCTCGCAGCTGTTGGCCAAGGCCGGCATCCGCGCCCCCATTCACACCTACCCGCTGCAGGCCATGGTCACCCAGCCGTTCAAGCCGTTCCTCGACCCACTGGTGAGTTCGTCGGCGCTGCACTGCTACGTGCAGCAGACCAGCCGCGGCGAAATCGTTTTCGGTGGTGGCTCGGACCCCTACCCGCTGTACAACACCCGCTCCACCCTCGACCTCAAGGAAAGCCTGCTGGCCCACGCCATCGAGATGTTCCCGTTCATGGCCAATGCCAAGCTGATGCGACAGTGGGCCGGGATCACCGACATGACGCCGGACTACAGCCCGATCATGGGCCTGTCGCCAGTCGAGAACTACTACCTGGATGCCGGCTGGGGCACCTGGGGCTTCAAGGCAACGCCCATCTGCGGCAAGACCATGGCCGAGCTGGTCGCCAGCGGCGGCAAGGTGCCGGGCATGATCGCGCCGTTCGCCCTGGAGCGCTTCAGCCGCTTCCAGCAAGTCAACGAAATGGGCGCCACCGCGGCCAGCCACTAGGAGCACCCTGATGAAAATCCTCACCTGCCCCTTGAACGGCCCGCGCAACATCAGCGAGTTCACCTACGGCGGCGAATTCAAGTACATGCCCGACCCGGCCACCTGCAGCGACGCCGAATGGGCCGACTACGTGTTCAACAGCGACAACCTGGCTGGCGTGGTCATCGAGTGGTGGCTGCACAACGCCTCCAGCTACTGGTTCCTGGCCGAGCGCCACACCGTCAGCGACCAGGTGCTGCGCACCTTCGACCCCAAGGAACTGTTCGACCGCCGCGTCGACTTCGCCCCAACCGCCACACCGGAGATCGCCGGATGAACAGCCACACTCGCCTCCCCGCGCCCATGGGCCTGCTGATCGACCGCGAGCGGCCCGTGCATTTCCAGTTCGACGGCCAGGCCTGCGCAGGCTTTGCCGGTGACAGCATCGCCAGCGCCCTGCTTGGCAACGGCCGCTGGCTGCTGTCGCGCTCGTTCAAGTACCACCGCCCACGGGGCCCACTGAGCATGGCCGGGCAAGACGCCAACAGCCTGGTGCAACTGCCCGACGAGCCCAACGTGCTGGCCGACATGGAAGCTGCCCGCGACGGCCTGGTGGTCGAAGGGCAGAACTTCAACGGCAGCCTGGAGCACGACCGCGACGCCTACCTGGGCAAGTTCTCGCGCTTCATGCCGGTGGGTTTCTACTACCGCTCGTTCTACAAGCCCAAGGGCATGTGGAAAGTGTGGGAGCCGCTGATTCGCAAAAAGGCCGGCCTGGGCGTGCTGAACCTCGATTTCAAGCCGCAGTATTACGACAAGGCCTACCTTTTTGTTGACGTGGCGGTCATTGGTGGCGGCCCGGCCGGTCTGCACGCAGCGCTGGATGCGGCCAACGCCGGTGCCCAGGTGCTGCTGGTCGAGCAGCAGCCGGTGCTCGGCGGCTCGCTGACCTACGCCCGCTTCGACATCGCCGGCACCCGCGCCGCCAGCCTGCGCCAGGAGTTGCTGGCCGCCGTTCAGGGCCACCCGAACATCCAGGTGCTGTGCGAGGCCACCTGCAATGGCTGGTTCACCGACAACTACCTGCCGGTGATCCAGCACAAGCGCCTGTACAAGGTGCGCGCCACCCGCTGCGTGGTGGCGGCCGGCTCGTTCGACCAACCGGTGGTATTTCGCAACAACGACCTGCCCGGGGTAATGCTGACCAGCGCCGCGCAACGGCTGATGAAGCTCTATGCGGTGAAGCCTGGGCAGCGAGCGGTTGTACTCACCGGCCACGATGACGGCTACCTGGCCGCCCTCGACCTGCAGGAGCAAGGCGTGGCCATCGCCGCTGTGGTCGACATGCGCGCCGCGCCCGGCGATGCCGCGCTGGCGGCTGAACTCAAACGCCGCGACATTCCCCTGCACCTGGGCAGCACGGTGTACGAAGCGCTGCACGAGGCGGGCATGCGCCATGTCACCGGCGCTGCTATTCGCCCGATCACAGGCCAGGGCAAGGTGGGCGAACAGGGCCTGCGCGTAAGCTGCGACCTGTTGTGCATGTCGGCGGGCTACATGCCGGTGTACCAGCTGCTGTGCCAGGCCGGCGGCAAGCTGGCCTATGACGTGAATCGCGATGAGTTCGCCATCAGCAACCTGCCCGTGGGGCTGGATATCGCAGGCTCGGTGAACGGCCGCCATGCGCTGGCCAACGTCCTGGCCGATGCCACCCGCGCAGCTGCGCAAGCGCTGGCTGCGCTGGGCCTGCAGGCCCAGGCAGCGCCAACCTTCGTAGCCGAGGCCAAGGTGAACTTCCCCTGGCCGATTTTCCCCCACCCCAAGGGAAAGGATTTCGTCGACTTCGACGAGGACTTGCAAGTGCGCGATATCGTCAACGCCACTCGCAGTGGTTACCGCGACGTGCAGTTGGTAAAGCGCTTCTCCACGGTCGGCATGGGCCCGTCCCAGGGCCGCCATTCAGCGCTGCCCACCGCGCGCCTGGTGGCCCAGGCCACGGGGCGTAGCATCAGCGAAACCGGGGTGACCACCGCCCGGCCACCGTTCCAGGCAGAGAAACTGGCGCATGTCGCCGGGCGCGCCTTCGACCCGTACCGGCAAACGCCGATGCACCGGCGCCACCTGCAAGCCGGGGCGAAGATGATGCCCGCCGGTATCTGGCAGCGCCCGGCCTACTACGGCAAGCCCGAGGAACGCGAGCGCTGCATGCAGGAAGAAGCCCGGCATGTGCGCGAGAAGGTGGGCCTGATCGACGTCTCCACCCTGGGCGGCCTGGATGTGCGCGGCCCGGACGCGGCCGAGCTGCTGGAGCGCCTGTACACCTTCGGCTTCGCCAAGCTGGCCATCGGCCGCACCCGCTATGCGCTGATGACCAACGAGCACGGCGTGGTGATTGACGATGGCGTGTGCGCCCGCCTGGCCGAGCAGCACTTCTATGTCACCGCCACCACCAGCGGGGTCGACCGCATCTACCAGCAGATGCTCAAGTGGAACGCCCAATGGCGCCTGGACGTGGACATCACCAACGTCACGGCGGCCCTGGCGGCGGTGAACCTGGCCGGGCCGCTGTCTCGCCAGGTGCTGGCCAAGGTGTGTGACGATGTTGACCTTTGCGCCGAGGCCTTTCCCTACCTGGGAGTGCGCCTGGGCAAGGTGGCCGGCATCCCGGCGCGCATCCTGCGGGTGGGTTTCGTCGGTGAGCTGGGCTATGAGGTGCACGTGCCGGCGCGCCACGCCGAGCGCCTGTGGGATGCGCTGATGCAGGCCGGCACTGGCCTGGGCATTCGCCCGTTCGGGGTCGAAACCCAGCGCTTGCTGCGCCTGGAAAAAGGCCATGTGATCATCAGCCAGGACACCGATGGCATGACCCACCCGGCAGAAATCGACATGCA
This sequence comes from Pantoea sp. Tr-811, assembly GCF_011752535.1. Classification (NCBI taxonomy): domain Bacteria; kingdom Pseudomonadati; phylum Pseudomonadota; class Gammaproteobacteria; order Enterobacterales; family Erwiniaceae; genus Pantoea; species Pantoea sp. Tr-811. The sequence goes on from NZ_VWXJ01000006.1 coordinate 227,681, forward strand.
GTGGGCCATTGGCCGCAAGAAGCCGTTCTTCGTCGGCAAGCGCTCCATCGAGATCCTCGAAGCACAGCCGCTCAAGCGCAAGCTGGTTGGCTTCACCTTGCCCAAAGGCAGCCCGCAGCCGCTGGAGGGCCATCTGGTGCTGGACGGCGCCGATATCAGCGGCAACGTCACCTCCTGCGAATACTCCCAGACCCTGGGGCAAATCATCGGCCTGGCCTATGCCGGCGCCCACCAGGCGACCCCTGGCATGCACATCCCGATCCGCGTGGAGGGCGGTGTGATGGTCAATGCCAAGGTGGTGCCCTTGCCCTTCCATGATCCCGACAACCTGCGCCAGGAGCTCTGAGCCATGACCAGCCTGAAAGCCGAAGCCTTCATTCCACGCAGCCCCCAGGCCGGGCTGCAACAGGCCTGCGGCCTGACTGACCTGACTGAACTGGCGCGGGTGGGGTTTCGCGGCGCAGACAGCGCAGCGTACCTGCAAGCACGTGGCTATCGCCTGCCAGCGCTACCCAACCAGGCCCAGCGCCAGGACGACGGGAGCTGGGTGGCGCGCCTGTCGGCCAGCGAGTACCTGGTGCTGGGGAGCCTAGCCGACCACGGCGCGCGGGTGGCCACCGATGAAGGTGAATGGGTGCAGGATGCCCGGCGCAATTACCTGCTGCCGCGCCAGGACAGCCATGCCTGGTTGCAGTTGTCCGGCAGCCACTGCAGCGCGGTGATGGCCAAGCTGTGCGGCGTTGACCTGCGCCTGCCGGCGTTCCCGGTTGGCGCCGTGGCGCAGACGTCGGCGGCGCGGATCAATGTGATCGTGGTGAATGTGGGGAACGAGGCGCTGCAGTTGCTTTTCGACCGGGCGTCGCTTGCGTATTTTCGTGACGCGGTGCTCGATGCCATGGCCGAGTTTGGCGGGGGGATGTGTTGAGGGGCTGATGGCGCTATCGCGACCTGCGGTCGCTCCTACCCAGGAAATCGCGTCTCCCGGGTAGGCTGCCCCAGCTTTAAAGCTGCAGCAACCGCTCGCGCAGGAAACTCACGAACCCCTGCACCGGCCGCGCCACCTGCCGGTGCTGCGGGTACACCGCCGACAACTGCAACGCCGGCGTCACCCACTCATCCAGCACGGTGACCAGGCGCCCATCCGCCAGCGCCTGGCCAACGATGAAGGTGGGCAGGTACGTCACGCCCATCCCGGCAATCGCCGCGTCCCTCAGCATCTCGCCGTTGTTCGCACGCATGCGCCCAGCCACCTGGATCGCCTGGGCCTTGCCGCCCTGGCGGAACTGCCACTGCACCTGCCGCGAGTGCCCGTAAGGCAGGCAATCATGCCCGGCCAACTGCTCGGGCCGGGTGGGCACGCCACGGGCTTGCAGGTACGCGGGGCTGGCGCAATACACCCGCTCGACATCGGCAATACGCCGAGCGATCAGGCTGGAGTCCTCCAGCGCGCCAATGCGCAGCGCCAGGTCATAGCCTTCGCCGATCAGGTCCACGGCGCGGTCGCTAAGGTCCACTTCCACGTCCACCTGCGGGTGCAGTTGCAGGAACTCGGTCAGCAGGCAGCCCAGGTGGGCCATGGCGAACGACAACGGCGCACTCAGACGCAGGGTGCCGCGCAGGGCCTGGGCCTGGCCGCTGATGTCGTGCTCCACCTGCTGCACCTCACCCAGCAGGCGCAACGCCGACTGGTAGTAGTGCTGGCCCAGGGGGGTGGCATCCAGGCGCCGCGTGGAGCGGTTGAGCAGGCGCACGCCAAGGCGCTCTTCGAGCTGCATCAGGCGCCGACTAACCGATTGCTTGGACATGCCCAGGCGGTCGGCGGCGGCGGTGAAGCTGCCGGCTTCCATGACCTGGGCAAAGATGCGCATGTCTTCGTAGGGGTTCATTGTCTCGCTCTTGGTGACAGTCAAACGCTTTATAGCGGCTTTTTCCCGAAGCTGCATCTGCTTAATCTACACACAGGTTGCAGCGATGGCCCTGTAGGCCAGGCAAGACGCCCACTCCCAACACTTGAACAGAAAAGGATTCGACCATGAGCATTGTCCAAAAAACCCTCACCGCTTCCCTCCTCGCCCTGTCGGTGTCCAGCGCATTCGCCGCTGGCAGCCCAGGCGTCGAACAGCACACCCAGGCGTTCCTGCAAGCACTGGAGCAAGGTGGCGGCAAGCCGCTTGAACAGCTCAGCCCGAAAGACGCCCGCGCCGTACTGACCGGTGCCCAGGCATCGGTGAAGGTCGACCTGTCCGGTATCGAGGTGAAGCAGCGCAGCATCCAGGCCAACGGCCAGTCGATCACGCTGCAGGTGGTGCGCCCGGCCAATGTCAAAGGTGACCTGCCGGTGTTCATGTTCTTCCATGGCGGTGGCTGGGTGCTGGGCGACTTCCCGACTCACCAGCGGCTGATCCGCGACTTGGTGGTGGGTTCCGGTGCGGTGGCGGTGTACGTGGACTACACCCCATCGCCTGAGTCGCACTACCCAACGGCGATCAACCAGGCCTATGCCGCGACCCAGTGGGTGGCCGAGCATGGCAAGGAAATCGGCGTGGACGGCAAGCGCCTGGCCGTTGCAGGTAACAGTGTCGGCGGCAACATGGCGGCGGTGGTCGCACTCAAGGCCAAGGAGGCCGGCACCCCGGCCCTGCGCTTCCAGCTGTTGCTGTGGCCGGTGACCGATGCCAGCTTCGAAACCGGCTCGTACAAGCAGTTCGCCGAGGGGCACTTCCTGACCACTGGGATGATGAAGTGGTTCTGGGACAGCTACACCACCGACGCCAAGGCCCGGGAACAGATCTACGCTTCGCCGCTGCGCGCCACGCCTGAACAACTCAAGGGCCTGCCGCCAGCGCTGGTGCAGACCGCCGAGTTCGATGTGCTGCGCGATGAGGGTGAGGCCTATGCCCGCAAGCTGAATGCCGCCGGCGTGACCGTGACCTCGGTGCGCTACAACGGGATGATCCACGACTACGGGCTGTTGAACCCATTGAGCCAGGTGCCGGCGGTGAAGGCTGCGATGAGGCAGGCGGCTGGGGAATTGAAGGTACATCTGCAATAAGCGAACCTGGGGCTGCTTCGCAGCCCATCGCAGGCAAGCCAGCTCCTACAGGCCAACGCTACGCCTGTAGGAGCTGGCTTGCCTGCGATGGGCCGCAAAGCGGCCCCGATTGCTTAAGTGGCCAGCAAACAAACCTAACCAGCACGTTGCAGTGTTTCTCTATTGAGGCAACGGCCCACACGCTTCAATCTTGCTGCCGTCAGTCCGGCTGTCGATAGTGCCATCCGCAGCGATGGAGATATCGGTCGTTCGGAAAAAACGCCAAAAATGCATACGGCCGCATGAATTACTAGTTAGAACGTAATCAGGGTCGGCCCTATCGCGCGCTGTGAGGAATTGCCAATTCGGTAGGAGCGAGCGCAGCTCGCGATGCGCCGCGACAGCGGCGCGCTCCATTTCACGGCCTGCTTATCTCTATCAATGCCGAACCGACTATAAGCCACGCACAGCCAAGTGCATGTTTCATCACCGTTCGCATGGTTTCCCTTCCTGATGTGGAGAACCGGGAAGCTAGCAGCAGAACGGCCCTTCAAAACCACCCCCGAAGAAATCAAGACAGGGTCTACAGCCGAAGGAAAAATATCTGTAGGAAGCCTCCTGCATTAGTCGCCTAAAACGAGACAGTTATACTTGTTAAACCCTATTTTTAACACGCCAGGCTGACAGTAAGATTCTCCCATCAACAGCCCGGCAGCCCTCCCGGCCCCGGCTTTTCAAGGAGAATCCCCATGCTCACCATCCGTAACGCCCAAGACCGCGGCCTGGCTTTCCATGGCTGGCTGAAATCCTTCCACACCTTCTCGTTCGGCCATTACCGCAACCCCGACGAGCAGGGTTTCTCCGACCTGCTGGTAATCAATGACGACCGGGTCATTGCCGGCAAGGGCTTTGGCGAGCACCCGCACCGGGACATGGAAATCTTCTCCTACGTGCTCGAAGGCGCGCTGGAGCACAAGGACACCCTGGGCACTGGCTCGGTGATTCGCCCAGGTGACGTGCAACTGATGAGTGCCGGGCACGGCGTGGCGCACAGCGAGTTCAACCACAGCAAGGCGCAGCCGGTGCATTTCCTGCAGATCTGGATCGTGCCCAACGTCCGGGGGGCGACGCCGCGGTATCAGCAACAGCACTTCAGCGCCGAGGAAAAACGCGGCAAGTTGCGCCTGATCATTTCCCCCGATGGCGCCGAGGGGTCGCTGCAGGTGCGGCAGAATGCGCGGGTGTACGCCGGGTTGTTCGACGGTGCAGAACGCGCCACCTTGACCTTGGCGCAGAACCGCCATGCCTATGTGCATGTGGCCCGTGGCAGCATCGAGCTCAATGGGCAAGTGCTGAATGAAGGAGATGGGGTGCGCGTGCGGCAGGAGCAGGTGCTGGAACTGGGCAATGGCGTGGATGCCGAGGTGTTGGTGTTCGACCTGCGGCCACATGAGTTGCCGGGTATGCCGTAAGCAGGGCCGGCCTTATCGCGAGCTGCGCGCCTACCGGTGGGGGAGCACAGGACCCGCAGCTCGCGACAAGGCGCACACGATTAAGGCTCGAACCCTTCGACAATAATCACCTCAGCCTTCGCCACCCCCTGGCGGTGGCTGCATGCCTCCTGGTACAGCGCAGACCGATAACACGCCAGCGCCTGCTCATACGAGTCGAACTCGATCACCACGCTACGCTGTGGGGTGGGCCGCCCTTCCATCGCCTCGCTGCGCCCGCCACGGGCCAGGAAGCGGCCGCCGAATGCCTTGAAGGCAGCAGGGGCACGCTGGGTGTATTGCTGGTACTGCTCAGGGTCGGTCACATCGACATGGGCGATCCAATAGGCCTTCATCCGCTGCTCTCCAGTTACAAAAATATTTGTGTATGATGGTATACCATAAAAATCACCCCACCACAGTGAGCGTGCAGCATGGCTTTCAACAGCATCGAAGAACTCCTCGAGGACTACAGGCAAGGCAAGATGGTCCTGCTGGTGGACGACGAAGACCGGGAAAACGAAGGCGACTTGCTGATCGCCGCCGAGCGCTGTGACGCCCAGGCCATCAACTTCATGGCCCGCCAGGCGCGCGGCCTGATCTGCCTGACCCTGACCGACGAGCACTGCCAACGCCTGGGCCTGGAACAAATGGTGCCGGCCAACGGCAGCGTGTTCAGCACCGCCTTCACCGTGTCGATCGAAGCCGCCAGCGGCGTCACCACCGGCATCTCCGCCGCCGACCGGGCGCGCACCGTGGCCGCTGCCATGGCGCCCAACGCCCGCCCCGAAGACCTGGTGCAGCCCGGCCACATCTTCCCCCTGCGCGCCCGCGAAGGCGGCGTGCTGACCCGTGCCGGCCACACTGAAGCTGGCTGCGACCTGGCCCGCCTGGCCGGTTTCACCCCGGCCTCGGTGATCGTCGAAGTGCTCAACGACGATGGCACCATGGCCCGGCGCCCCGACCTGGAAGTGTTCGCCGCACAGCATGGCATCAAGATCGGCACCATCGCCGACCTGATCCACTACCGCCTGAGCACCGAACAGACCATCAAGCGCATCGGCGAGCGCGAGCTGCCGACCGTGCACGGTACGTTCCGCCTGGTGACCTATGAAGACCGCATCGAAGGTGGCGTGCACATGGCCATGGTCATGGGCGATATCCGCCGCGAGCAACCGACCCTGGTGCGCGTGCACGTGATCGACCCGCTGCGCGACCTGGTGGGCGCCGAATATGCCGGCCCGGCCAACTGGACGCTGTGGGCGGCGCTGCAGAAAGTGGCCGACGAAGGCGCCGGGGTGGTGGTGATCCTGGCCAACCACGAGTCGTCCCAGGCGCTGCTTGAGCGCGTACCGCAGCTGACCCAGCCGGTAAGGCCGTACCAACGGGGGCAGTCGAAGGTGTACTCGGAAGTGGGCACCGGCGCGCAGATTCTGCAGGACCTGGGCGTGGGCAAGCTGCGTCACCTGGGGCCACCGCTGAAATATGCAGGTTTGGCCGGCTACGAGCTGGAGGTGGTGCAGAGCATTCCCTTCGAGCCGGGCCTGGTGAGCTGAGCCTACGTAAGCAGCAGGTCTTGCAGGGCCCTGTGGCAGCGGGTTTACCCGCCCCCACAGGGCTTGCACAGGCTCGGCAAGGACGGAGTGATGGCCGGTCGCCTCCTGCCTCTTGCCAAAAGTTTGGAATACCATAATATGATATCCCGTAGACCTTAAAATTTCAGGCCGGCACCTACAATCACAAACGGCCACAAGACACTTTGTTTTAGCTGCTCCCCGAACACTGTTGGCGGGCGCACCAAAAAGCCCCGCCTCGAATAACAAAAGCAACGAGGGCGTAACCATGCTGTTGAGCAAACGTGTAACCGCAGTGCTGTCCGCCAGCCTGCTGACCCTGGCATGTCAGGCCGCCCAGGCCGCCGACAGCCTCAATTTCGTCAGCTGGGGCGGTACCACCCAGGACGCCCAGAAAGAAGCTTGGGCAGTTCCCTTCACCAAGGCCACCGACATCAAGGTCGTGCAAGACGGCCCCACCGACTACGGCAAGCTCAAGGCCATGGTCGAAAGCGGCAATGTGCAGTGGGACGTGGTGGACGTCGAAGCCGACTTCGCCCTGCGCGCCGCCAACGAAGGCCTGCTCGAACCCCTCGATTTCAACCAGATCAAACGCGACAAGATCGACCCCCGTTTCGTCTCCGACCATGGCGTAGGTTCGTTCTTCTTCTCCTTCGTGCTCGGCTACAACGAAGGCAAACTCGGTGCCAACAAGCCCGTCGACTGGACCGCGCTGTTCGACACCAAGACCTACCCCGGCAAGCGCGCCCTGTACAAATGGCCAAGCCCCGGCGTGCTGGAGCTGGCCCTGCTGGCCGACGGCGTCGCCCCCGACAAGCTCTACCCGCTGGACCTGGACCGCGCCTTCAAGAAACTCGACACCATCAAGAAAGACATCGTCTGGTGGGGCGGTGGCGCCCAGTCCCAGCAACTGCTGGCCTCCGGTGAAGCGTCCCTGGGCCAGTTCTGGAACGGCCGCGTCTATGCCCTGCAGCAAGACGGTGCACCGGTGGGCGTGAGCTGGAAGCAGAACCTGGTCATGGCCGACTTCCTGGTCATCCCCAAAGGCTCGAAGAACAAGGACGCGGCCATGAAGTTCCTGGCCAACGCCAGCAGCGCCGAAGGCCAGGCCGAGTTCGCCAACAAGACCGCCTACGCCCCGGTGAACCTCGACAGCGTCGCCAAGCTGGACAAGAACCTCGCGCCGAACCTGCCCACCGCCTACGCCCAGGACCAGGTCACCCTGGACTTCGCCTACTGGGCGAAGAACGGCCAGGCCATCGCCGCGCGCTGGAATGAGTGGCTGGTCAAATGAAAGTCGCCATCAACGCCCTGCACAATGCGCAAGGTGCCCCCACGGGCACCGGCGCCCCGGGAACGGTCCCCCGCCGCGTGAGCCTGAGCCAGCGCTGGAAAGGCAGCCGCAACCTGCTGCCGGCCCTGCTGTTCCTCGGCCTGTTCTTCTTCGCGCCGCTGGTCGGCCTGTTGCTGCGCGGGGTGCTGGAACCCACGCCGGGCCTGGGTAACTACGAGCAGCTGTTCGCCAACTCGGCTTACGCACGGGTGTTGTTCAACACCTTCTCGGTGGCCGGCGTGGTCACCCTGATCAGCGTGCTGCTGGGCTTCCCGCTGGCCTGGGCGATCACCCTGGTGCCCAAGGGCTGGGGCCGCTGGCTGCTGAACATCGTGCTGCTGTCGATGTGGACCAGCCTGCTGGCACGCACCTACTCGTGGCTGGTGCTGCTGCAAAGCTCGGGGGTGATCAACAAGGCGTTGATGGCCATGGGCATCATCGATGCCCCGCTGGAAATGGTGCACAACCTCACGGGCGTGGTGATCGGCATGAGCTACATCATGATCCCGTTCATCGTGCTGCCGCTGCAGGCGACCATGCATGCCATCGACCCGATGGTGCTGCAGGCAGGGTCGATCTGCGGCGCCAGCCCCTGGACCAACTTCTGGAAGGTGTTCCTGCCGCTGTGCCGCTCGGGGCTGTTCTCCGGCGCGCTGATGGTGTTCGTGATGTCGCTCGGTTACTACGTCACCCCGGCCCTGCTGGGCGGGGCGCAGAACATGATGCTGCCCGAGTTCATCATCCAGCAGGTGCAGTCGTTCCTCAACTGGGGCCTGGCCAGCGCCGCCGCCGCACTGCTGGTGGTGATCACCCTGGTGCTCTTCTACCTGTACCTGAAGCTGCAGCCGGAATCCCCGGTTGGCAACGCGAGGTAATTCACCATGCTTCTGTCTCCCAATGCCATGGGGCGCCCGCTGCGCACCGGGCTGTACCTGACCACCGGGGTGATCGCCGCCTTCCTGTTGCTGCCGGTGGTGTTCATCGTGCTGCTGTCGTTTGGCTCGTCCCAGTGGCTGGTGTTCCCGCCGCCGGGCTGGACCTTCAAGTGGTACGGCCAGTTCTTCTCCAACCCGGAGTGGATGGACGCCGCCCTGGCCAGCCTGAAGGTCGCCGTGCTGACCACCATCGCCGCCGTGCTGCTGGGCTTGCCCACCGCATTCGCCCTGGTGCGCGGCCGCTTCCCCGGGCGTGAAATGCTTTATGGCCTGTTCACCATGCCGATGATCGTGCCACTGGTGATCATCGCCGTGGCCGTGTACGCACTGTTCCTCAAGCTTGGCTACACCGGCACGCTGTTCGCCTTCGTGGTCAGCCATGTGATCGTCGCCCTGCCGTTCACCATCATCTCGATCATCAACTCGCTGAAGCTGTTCGACCAGTCGATCGAGGATGCCGCGGTGATCTGCGGTGCCTCGCGCCTGCAGGCGATCTTCAAGGTGACCTTCCCGGCCATTCGCCCAGGCATGATCGCCGGCGGCCTGTTCGCCTTCCTGGTGTCGTGGGACGAGGTGGTGCTGAGCGTGATGATGGCCAGCCCCGACCTGCAAACCCTGCCGGTGAAAATGTGGACCACCCTGCGCCAGGACCTGAGCCCGGTCATTGCCGTGGCCTCGACCTTGCTGATCGGCCTGTCGCTTCTCGTCATGTTCATTGCCGCCGCCTTGCGCCGGCGCACCGAAGTCAACGCCTGAGCGCGCGGAGAAAACAACAATGAGTGCAGTGATCAAAGACAACGCGCCCGGCAAGACCCTGGTCAGCCTGCGTGGCCTGAACAAGCACTACGGCGACTTCACCGCCGTGGACAACCTCGACCTGGAAATCCAGGACGGCGAATTCCTGACCTTCCTCGGCTCCAGCGGCTCGGGCAAATCCACCACCCTGTCGATGCTGGCGGGCTTCGAAACCCCCAGCAGCGGCGAGATCCTGGTCGACGGCCAGTCGCTGGTCAACGTGCCGCCGCACAAGCGCGACATCGGCATGGTGTTCCAGCGCTACTCCCTGTTCCCGCACCTGAACGTGCGCGACAACATCGCCTTCCCGCTGGCCATTCGCAAGCTCAGCGCCAGCGAAACCAGCAAGCGCGTGGATGCCATGCTCAAGCTGGTGCAACTGGAGAAGTTCGCCCACCGCAAGCCATCGCAGATGTCCGGTGGCCAGCAGCAACGGGTGGCCATTGCCCGGGCGCTGGTGTATGAACCACGCATCCTGCTGATGGACGAGCCGCTGGGCGCGCTGGACAAGAAGCTGCGTGAAGACCTGCAGGACGAACTGCGCCAGCTGCACCGCCGGCTGGGCATCACCATCGTCTACGTCACCCACGACCAGGAAGAAGCCATGCGCCTGTCCCAGCGCATCGCCATCTTCAGCCACGGCAAGATCGTCGGCCTGGGCACCGGTTACGACCTCTACCAGAACCCGCCGAATGCCTTCGTGGCCTCGTTCCTGGGCAACTCCAACTTCCTGCGTATCAAGGCCAACAGCAACGGCGCCGGCAGCTTCGAAGGGCAGCCGGTGGCGATCCGCCTGACCCCAGGCATCAGCGCCGACCAACAGGCGTTGATCATGGTGCGCCCGGAGAAAGCCCTGGCCCTGACCGCCGAGCAGGCCGCGCGCGAGCCGCTGCCGGCGGGCTGGAACGAAGTCAGCGCCAAGGTCGGTGAAGTGCTGTTCCTGGGTGAAAGCCAGACCTGCCACGTGGTGACCGCAGGCGGTACCGAGCTTACCGTGAAGGCGCTGTCTGCCGCGGGTATGCCGATGCAACCGGGGGACAGTGTGAAGGTACGCTGGGCGGTGGCGGATGCCTGTATCTACACCGAATGGGCCGAAAGCGACTTGAGCAAGTCGGCTGGGGCGCACTGACCCTACCGGCCCTTTCGCGGGGCAAGCCCGCTCCTATGGAACAAATCGTAACCATCTGATTTAACGGTGAATCCTGTAGGAGCGAGCGCAGCTCGCGATGGGCTGCAAAGCAGCCCCAGCACTATGAGCCGCGAGGCTGAAACCCTGGGGCCGCTGCGCGCCCCATCGCGAGCTGCGCTCGCTCCTACCGGGGCGGCGCTGGCCTGGAGATGGGCGCTTGATCGGCAGCCCAGGGTTGTGGTGTAGGTCAAGCGCCGGTGTTCGCGTATCGCATTTTTGGGCACCCACGCATTGCGGCGCGACTGCTGGCACGGTTCCCTGCGCAACAGCGCAGCCCCCAGGGCTGGGTTATTTCCTACAACGATTTGTAGGAGCGGGCTTGCCCCGCGAAGAGGCCGCCAAGGTCAATCACAAACCTGAAACCTGTCAGCGAAGAACGCCCGAAAAAACTCAACGGCCACGCGCACCTTGGCCGACCCGGCCAACGGCGCGGTGTAGACAGCCCAGATATCGGCACTTTGCCGATACCCCTGCAACACCTGCACCAGCCGCCCATCCGCCAGGCTGTCGTGCACATCCCACCACGACCGCAGCACGATACCCCGCCCATCCAGGCACCACTGGTGCACCACTTCGCCATGGTTGCTCGACAGCGCCCCGGTCACCCGCACGCTCTGCTCGCCCTCCGGCCCTTCCAGGTGCCACACGCCGAAGGGGTGGTCACGCTCCTTGATCGCCAGGCAATCATGCCCGGCCAAGTCGGCCAGGTGCTTTGGCGTGCCACGCCGAGCCAGGTAATCCGGCGCGGCACACAGCACCCGCCAGTTGCGGGCAAGGCGCTTGGCGATCAGGTTGGGCGCAATGCTGTTGCCCACGCGGATATCCAGGTCGATGCCCTCCGCCACCAGGTCCACCAGGCGGTCATGCACATCCAGGCGGATGTCCAGCCGTGGGTAGCGCGCCGCCAGCGCCGACAGTGCCGGCGCCAGCATGCGCCGGCCCAGCCCCAGGCTGCTGGCGATGCGCAGCTGCCCGGCCGGCTCGCGCTGGCCGGCTTCCAGGTCCTCGCCCATGCGCTGCAGGGCCTCGAACATCTGCTGGGCCCATTGGTAAACCCGCTCGCCCTCCTCGCTCACCGTCACCCGCCGGGTGGTACGGTGCAGCAGGCGCACGCCAAGGTCGGCCTCCAGCAGGCGAATGCGCTTGCTGACAAAGGCCGCCGACATGCCGCGGGCTTCGGCCGCTGCCGCGAAACTGGCGCGGCGGGCCACCTGGAGAAAAATGTCGAGGTCGTCGAGGCTGGGCAGTTTATTCACGTTTCGTACACTAAGAATGCATGGAATGGCAGATTATCTTCAATAACGCCTCTTATAGCATGGCCCACACCTGTTCCCCCTGCCCCAAGGTGTGCCCATGACCCAGACATTCAGAATTGCCGCCATCCCCGGAGACGGCATCGGCAATGAAGTGCTCCCGCAAGGCATCCGCGTGCTCGAAGCGGCTGCGCGCAAACACGGCCTGGCCCTGGACTTCGAATTTTTCGAATGGGCCAACTGCGACTATTACCTGGCCCACGGCAAGATGATGCCAGACGACTGGTTCGACCGGCTCAAGGGCTTCGATGCCCTGTACTTCGGCGCCGTCGGCTGGCCCGCCAAGGTGCCTGACCATGTCTCGCTGTGGGGCTCGCTGCTCAAGTTCCGCCGCGACTTCGACCAGTACGTGAACCTGCGCCCGGTGCGCCTGTTCCCCGGCGTGCCCTGCCCACTGGCCGGCAAGCAGCCTGGCGACATCGACTTCGTGGTGGTGCGGGAAAACACCGAAGGCGAATACTCGTCGCTGGGCGGGCGCATGTTCGAAGGCACGGCCCATGAAATCGTCGTGCAGGAATCGGTGTTCACCCGCCGAGGTGTCGACCGCATCCTCGAATATGCCTTCGAACTGGCGCAAAACCGCCCACGCCGGCACGTCACCTCGGCGACCAAGTCCAACGGCATGGCCGTCAGCATGCCGTACTGGGACGAACGCACCGCCGCCGTGGCCGAGCACTACCCGGAAATCAGCTGGGACAAACAGCACATCGACATCCTGTGTGCGCGTTTCGTGTTGCAACCTGAACGCTTCGACGTGGTGGTGGCGTCCAACCTGTTCGGCGACATCCTGTCCGACCTGGGCCCGGCCTGCACGGGCACCATTGGCATCGCGCCATCGGCCAACCTCAACCCGGAGCGCAAGTTCCCCTCCTTGTTCGAGCCGGTGCACGGTTCGGCACCGGACATCTACGGGCAAAACATCGCCAACCCGATCGGCATGATCTGGTCGGGGGCGATGATGCTGGAGTTCCTTGGCAAGCAGGCGCCGGATGGCCGCTACCAGGCCGCACACGATGACATCCTGCAGGCCATCGAGCAGGTGATCGCCCGTGGCACCACCACGCCGGACATGGGCGGCAAGCATTCGACCGAGGCCGTTGGCCAGGCCATCGTCGAAGCCCTGGGCGGCGCCTGATCGTCACATTTCGGTCACGCAACCGTCGTAATCTGCCGGGCAACTCTATGCCAAAGGTTGCCCGGCATGCTGCGCCCGCTGCTTTCGTTACTCCTGCTGCTGACCCTGAGCGCCCAGGCCGAGCCTGCGCACCTGCGCATCCAGGGCTCCAATACCATCGGTGCTGCCCTGTTGCCGGCACTGGTGCAAGGGCAGTTGTGGGCGCAGCAGGCGACCGACATCCAGCAGGTGCCCGGCGCGGTGGCCAACGAAACCGTCATCACCGCGCGCGATGCCCAGGGCCAGGCGCTGCGCATCGACGTCGCCGCGCACGGCTCCAGCACCGGCTTTACCGCCCTGGGCCGAGGCGAGGCCGACCTGGCAGCGGCCTCCCGGCCCATTACCGAGGCCGAAGCGGTGCGCCTCAAGGCCCTGGGCGACCTGCGCGTAGCCAGTGCCGAACAGGTCATCGGCCTGGATGGGGTGGCGGTGATCGTTCACCCCGACAACCCACTGCCGCAGCTCACCACCACGCAGCTGGCGCAGATTTTCTCGGGCCAGGTACAGCGCTGGGAACAGCTCGGCGTGGCTGCAGGCGCCATCCACCTTTACGCCCGCGATGACCGCTCCGGCACCTTCGAAACCTTCAAGGCGCTGGTGCTCGACCCCCACCAGGCCACGCTGGATGCCCACGCACAGCGCTTCGAGTCCAGCGAGGCGCTGGCCGCGCAGGTCAGCAGCGACCGCCAGGCCATTGGCTTCAGCAGCCTGGCGGCGGTGCATGGGGCCAAGGTACTGGCCGTGGCCGAAGGCGAAGGGCCGGCGATGCTGCCGGACCGTCCGCTGGTGGCCAGCGAGGACTACCCGCTGTCACGGCGCCTGTACTTCTACCTGCCCGCCAACGCCAAGCCCCAGGCCCGCGCCCTGGCCGACTTCGCCCAAAGCCCGGCGGGCCAGGCCATCGTCGCCGCGCAAGGGTTCGTTTCCCAGCAAGTCCAGGCCCAGCCGGTACCGGCCCAGGCCGGCATGCCGCCGCGCTACCGCAGCCTGGCCCAGCAGGCGCAGCGCCTGAGCGTCAACTTCCGCTTCCAGGAAGGCAGCGCCAGCCTCGACAACAAGGCCCTGCGCGATGTGCAGCGGGTGGCCGAATACCTGCGCCAGGCCGGCAAGTTGCAGAGCAAGGCGGTACTGGTGGGCTTTGGCGACCCCAAGGAAACCCCGGGCCGGGCCGCCTTGCTGTCGCGCTTGCGGGCCCAGGCGGTGCGCCGCGAACTGGCCCGCGACGGCGTCGAGGTGCTGGAAGTGACCGGCATGGGCGATGAACTGCCGGTGGCCGGCAATGACCTGGAACAAGGCCGCCTGCGCAACCGCCGGGTCGAAGTGTGGGTGTATTGACCCGCAGCCTGGCACGGCGCCCTGACCTTCATCAACACCCCTTCGCGCCCAAACTGCCACACTGACTGCTACTGTCATCCGTGCCCCTTTGCGTGAAGGAACATACCCGCCCCATGAACCAGGAACTGCTCTGGGTCCTCGGCCTGCTGGCTGTCGTCGTCGTGCTCTTCGTCATCAACCGCCCGCGCATGGATGTGGTCGCCCTGCTGGTGATCCTTGCCCTGCCGCTGCTGGGCATCCTCACCGTGGAGCAGGCCCTGGCCGGCTTCAGCGACCCCAACGTGGTGCTGATTGCCGCCTTGTTCGTGATCGGCGAGGGCCTGGTGCGTACCGGCATCGCCTACCGCATCGGCGAGTGGATGAGCGAAAAGGCTGGCAACAGCGAAGCCCGCCTGCTGGTACTGCTGATGGTGTCGGTGGCCGGGCTGGGTTCGGTGATGAGTTCCACCGGCGTGGTGGCGATCTTCATCCCGGTGGTGCTGAGCATCGCCGCGCGCCTGAAGCTTTCGCCCAGCCGGCTGATGATGCCGCTGAGCTTCGCCGGGCTGATCAGCGGCATGCTCAGCCTGGTGGCCACCCCGCCCAACGTGGTGGTACACAGCGAACTGGTGCGCCACGGCGAGGCCGGTTTCCAGTTCTTCAGCTTTACCCCGTTCGGCCTGGTGGTGTTGGTGCTGGGCATCGGCTACATGCTGCTGACCCGGCACTGGCTCAATGGCGAGGTGCGCAAGGACGGCCGAATGGAAACCCGCCGCACCCTGCTGGACCTGGTGCTCGACTACAAGCTCAACGGCCGTGAGCGGCGCCTGCGCATTCGCCCACAGTCGCCGCTGATTGGCCATACCCTGGGCGAGCTGGAACTGCGCACCCGGCATGGCGCCAACGTCATCGGCATCGAGCGCCAGCACAAGTTCACCACCCGGGTGATCACCGCCGACTCCAACACCGTGCTGCACGCCGGCGATGTGCTGCTGCTCGACCTGTTCGCCAAGCGCGACGACCTGCGCAGCCTGTGCCAGGCCATGCAGCTGGAGCCCCTGCACTTCAAGGCCGCCTACTTCATCGACCAATCCCAGGAGCTGGGCATGGCCGAAGTGTCGCTGCCACCGGGCTCGCAACTGATCGGTAAAAGCGTGCTGGAGCTGACCTTTCGCAGCCGCTACGACCTCAACGTGGTCGGCCTGCGCCGCGACCAGGCCGCCATCGAGGAACAGCTGCTGGAAGAAAAGCTGCGCCTGGGCGATACCCTGCTGGTGGTTGGCCCGTGGAAGGCGGTGCGCCAGTTGCAGAGCCAGCCCAGGGACTTCCTGGTGCTGAGCCTGCCCGCCGAAATCGACCAGGTTGCCCCGGCCCGCAACCGTGCGCCCCAGGCCTTGGTGAGCCTGGCGGTCATGGTCGGGCTGATGGTCAGCGGTGCGGTGCCCAATGTGATTGCCGCGCTGATCGGCTGCCTGCTGATGGGCGCCGGGCGCTGCATCGACATGAACAGCGCCTACCGCGCCATCCACTGGCAGAGCCTGGTGCTGATCGTCGGCATGCTGCCGTTCGCCCAGGCCCTGCAACAAACCGGCGGCATCGACCTGGCAGTAGGCGGGTTGGTCGGCCTGCTGGGCGGGGCCGGGCCGATGGCCATGCTGGCCTGCCTGTTCGCGGTCACCGCGGTGATCGGCCTGTTCATTTCCAACACCGCCACGGCGGTGCTGATGGCACCGGTGGCGATCAGTACCGCCACGCAGCTGGGCCTGTCGCCCTACCCATTCGCCATGACCGTGGCGTTGGCGGCGTCGGCGGCATTCATGACGCCGGTGTCATCGCCGGTCAATACCCTGGTGCTGGGCCCTGGCCAGTACCGCTTCGCTGACTTCGTCAAGGTCGGCGTGCCGTTCACGGTGCTGGTGATGCTGGTCACGGTGGTCATGGTGCCGTGGTTCTTCGGCCTGTGAGGGGGGCCAACAAGAAGCTGGCCGGCCGCTGGCATTATCCTGGGCGATCGCGGCGAATTGACATCAACTAGCCAGTGGAAACACACTTAAGGGCAATTGCCCCAGGTGCCTATAGCCGTTGTCCTGGATTTCGTTTCCGCTTGTCGGTCGAGCCTATGGTTTTTCCAGCACAGTCGCGCCTGTTGCCCTACCTGCTGTTGTTCATCCTGACGTTCACCTTGACGTTGGGCGGTATTCTGGCCCGGCCGATCGAATCGCTGTCGCTGTTCTGGCCGGTCAATGCGGTGCTGGCCGGGGTCCTGCTGCGCTACCCACGTCAGGCCAGCCTCACCGGTTTCAGCCTGGTGTGGCTGGCGATGGTGGCCGCGGACCTTGCCTGCGGCAGCGCCTGGGCGCCGGCCCTGTGGTTCAACTTGTGCAACCTGGGCGTGGTGGTGACGGTGTGGCTGCTGTTGTCGCGCCTGCCGCGCATCCACCGGCGCATGCGCACCCCGCACGGCGTGCTCAGCGTGTTCGGCGCCTGCGCAGCCGGCGCCATGGTTGCCGCCAGCCTGGCCTGCGTGATGGCCACGCCGTGGTTCCAGCAGTCATTGCAGGCCACCTGGCTGGCCTGGTTCAGCGAACAGTTCTCCACCAGCGTGCTGGTGCTGCCGGTATTGCTCACCGCGCCCTCGACCCGCGCCCTGGTGCGCAGCTCTGCCCAGGCCATTCGCCTGGCGCCGCTGCTGGTGCTGCTGTTGTCGCTGGTGTTCAGCATCGTGTTCGGTGGGCCGGGGGCCATTGCCTTCCCGATCGCCGCGCTGCTGTGGTGCGCCTGGACCTACTCGCCGTTCCTGGTTTCGCTGCTGACCCTCAGCGCCGGCAGCACGCTGATCGTTGCCGTGGCGCAAAACCTGATGCATTTCAGCGTGCCGCAGAGCGAGCCTGGGGTCACCACGTTGATGTCGGCGCGCCTGGGCATCGCCATGCTGGTGCTCGGCCCGCTGGTGGTGGCCTGCGTCAGCCAGGCCAACCGCAGCCTGTTGGCACGCCTGGCGCACCAGGCCACCGTCGACCACCTGACCGGCGTGTTGACCCGCAGCGCCTTCACCCGCCGTGCCAACGCCCTGCTCGACAGCCGCCAGCAACACGCCCAGGCATTGCCGCTGACCCTGATGATGCTGGACATCGACCACTTCAAGTCGATCAACGACCAGCACGGCCATGCCGTGGGCGACCAAGTGCTGCGCCAATTCGCCCGCACCTTGCAAGACCAGCTGCACGACGGCGAACTGCTGGCGCGCCTGGGTGGCGAGGAGTTCGTGGTGATCCTGCCAGGCCTGGCCCCGGAGCGGGCGGCGTTCAATGCCGAACGCTTGCGCCGCGCCGTGCAGGACTTGCAGGTGATGCAGGGCGATACCCGGGTGCAGATCACCGTGAGCATCGGCCTGGATGGCTGCGCGGGCGACGAGCAGGCGCCTGAGCTGGACGAACTGCTGGCCCGCGCCGACCAGGCGCTGTATCGCGCCAAGGCGCGCGGGCGCAACCGGGTGGAGCAGGCCGAGCGGCAGCGCCAAACGGTCTGACTCAGCCGCCCAGCAAGTCCCACGACAGCTTGGCGATCAGCACGCAGAGCAACACCAGGAACAGCCCGCGCACGAAGCCTGCACCCTTGCGCACCGCCAGCCAGGTGCCGGTCAGTGCGCCGAGGATGTTGCACGCGGCCATGGGCAGGGCGATGGCATACAGCACATTGCCCGATGGCACGAAGAACACCAGCGCCGCCAGGTTGGTGGCGATGTTCACCACCTTGGCCGAGGCCGAGGCGTGCAGGAAGTCCAGGGCGAAGAAGCGGATGAACAGGAAGATCAGGAAGCTGCCGGTGCCTGGGCCGAACAGGCCGTCGTAGAAGCCGATGGCGCCGCCGATCAGCACCGCCAGGCATTGCTCCTTGCGGCCGATCTTCGCCGGTTTGTGCAGGGTGCCGAAGTCCTTCTTGCAGAAGGTGTAGATGGCCATCAACACGATCAGCACCAGCACCGCCGGGCGCATCACGCTGGGCGGCACCAGCGACACCGTGGCCGCCCCGGCGAACGACATGACGAAGGCGCTGAGCGCCGCTGGCACGATCAGGCCCCAGTCCAGGGTGACCTTGCGAATGAACGAACGCGCCGCAAACGCCGTGCCACACACCGACGCCAGCTTGTTGCTGCCCAGCAGGGCCGCCGGCTGTGCGCTGGGCAGCACGTTGAACAGCGCCGGGATCTGAATCAGCCCGCCGCCTCCCACGGCGGCATCGATCAGGCCAGCAGCGAAGGCGAACAGGGAAAGTACGGCGATATCCATCATGGGGCAGGTCCTGGCAGTAGAAGCAGACTGCAAGGCTAATCAAAGTGACGCACTTGTGTTGAAATGCCATATTGCGAAAACTGCAATCAGGAGTGTTTCCATGGCATTGGACATGCTGCGTGAAATCCAGGCCTTCGTCAGCGTCGCCCACAAGCGCAGCTTCGTTGCCGCCGCCCGCGCCTTGGGGCGCTCGCCCAGCGCCGTCACCCGTGCGGTGCAAACCCTGGAAGACAACAGCGGGTGCAAGTTGCTGTACCGCAACGCCAATGCGGTGACCCTGACCGAGGCTGGCGAGCGCCTGCTGCCCCACGCCGAGCGCTTGCTGGATGTGCAACGTGACGCCGCCGACGAACTGGCAGCCCTCAGCGGCAGCGCACAGGGCTGGGTGCGTTTTGCCGTGCCGCAACTGCTGGGCGAGCATGTATTGCCCGGCGTGCTGGCAGCCTTCAGCCAACGCCACCCGCAAGTGACCCTGGATGTGCAGTACAGCGACGAAGCACTGGACCCGTTGCTGGGCAAATTCGATTTTGTGGTGCGCGGCGCTTTCCCCCAGTCCAGCGAGCTGATCGGCTACCCGCTGTGGCGCTACCGCCGGCACCTGTACGCCAGCCCAGCCTACCTGGCCCGGGCCGGCACCCCTGAGCGCCCCGAGCAGTTGGAACAGCATGCGCTGATCCTGCACACCGCCCCGCGCATCCTCAAGGCCTGGCATTTCTGCCGCGACGGGCAAATCACCAGCCTGCGGCCGCACCCGCGCCTGCGCCTGGGTTCGGGTGATGCGGTGTACCACAGCGCCCTGGCCGGTGCCGGCATCGCCCGCCTGGCCGATTGGGCGGCGCAAGCGCAAGTGAAGGCCGGGCGCCTGGTGCGAGTGTGCGCGGACTACCGCCTGACCTCCAGCACCGGCCACGACCCGCAGATGCACGCGGTGTACCCCACCGGCGAGCTGCCGGCACGGGTACGCGAACTGCTGCTGGCACTGCGCCAGGCCGGCGAAAAGGCCATTCAGGCGCAGCGTTAAATGCTGTTCAATTTCTGCTCAATTTAACAGAGGCCGCCACCCGCTTGGCTTGCAGAATGTTATCCACAGACCTACCCACGATTTTTGTGGACAGATTTCCCCGTGCAAAGAAGGACTTATCGCAGGCCTAGCAATGCGGCATTGGCGGCCTTGACCAGCTCGATCCATTCCAATGCACTGATCACCCCCGCTTGCTCCAGCGCCTCTGCGCTGCGCAGCGCCTGGTCATAGTCCTCTTCTTCGAGAATACCCGCGCTGAGAAAACGGCTGCGCCACTCCAGCATGGCTGAAGTGCCCTTCTTGCATTCCATCTGTTCACTGACTCCAAGGCAAAAGACCAGGCCGCGCTTCACGACTCATTATGACGCGGCCGAGACTACACGAGCACTTTGCACTTGAGAATGACTGACAACGACCGCTAGTCCAGCGGTACGGGTAGACAGCGCTGCCGCGAACGGGCAGGCGGTGGGCCCGTCCGCGAGATAGACGGGCCGCAGGGGGCAGGAGCAGATCAGCCCGGCGGGATGGTGCCGAGCAGGCCTACCAGTAGGGTCAACAGCAGAAAGCCACCCAGAAACAGCGCGAGCTTGCCCATCGGAACCTCTTCACAGTGATATCGGGACACACCCATTGTCGGCGCTCGACTGATACGGATACAGATGCAGGTTGGTGAGAAAAAAGCGGATCAGATGTGTGTGGGGGGCTGGGGAATTGCTACTTAACATTTCGGTTCGTGCAAAAGCCGGCGGTTGGGGGGGATTCGCCGGCTGGTCGAATTTTCCCGGCCAGAAACCCAGCGGGTACAGGCCTCTGGCGGTTTTTTGCGGTACATGAATGGAAACATCCAGTGCGGTGATTTGTAGGAAGTTTTACCGGTGATGGTAGGTAGAATCTACAAAGTGCTCTTTTACTGTATAAAATCCCAGTGCTAATTGCGGAATTTGACCTGTTACGGTCATTTTTTCTTACAACAGCACGGATGCTTTAGCGCATGAGGGAGTGATGGACGAGTTCACTAGTTCGGGCCTGGGGTTGCAGCAGAGCCTGCTGAATTTGCGTCGGGATCGGGACAAGTTGCTGGCTGAGGGGAAGGTGGGGGCGGCGCGGTTGCTGAATCGTGAGATCAAGCGGATCGAGGGGATGCTGGCTCGGTTGCGCCTTAGGGAGTGAAAGGGGTATAGCTTGGGTTGTTTGTCGCCGGTGAGATCGAGCGCCGCCCGCGCGGCGCTTCGCGAGCTGCGCTCGCTCCTACGTTTGTTTCGGGCCAGTTATGCCTGTGCCGTCGCGCGCGACCGCCTTGTTGGTTCCCTTCGATGTCGCGTCGTACGCCAAGGGGGGCGCGCGCAGCTAACATGAACATTGGCCCGAAACAAACGTAGGAGCGAGCGTAGCTCGCGAAGCGCCGCGCGGGCGGCGCTCGATCTCACAGGCGCTACAAGACGCAACCCGCAAGCGCGGCGCGCGATCTCAGCCACAACGCGGCCCTCCAGCCAAACACCCCCCCAGCAACTTTTTCACATCCCCTTCACCGCCCCCAAACAACACCCCCCCTACGATTGCCCCCGCTAAACACCCAGACACAAACATTTTGTTACCTGTGCTGGACATTTTTCCCATTCACGCTTGGCTTGCACGCAGAACACCGTGCTGGAAGCACGCCCCCGTTCGTTGTACTCACGCCACCCAACGCCGCGCTCGCACCGGATTGCCCCGGGCGCACCGTTGAAACCGAAAACCGTCTGGCACCAAGGCCTACCCATGACGTCCGACATCCGCCCGCTGCGCCCGTCTACCCGCTCACTGCCTACCCTGGCCACCCCCTCGCTGGCCCAACGCATGGCCATCCCCGGCCTTGTGCTGGCGTTCGTGCTGTTCTACCTGCTTCCACTGATGAACCACGGCTTGTGGATACCCGATGAAACCCGCTATGCCCAGATCGGCCAGGAGATCCTGCTGAGCGACAACTGGGTTGGCCCGCACTTCATGGGCATCCGCTACTTCGAAAAGCCAATCGGCGGCTACTGGCTGCTCGCCCTGGGCCAGGCGATTTTCGGTGAGAACTTGTTCGGCGTGCGCATCGCCTCGGCCTTGAGCACCGGCATCAGCATCTGCCTGGCCTACCTGATCGCCCGCAGGCTGTGGAACAACCCACGGATCAGCGCCAGCGCCGCCCTGCTGTACATGAGCTTCGGCCTGATCGCAGGCCAAGCCGGCTACGCCAACCTCGACCCGCAGTTCACCCTGTGGGTCAACCTAAGCCTGGTGGCGGTATGGTTCGCCATCGACAGCCACAGCACCCGCGCCCGCCTGCTCAGCTGGGCATTGCTGGGCGTGGCCTGCGCCATGGGCCTGATGACCAAGGGCTTTCTCGCCCTGCTGCTGCCGGTGCTGGTTACCCTGCCGTTCATGCTCTGGCAGCGGCGCTTCGGCGAGCTGCTGCGCTACGGCCCGGTCGCCATCCTGGTGGCGGTGGCCGTCAGCCTACCCTGGGTGCTGGCGGTGCAGGTGCGTGAACCGGACTTCTGGCGGTTCTTCTTCTGGCACGAGCACATCCGCCGCTTTGCCGCCGGTGCCGATGCCCAGCACGCACGGCCATGGTGGTTCTACCTGCCGCTGCTGTTCGCCGCCAGCCTGCCTTGGGCCGTGCTGCTGCCGAGCGCCCTGCTGCGCGCCTGGCGCGAGCGGCGGGTGCCGAAAATGGCCTTCCTGGGGCTGTGGTTCCTGCTGCCCCTGGCCTTCTTCAGCGCCAGCAGCGGCAAGCTGCCGACCTACATCATGCCGTGCCTGCTGCCACTGGCCTTGCTGATGGCCTGCAGTATCAACGGCTGGCTGCACAACCAGGACACGCGCGTGCTGCGCCTGAACGGCGCGGTCAACACCCTGCTGGCAGCGGTCGCCCTGGTGGCGCTGGTGTACCTGCAGGCCACTCGCCAGCTTTACCAGCACGTCGAAATGTACAGCCTGCTGCTGGTGTGCGTCGTGCTCACAAGCTGGCTGATCGCCAATGCGCTGCAGGCCATGCGCCCACTGGCCCTATGGGCGATGCCAGCGCTGGGCATCGGCATGCTGGTGGCGCTGCTGCCAGCGGCCATGCCGGCGAGCATCGTCAACAGCAAGATGCCCGACACCTTCATTGCCGAGCACCAGCAGGCCCTGGGCCAGACCCACACCCTGCTGAGCAACGACCTGGGCGCCGCGTCCGCGCTGGCCTGGCGCCTGCGCCGGCCTGAAGTGGTGCTGTTCAACACCGTTGGCGAACTCAAGTATGGCCTCAGCGACCCCGCCATGGCCGCGCGCAAGGTTAGCCTCGACGACCTCGGCCCCTGGATGGCCGAAGCGCGCAGCAAGGGCTCGGTGGGCGTGGTGCTGCGCATCAACAGCCAGGACGAAGTGCAGGAAGCCCAGGCCATGCCCAAGGAGGGCGAGCACTTCCGCCGCGGCAACCTGGAAATCTTCATCATTCCCCAGCGCCAGCCATGAGGTTGCTCCGTAACGACCGACGCGCCCTGCTGCTGTTGCTGGCCACCACGGCACTGATACTGCTGGTTGGCCTGGGCAACCGCGAGCTGTGGGGCGCAGAAACCCGCTGGGCCAATATCAGCCTGCAAATGCTGCAGAGCGGCGACTACTTCGACCCCTACCTCAAGGGCGGCGCCTACTATGACAAGCCGCTGCTGTCGTACTGGCTGATCACCGCCAGCGCCTGGCTGACCGGTAGCCTGGGCGCCTGGTCGCTGCGGCTGTCTTCGGTGCTGGCGGCGTGGTTGAGCGTGTGGCTGGTGTACCTGTTGGGCGAGCGCCTGCTGCAACGGGGCACTGGCCTGATCGCCGGCTGGATGCTGGCCACCACCTTCTATTTCGTGTTCTGGGCACGGGTGGCCACCGCCGACATCCTCACCGTATGCGGTGTGCTGGCGGCGCTCTGGTGGTACTGGCGCGGGCCGGACGACACAGGGTTCTGGCGCTACAGCGTGTTCTTCGGGCTGCTGGCACTGACTTCACTGTGCAAGGGCCTGATCGGCTTCATCCTGCCAGGGTTGCTGCTGTTGCCCCACCTGCTGGGCCAAGGCCGCTGGAAGCGCCACCTGAACCTCAGGCTGGCAGCGGCGCTGCTGCTGGGCGGGGCGCTGTACATCACGCCGTTCCTGCTGTCGCACCTGTATGGCGCGGCGAACTATGCCGAGAGTGGCCTTGGCCTGGTGGTGCGGGAAAACCTGGTGCGGTTCTTCCAGCCCTTCGACAACCTCGGCCCGCTCTACACCTACCTGCTGTACCTGCCGGTATACACCCTGCCCTGGGCCCCTTGCTGGGTGATCGCCCTGTGGGTTGCCCTGCGCCAATGGCGGCACATCGAGCCGAACACCCGCTGGCTGGTCCAGGGGCTCGCCCTGCTGATGCTGTTCTTCACCGCCAGCGGCAGCCGGCGCAGCTATTACGTATTGCCACTGGTGCCGTTCGCCCAACTGCTCGGGGCCTGGTGGGTCACCCGCTGGCTGGCCGTACGCAACAGCCAAGGCCGCGGCTTGCACCTGGGCTTTGCGGCAACGGCGGCCCTGCTGGTGGCGGTGCTGGGCATCCTGGTGCCATGGAGCAACGGTGGCGGCGGCGTGATCGGCTTTGGCAAGGCCGTACGCGAGCTGGCCAGCGCACAGGCACCGCTGGCGCAGTGGCACCTGGTGATGGTCGAGGTAGACAACAAAGTGCCGATGTACCTGCAAACCGGTGGCGCCCCCTTCCGCTATGTCGCCGACACCGAGGACTACCCGCGCAGCGGCGACACCGCCACGCTAATGGCCTGGCTGGAGCGCGACAGCGGCCAGCACTGGGACCCGCAGCGCACCATCATCGTGGCCCATTACCGGCCCGGCCAACCGCCACCGCTCGACTACCTGAGCCACGATCACCAGGTCATCACCACCCAGCCAAGCCGAGGGGAACGGCTGTTGCACTCGAGCGCTGAGCACAGCGTGGCTTATATACCCAAGGCGTGATGTTTAACGCCCGAACGTGCAACTAAGCGCACCGTGCCGCCAACGCCGAACATTAATAAATATTTAATAAAACAATGCATTACGGCGATTCTAACTATTCGTTATCCATCCATTTGAATGGCAACCTGAACCTGAGCTGTCCAACTGCAAGATGTCACGCTGGCGCGACTGTTTTTTGATGTTTCTTTCACAAATTCAGGCATAACCTTTATTGGATAAGCCCCGGTATTAGGCGCGGCGGCAAACACCGAAAGACTGACTTCGCGCAAGGCATTAATCATTTTGCCAGTGCCCTTGATGCAAAAGCGTTTATTGCGTCTACGCTGGGAATGGATTCAATGAAATCAATGGGTTCTGTTATTTATTGCATGACCGAGGTGTTCATGAGTGAGGCGTTTCTCCCCTTCTCTCGCCCTAGCATGGGCGAAGAAGAAATTGCAGCTGTCGGCAACGTTCTGCGCTCGGGCTGGATCACCACCGGGCCACAGAACCAGGCATTGGAAGAACAGTTTGCCCAATACGTCGGTTGTCGCCATGCCGTGGCCCTGTCCTCGGCCACCGGCGGCATGCACATCGCCCTGCTGGCCCTGGGCATCGGCCCAGGGGACGAAGTCATCACCCCGTCGCAAACCTGGGTTTCGACCGCCAACATGATTTCGCTGATCGGCGCCACGCCGGTGTTCGTCGACATCGACCGCGACACCCTGATGACCGACGCCGCCCGTATCGAAGCGGCCATCACCCCACGGACCAAGGCCATCATCCCGGTGCACTACGCCGGCGCCGCATTCGACCTCGACCCGCTGTACGCCCTGGCCGACAAGCACGGTATCGCCGTGATCGAAGACGCCGCCCATGCCGCCGGCACCCGCTACAAAGGCCGCCATGTCGGTGCCCGTGGCACGGCGATCTTCTCGTTCCACGCGATCAAGAACATGACCTGCGCCGAAGGCGCGATGTTCGTCAGCGACGACGAAGCCCTGGCCAGCCGCGTGCGCATGCTCAAGTTCCATGGCCTGGGCGTTGATGCCTACGACCGCCTGACCCACGGCCGCAAGCCCCAGGCCCAGGTCATCGAGCCTGGCTTCAAGTACAACCTGGCCGACATCAATGCCGCCATCGCCCTGGTGCAGCTCAAGCGCCTGGATGCGATCAACGCCCGCCGCAGCGAGCTGGCCGCGCGCTACCAGCAGCGCCTTGAAGGCCTGCCGGTGCAACCGCTGGCGCTGCCGGCCTACCCGCAGCAGCACGCCTGGCACCTGTATATCCTGCGCATCGACAGCGAACGCTGTGGCCTGGACCGCGAAGCCTTCATGAAAGGCCTGCAGGAACGTGGCATCGGCAGCGGCATTCATTTCATCGCCACCCACCTGCACACCTGGTACCGCCAGCGCGACCCGCAGCTGTCGCTGCCCAACACCGAATGGAACTCGGCGCGGCTGTGCTCGATTCCATTGTTCCCGGACATGACCGACCACGACCTCGACCGGGTCGTCACCGCCATTGAACAGCTTGTGGGAAATCGCCCGTGAGACCTTACCCGATCCACCGCGTGTCCATCGTCATCCCGGTGTACAACGAGGAACAGAGCCTGCCGGAGCTGCTGCGCCGCACCGCAGCCGCCTGCCAGCAACTGCATCACCCCTATGAAATCGTGCTGGTCGACGACGGCAGCCGCGACGAATCCGCCAGCATCCTGGAAGACGCCGCCAAGGCCGAGAACAGCCCGTTCGTGGCGGTGATCCTCAACCGCAACTACGGCCAGCACGCGGCAATCATGGCCGGCTTCGAGCAGTGCCAGGGCGATGTGGTGATTACCCTCGACGCCGACCTGCAGAACCCGCCGGAGGAGATCCCGCGGCTGGTCGCCGAGGCCGAGCGCGGTTTCGACGTGGTCGGCACGGTGCGCAGCAACCGCCAGGACTCGGCCCTGCGCCGCTGGCCGTCGAAGGTCATCAACTACGCGGTCAAGCGCTCCACCGGCGTTGCCATGAGCGACTACGGCTGCATGCTGCGGGCCTACCGGCGCACGGTGATCGACGCCATGCTCGCCTGCCGCGAGCGCAGCACGTTCATCCCCATCCTGGCCAACAGTTTCGCCCGCCACACCACCGAAATCACCGTGCACCACGCCGAGCGCGAACACGGCGACTCCAAGTACAGCCCCATGCGCCTGATCAGCCTGATGTTCGACCTGATCACCTGCATGACCACCACGCCCCTGCGCCTGCTGAGCATCGTCGGTTTCAGCATGGCCGCGCTCGGCGTGCTGTTCGCCGTGGCGCTGATCGTGCTGCGCCTGGCCTTCGGCCCGGGCTGGGCGGGCAACGGCCTGTTCGTGCTGTTCGCCGTGTTGTTCGTGTTCACCGGTGGCCAGTTCATCGGCATGGGCCTGCTGGGCGAGTACCTGGGGCGCATGTACAGCGATGTGCGCGCCCGCCCACGGTTCTTCATCGAAAAAGTGCTGCGCAGCGGCCCTGCGCCCACCCCTGCAACCCCAGTCACCGTTGACGGTTTCACTTCCTCCACTTCTGGTCAGGTTCATTCATGAGTGCAAAAACAGTTGTCTTCGCCTACCACGATATCGGCTGCGCCGGCATTGAAGCCCTGCTTGCCTGCGGCTATGACATTGCAGCGGTGTTCACTCATGCCGACGACCCCAAGGAAAACACCTTCTACGGCTCGGTAGCCCAGTTGTGCGCCCGCAAGGGCATTGCGGTGCACGCCCCCGAGGACGTCAACCACCCGCTGTGGGTGGAGCGCATCAACACCCTCGCGCCGGACTACCTGTTCTCCTTCTACTACCGCAACCTGCTGGGCGAACCCTTGCTGGCCGCCGGGCGCAAGGGCGCATTCAACCTGCATGGCTCACTGCTGCCGCGCTACCGTGGCCGGGCGCCGGCCAATTGGGTGCTGGTCAACGGCGAAAGCGAAACCGGCGTTACCCTGCACCGCATGGTCAAGCGTGCCGATGCCGGCGCCATCGTCGCCCAGCTGCCGGTGGCCATCGAGCGCAGCGACACGGCGCTGAGCCTGCACGGCAAGCTGCGCGCCGCCGCCGCCGACCTGCTGCGCGACACCTTGCCAGCGCTGCGCCAGGGCAAGCTCAGCGAAACCCCGCAGGACGAGGCCAAGGCCACCGTGTTCGGCCGCCGTACCGCCGCCGATGGCCGCCTGGACTGGCACCAACCTGCCGAAACCCTGTTCAACCTGGTGCGCGCCGTCACCCAGCCCTACCCCGGCGCGTTCTGCCCGGTGGGCGAGCACAAACTGATCGTGTGGCAGGCGGATGTCGCCAAGGGCAACGAGGGCCTGGCCCCTGGCCGGGTAATCAGCACCGACCCGCTGCGCGTTGCCTGTGGCGAGGATTCGCTGGTGATCCACGCCGGCCAGCGCAACGACAACGGCCTGTACCTGAGCGGCCCGCAACTGGCCGGTGAATTGGGCCTGGTCGAGGGCTCGCTGCTGCGCGCCGCCGACTCACGCCGCGCCGTTCGCCGCACCCGGGTGCTGATCCTGGGCGTGAACGGCTTTATCGGCAACCACCTGTCCGAACGCCTGCTCAGCGACGAGCGCTATGAGGTGTACGGCCTGGACATCGGCTGCGACGCCATCGAACGCCTGCGCAATCACCCGCGCTTCCACTTCGTCGAAGGCGATATCAGCATCCATTCCGAGTGGATCGAATACCACATCAAGAAGTGCGACGTGGTGCTGCCGCTGGTGGCCATCGCCACGCCCATCGAATACACCCGCAACCCGCTGCGCGTGTTCGAGCTGGACTTCGAGGAAAACCTGCGCCTGGTGCGCTACTGCGTGAAGTACAACAAGCGCGTGATCTTCCCGTCCACCTCGGAAGTCTATGGCATGTGCCAGGACCCGAACTTCGATGAAGACACCTCCAACCTGGTGGTCGGGCCGATCAACAAGCAGCGCTGGATCTACTCGGTGTCCAAGCAGCTGCTCGACCGGGTGATCTGGGCCTATGGCCAGAAGGGCCTGAACTTCACCCTGTTCCGCCCCTTCAACTGGATGGGCCCGCGCCTGGACCGCCTGGACTCGGCGCGCATCGGCAGCTCCCGGGCCATCACCCAGTTGATCCTCAACCTGGTGGAAGGCACGCCGATCCGCCTGTTCGACGGCGGCGCGCAGAAGCGCTGCTTCACCGACATCGCCGATGGCGTCGAGGCCCTGGCACGGATCATCGACAACGACGGCGATGCCTGCAACGGCCAGATCATCAACATCGGCAACCCGGACAACGAAGCCAGCATTCGCCAGCTGGGCGAAGAACTGCTGCGCCAGTTCGAAGCCCACCCGCTGCGCAGCCACTTCCCGCCGTTCGCAGGCTTCCGCGACGTCGAGAGCAAGGCGTTCTACGGCGGCGGCTACCAGGACGTGTCCCACCGCAAGCCAAGCATTGCCAATGCCAAGCGCCTGCTGAACTGGGAACCGACCGTAGAGATGCGTGAAACCATCGGCAACACGCTGGACTTCTTCCTGCGCGAAGCCCTGCGCGAGGTCGAAGCCCGCCCGGCAGAAGATGCACGCTGATGCAGGCCGGGCTACGCATCGATGTCGACACCTACCGCGGCACCCGTGAAGGTGTGCCGCGCTTGCTGGAGCTGCTGGACGAAGCGCAGGTGAAGGCAACGTTCTTCTTCAGTGTCGGCCCGGACAACATGGGCCGCCACCTGTGGCGCTTGGTGCGGCCACAGTTCCTGTGGAAGATGCTGCGCTCCAATGCGGCCGGGCTGTACGGCTGGGACATTCTGCTGGCCGGCACCGCCTGGCCCGGCAAGCCGATTGGCCGCGACCTCGGCCACCTGATGCGCCACGCCCGCGAGGCCGGCCACGAGGTGGGCCTGCACGCCTGGGACCACCACGGCTGGCAGGCCAATGCCGGGCGCTGGACGGCGGCGCAGCTGGGCGAGCAGATCCGCCGTGGGGTCGACACCCTCAGCGACATCCTGGGGGCCAAGGTGGACTGCTCGGCCGCCGCCGGCTGGCGTGCCGACGAGCGGGTGATCGAGGCCAAGCAGGCGTTCGGTTTTCGCTACAACAGCGACTGCCGCGGCGCCAGCCTGTTCCGCCCGCGCCTGGCCGACGGCTCGCCGGGGGCGCCGCAAATACCGGTGGACTTGCCCACCTTCGATGAGGTGGTAGGCCCGCAGGTGGCCGCCGCCGACTTCAACGCCTTCATCCTGAGGCAGTTCCTGCCCCAGGCACTCAACGTCTACACCATTCACGCAGAGGTAGAAGGGATTCTGATGGCCGAGGATTTTCGCCAGTTGCTGGCCACTGCACGCCAGCAAGGCATCACGTTCAAACCGCTGGGCGAGCTGTTGCCCGCCTCGCTCGACAGCTTGCCCGTTGCCTGCGTGCAACGCGGCACCCTCGGCGGCCGTGAAGGCTGGCTGGGAGTGCAAGGGGCATGAGCAAACGCTGGACGCTACCGTTGCTGCTGGGCCTGTTCGTGCTTGCCTACCTGCTGCCGTTGGGCAGCCATGGCTTGTGGATTCCCGATGAAACCCGCTATGCGCAAATCAGCCAGGAAATGCTGCTGACCGGCGACTGGATCTCGCCGCACTTCATGGGCCTGCGCTACTTCGAAAAACCCATCGCCGGCTACTGGATGATTGCCCTTGGCCAAGGCGTGTTCGGCCAGAACCTGTTCGGTGCGCGCTTCGCCTCGGCGCTGGCCACAGGCTTGAGCGTGCTGCTGTGCTACGTGGTGGCACGGCGGCTGTGGAACGACCCACGCAAGAGCCTGGCCAGCGCCCTGCTGTACATGAGCTTCGTGATGGTTGCAGGCCAAGCCGGCTACGCCAACCTCGACCCGCAGTTCACCTTGTGGGTCAACCTCAGCCTGGTGGCCCTGTGGTTCGCCCTGACCAGCCACGGCGGCGGCCAGCGCCTGGCCGCCTGGGCCGTGCTGGGGCTGGCCTGTGGCATGGGCTTCATGACCAAGGGTTTTCTCGCCTGGGCCTTGCCGGTGCTGATCGCCCTGCCGTGGATGCTGTGGCAGAAACGCTGGCGCGAGCTGCTGGTATACGGCCCGCTGGCCATCGCCGTGGCGGTGCTGGTCAGCCTGCCCTGGGTGCTGGCCGTGCACGCCCAGGAACCGGACTACTGGCGGTTCTTCTTCTGGCATGAGCACATCCGCCGCTTTGCCGGGGAAGATGCCCAGCATGCTGCGCCTTGGTGGTTCTACTTGCCACTGCTGGTGGCATTCAGCCTGCCCTGGGCCGGGCTACTGCCCACGGCGCTGAAACAGGCCTGGCACAGCCGCGCCCAGGCCAGCATCGGCTTCCTGCTGCTGTGGCTGCTGATGCCGCTGCTGTTCTTCAGCCTGAGCAAAGGCAAGCTGCCGACCTACATCCTGCCCTGCCTGCTGCCCCTGGCCCTGCTGCTGGGCCACGCCCTGGGCGAGCGTTTGCACGCGCAGCAAGGCCGTGCCTTGGGCCTCAACGGTTGGCTCAATGTCGCGCTGGGGGCGGTTGCCCTGGTCGCCCTGGCCTGGCTGCAGCTGAAAAAACCGGTGTACGAGCACGAACTGCCCAGCCTGTTGTGGCTGTGCGTGGGCCTGGCCGGCTGGCTGGTCAGCAGCCTGGCCCAGGCGCTGTCGCCGCTGCGCTGCTGGGCCGCGCCGGCGCTGGGCAGCCTGCTTTTGGTCGGCCTGCTGCCGGCGGCACTGCCCAAGGCGGTGGAGGCCAGCAAAACCCCCGACCAGTTCGTGCTGCAACACCAGGGCGAGCTGGCCGGCGCCACCTACCTGATGAGCAACGACCTGGGCGCGGCGTCGGCACTGGCCTGGCGCCTCAAGCGCAACGACGTGACGCTGATCAACACCATCGGCGAACTGAAATATGGCCTGGCCTATCCTGAGGCAGCCGCACGCCACGTCGCCAGCGAACAGCTGCGGCAATGGGTGGCCGATGCCCGCCGAAGCGGTTTGGTCGCAGTGCTCATGCGTGTGAAGGACAAAGATGATCGCCATGATCTCGACTTGCTGCCAGACGATGGCACGCGCTATCAGCAAGGCAACTTGGTGATCGTGATACTTCCAGGAGCTGCGCCATGAGTTGGCTGTTGCTGCTCAGTGCCTGCCTGCTGACTTGCCTGGGCCAGGTGGCGCAGAAATTCGCCGTGGAAAGCTGGCGCGCCCAGCCCAGCGGCTGGGCCGGCAAACTGCGCTCGCCATGGCTGTGGCTGGCCCTCGCCGCGCTTGGCAGCGGCCTGCTGGTGTGGCTGCTGGTGCTGCAGCGCATGGAGGTCGGCATCGCCTACCCGATGCTCAGCCTGAATTTCGTGCTGGTCACCCTGATTGCCCGCTTCGCCTTCCATGAGCCGGTGGACCGCCGCCACTGGCTGGGCGTGGCGCTGGTGATTGCCGGCGTGGCCTTGCTGGGGCAACAGGCATGAACCCGCGCCTGGGCATCACCTACGCCCTGGGCAGCGTGCTGCTGGTAAGCAGCGCGCAGCTGGCCATGCGCTGGAGCATGACCCGCTTGCCGCAACCTTCCGCGTGGCTTTCAGCGCTGATGGGCAACGGCGTCGATGCCCTGCCGCTGGCGGTGGTGCTGGCGGCGATCGGCGCCTATGGCCTGTCGATGCTCTGCTGGCTGCTGGCCCTGCGTGACCTGCCGTTGGGCCGGGCCTATTCGCTGCTGAGCCTGAGCTACGCCCTGGTCTATCTGCTGGCGGCCAGCCTGCCGCTGTTCGACGAACATTTCAGCCTTGGCAAAACAGCCGGTGTGGCCTTGGTCATGCTCGGCGTCATCACCATCAATTCCCGTCCGGCCCGTGCGCCCGCGTTCAGGAGTGCTCCATGAAAATCACAGTGTTTGGCAGCGGATATGTCGGCCTGGTGCAAGCTGCGGTATTGGCCGAGGTCGGCCACGATGTCGTCTGCATGGATGTTGACCAGAAGAAGGTCGATTTGCTGCGCGAAGGCCATGTCAGCATCTTCGAACCGGGCCTGTCGAGCCTGGTGCGCGAAGGCCTGGATGGCGGCCGCCTGCACTTCACCACCGATGAACAGCTGGCCGTGGAACACGGCCGGGTGGCCTTCATCGCCGTCGGCACGCCGTCCTGCGAGGATGGCTCGGCCGACCTCAAGTATGTGATGTCGGTGGGCGATGCGGTGGCCCGCCATCGCCAGCAACCGCTGATCCTGGTGGAAAAATCCACCGTGCCAGTGGGCACCGGCGACAAGCTGCGCGCCCACATCGATACGGCCCTGGCAGGCCGCGCGCTGCGCATCGATATCGTGTCCAACCCTGAATTTCTCAAGGAAGGCTCGGCCGTGGCCGACTGCCGCCGCCCCGACCGTATCGTCATCGGCTGCGACGGCGAAGACGTGCGCGACGTGATGCGCGACCTTTACGCGCCGTTCAACCGCAACCACGACCGCATCATGTTCATGGATCTGCGCAGCGCCGAGCTGACCAAGTACGCCGCCAACTGCATGCTTGCCACCAAGATCAGCTTCATCAACCAGATCGCCGAACTTGCCGAACACCTGGGCGCCGATATCGAGTCGGTACGCCAGGGCATCGGGGCCGACACTCGCATCGGCTACCACTTCATCTACCCAGGCTGCGGCTACGGCGGCTCGTGCTTCCCCAAAGACATGCGTGCACTGATCCACAGCGCCGAGCAGGCCCATTGCTCCAGCGACCTGCTGCAGGCGGTCGAGGCCATCAACGAGCGGCAGAAGCACAAGCTGTTCGAACGGATCAAGGCGTTCTACAAAGGCAGCCTGCGCGGCAAGACCTTCGCCGTCTGGGGCCTGGCGTTCAAGCCCAACACCGACGACATGCGCGATGCCCCAAGCCGCGTGCTGCTCGAATCGCTCTGGGCTGCCGGCGCCAGCGTGCGCGCGTTCGACCCGGAGGCCATGCAGGAAACCCAGCACCTGTACCCCAACGAAGAAAAGCTGATGCTGATGGGCACGCCAGAATCGGTGCTGTCCGGTGCCGATGCGCTGATCATCTGCACCGAGTGGCAGCAGTTCAAGGCCCCGGACTTCGAGCTGATCCAGCAGCGTCTGAAGGCCCCGGTGATCTTCGACGGGCGCAACCTGTACGATGCCGAGCGCCTGGCGCGAAAAGGCTTCAAATACTTCCCGATTGGCCGCGGCGACTCTTGCCAGCTGCCAGTGGCACCGCACCTGCCGCGCCGCCGGTCTAAAGCAGCCTGATGCCCTTGCCCCTCACCGTGCGCCGGCAGTCCCTGGTTGCAGGGCTGCTGGCGCTGCTGCTGTTCTGCGCCGGCGCCCAGGGGCTTGCGCCCATCGGTTTCGACTCGCGCTTCGTGCTGTTCGCCCAGGAGATGCTGCGCCATGGGCCAACGGTGTTCCCTACCACCTACGGGCAGCCGTATGCCGACTACACGGCGCTCTCGACCCTGTTCATCTGGCTGCTGTCGCTGCCCATGGGCGCCGTCGACAGCCTTGGCGCCTGGCTGCCCAGCGCCTTCGCTGGCGCCGTGATCGTCACCTTGATGTACCGGCTGCTGGCGCCCTTCTCGCTGCGCTGGGCTTGGGCCAGTATCGTGATGCTGGTGCTGACCGCCACGTTTGTCAGCGAGGTGCGGGCGGTGTCCCAGGACCTGATGCTGGCGGCCGTGGCGTTCGCCGTGTTCTACCTGGGTTATGCCCACGACCACCACGGCGCCGGGCGGCGCTGGCCGTTGCTGTTCGCGTTGCTGCTGCTGGGCTTTGGCATTCGCGGGCCGATCGGGCTGGTGGTGCCGACGGGCATGCTGTGCAGCTACTACCTGCTGGCCGGGCAATGGCGGCGCATGCTGGTGTTTGGGGTGCTGGCCAGCGTGCTGCTGGCGCTGTGTGTAGGGCTGTTGCTGTGGCTGGCCAAGGCCAGTGGTGGGCAGGCGTTTCTGGACGATGTAATTCGCATGCAGTTCATGGGGCGCATGGACGGCAGCGAGGGGGCCAGCAGTGCGCTGTTCTACTTCAGCAGTTCGCTGGGCAACTATGCCCTTGCCTACCCGCTGGCGTTGCTGGTGCTGATCGCCGCCGGGCTTGCCCAGGCAAGGCTGCAGGGGCCGGCGTTGCGGCTGGTGGTGTACTGCGCGGCGGCGGGGTTGCTGGTGATGCTCGGGCTGTCGATTCCGTTGGCCAAGAAGGCGCGCTATGTGCTGCCGATGCTGCCGATGGCGGCAATCGTTGCAGCCTACCCGTTCCAGGTGGCCCAGGGGCGGTTGTTCGCCTGGCTGCGCGGGCTGATTCAGGCACTGTGGCTGGTGTTGCCAGGCGTGCTGATGATCGCCCTGCTGGTTGCCCATCGCCGTTACGCCGAGCAACTGGGTTCGATCAGCGTGCCGGTCGCGGTGCTGGCGGCCTTGCAGTTGCTGGCCGTGTCCCGGCTGTGGTGGCCACGCAGGCGGGCCGAGGTGCTGGCCGGCTGCGCGGTGCTGGCGGTGTGGCTGGTGTACGTGGCGGTGTTCGAGCCGGTGCAGCGGCGGTTGTATGATACGCGCGCATTCACCCAGGCGGTGATGGCGCAAGTTGCCCAGCAGCCGGCGCCGCTGGTGCTGCACCGGCTGGGGCAGGACGCCAAGGCCATCAAGTTCATGGTCAATGTCGACCACGACCTGCAACCGCTGTTCACTGAAACGCCCGGGCAGTTGCAGGCCTTGCAGGGGCCGGCCTGGGTCATCATGGCGCGGCAGGACTTCCAGGCGTTGCAGGGCTCGGCGCCGGGCGCGCTGGAGCCACGCCTGGGTGGGCGGTTTGACAACGACGACTATGTGCTGCTGCACCGTGCGCCGTGACGCCTTGCGGGGCTGCGCACAGGGTAGAAGTGAACGTTTCGGGCGTCAGGCACTCCATGTACCGCACCTGGGCCGAGCCAGGCCCCAGGTGAGGGAAATGAATCCCGCGAACCTTCCATGGAGCAGGAAGTGATGAGCGTTACCTTGAGATGCCTGAAATGCGACGGGCAGGACCTGGTCAAGCCCGTGCGGCTGCACCGCAAGTCCATCCTTACCTGCCGGACGTGTAACGCCATCGCCCTGTATGGCGACCTGCTGGAGGCCTCGGGCCGGCGCCTGATGGCCGACCTGCAAGAGCAGTTGGCTTCGATGCGGGCGGGCTAGAGCCTGAAGCGCACGTGAATGCAGCTTTTGCCCTCCAGCCGGTCGATGGTCACCGCGGCGCTGCCATAACCTGAATAGCTGTTCACCAGGCGCATGCCCAGGCCGGTGCCGGTGGGCTTGGGGTAGCTGTCGGGAAACCCATCGCCCTCGTCCTTCACCGTCAGCAGCACATGGTCCAGTGCATGCTTGACTGCCACCTCCACGGTGCCCTTGCCGTACTTCAACGCGTTGGTGATGAGCTCGGAGATCACCAACCCCAAGGGTGCCATGCGCTCGGGCGGCAGCACGAAGTCGTCGGTTTCGAGCAGGATTTTGCGGTCAGCCAGGGCCTTGCCGAGGTCGCCCAGCAAGGCATTCAGATAGTCCGCAGCCGACACCGTGTCGTGCTCGGCAATGTGATACAGCCGCTCATGCACGCTGGCGATGGTGACCACGCGCCCCGCGGCCGTTTCCAGTTGCAACTTCACCGCCGCGTCCGGGCTGAGGTTCGCTTGCAGCAACAACAGGGTATTGACCAGGTGCAGGCTGTTCTTGACCCGGTGATGGATCTCTTCCAGGTGCAGGTCGCTGGCACTTTGCCGGGAGTTCTGCGCCTCGATCAGCGACAGCAACTGGGCTTCGTATTGATGGCGCTCGGTAATGTCCCTGGACACTGCGATCACCCGTTCGATCTGGCCGTTGGCGCCCAGAATCGGCGCGACGGTCACATCCCACCACCTGGGTTCATCGGGCGCTGTGGGGAAGTACGCTTCGAACCTGGCGGTTTCACCGCCGGTTACCTTGCCCATGGCCTGGGCCACCAGCGAGCGGGACTCATCCGGCCAGAGTTCGGGCCAGCGTTGGCCCTTGACTTCGGCCAGGGCCGGCAGGTGCATCAGCTCAAGCCCCTTTTCGTTCATGAATTCGATTTCGCCGCTGAGCGCGAGGATTTTCACGCAATCGGGGCTGGCGTTCAGCATGCTTTCGGAATACGGGTCGGGGCGAGGCGTCTCGTTGCCGGCGGCAATGCGTTCCAGTGCCAGGGAGATGACGTTGGCGATGCCCTCCAGGAACACCAGGTCGCTTTCGACGAAATCCTCACCGTCACTGCTGTCGGCCTCCAGCACGCCAAAGGGGCCAAGCGCGCCACGAATAGGCACGTTGATGGCCCGCTCGATACCGTATTTTTTCAGCAGATCCGGGGTGCGAAAGCGCTCTTCCATCCCCAAATGGTTGGATAACACCGGGCGAAAGGTGGACAGCGCGTACCCCGCCGGGCTGGCAATGTCACCGCCCACGGTGGCATGGCCGATGTCCGAGGCGTCCCAGCCCACACCGTGCGTCAGCACATAGGCTTCGCTGTCTGCCAGTGGCTGCAGCACTTTGGAGAAACGGGTCTGCATGCCCTCGGCCACCACCCTGCATGCCTGCGAAAGCAGTGCATCGAGGTCATCGACCTTGAGCGACATCACGCCAAACTCGACCACCAGCTCATGCTGGCGGTGCAGCCGGGCGTGGGACTTTTTCATCGCAGCCCGGATGGTTTCGTCCGGTGGTAGTTGTTGCATAGGAACTCCATCACATGGCGACAGGGCAACCAGCAGCCCACACTGCCCCACCAACGTTTCGCCGGTAGCCTTGGAACCTTAGCCGTTATTCGCAACCGGTGCCTGCGCTGGCAGACTGGGGGCGCTACCATTGGGCATAGTTTACGGGCAACCGCAACGACGCTGTGTTTTCAAGGATTGGCTATCGCACGTTCACGAGGGGATTTCATGCCGCACCACGCTTTGCGCTCGCTGGCCCGTACCCTGCTTCTGCTGCTCGCCAGCCTGCTGGCCCTGCCAGCCTTGGCCGCGCCGCAAACGCTACGCCTGGGGCAAGCCACGCATTACCACTTCCTGGCCTTCGCCAACCATGACCTGCAACAGGCCAGCCTGCCCGTACAGCGCGCGGTGGTGCTGTTGCACGGCGTGCAGCGCAACGCTGACGACTACTTCGCCAGCGGCCAGCAGCTGCTGCAGAACGCCGGGTTGAGCGCTGACGACACCTTGCTGCTGGCGCCGAACTTTCTCACGCCCCGGGATCGCCGCGCCGGCGACGACATGCCGCTGTGGGCCAAGGACAAGTGGATGCACGGCACCGCCTCGCAGGACGGCCGGGTGGGGATCGCCGGTTTTACCGTGCTCGATGACCTGCTGGCCTACCTTGGCAACCGCGAGCACTTTCCGGCGCTCAAGGAAATCGTGTTGATCGGCCATTCGGCCGGGGGCCAGCTGCTGCAGCGCTACGCCCTGCTGGGCGTGGGCTCGGTTGGGCGTGGTATTGCGCTGCGCTATGTGATCTCCAGCCCCTCGTCCTACCTGTATGTCGACGGCAATCGTTGGCAGAACGGTGCCTTCAAACCGGTGCCTGCGGGCCAGTGCCCAGGCTACAACCAGTACCGCTATGGCCTGGAACAGGCGCCGCCTTACTTCGTTCAGCAGAACCTCGACGCCAAGCAGCTGTTCAAGCGCTATGCGGCGCGTGAGGTCACCTACATGGTCGGCGCCCGCGACAATAATCCCGAAAGCCGGGTAATGGACCGAAGCTGCGGCGCGGCCTTGCAGGGCGCCAACCGGGTGGAGCGACAGCTGGGTTACCTGCGCTATGAAGCCTTTTTGGCAAAGCAGTGGCGCATTGCCGTTCACCATCGGCAATTTCAGGTGAGCCAGGTCGGCCACGATGAGGCCCGCCTGTTTGCCGCCAAAAGCGTGGCCCGGCGATTGTTCCCTGCACATTGAGTGTGTTCACGGCGCCTTGGCGTTACCATGGTGCAATGGTGATGAATATCGAGCCAAAAGCCCGGGAGTGCTGGATGCAGAAGCTGTTGTTACCTGTCGCCATCTTTGTGAGTGTGATCGTTGTGGGCAAAGTGTGCGAACACTTCGGGCTGAGTACGAACGTGAAGTTCGGCCTGGTTTGCGTGGTTGCGTTCGTTGTTCAGATCGAGGTTAGCCGGTATCAGCGGTCGCGTCAGGCTTAACGTCTGACACCCAGGGCGCGCGGCGCCCTTGGCGCACCGGTTGTAATTTGTGTCGAAAAATCAGAATTTTTCCCTTTGTTGTAGTCCATTTCCCAAAGATACTGTTGCCGCTTGTTTTCCGTTGCGGGTGCTCTGCTGAGGCTCTAGTCTCGGCCTGTCGCTGCAAATCAGCGATACGGCTTTGACAGGCCGCGACGGTATTTGGCTTACGGCACGTCTATATGGCGGCTGTACGTGTGGGCACGCTTGCGTGCGCCGGAGCTTGCCAATTCCACCGGTCTGTCAACCCATGTACAGCTGCCACCCTTTCGTTTGACAGCAAAGGGGCGCAGCACAACCGAGGAATTGGATTCGTGATGGACGACAAATCGAACGTAAAAACCACCGTTGGCAAAACCAAGTTCTACCAGGGCGAAAAACAGACTCATCCGCTGTTCTGCATCGAGCCCGGCATTTCCTGCCAGCATGCTCGGGAGCAGGCCTCGGAGCTGATGGGGTATGTGCGGGACATGACCATCAGTGGCCTGATGGATGAAAAGCCCGAATTGATCTGGGTCTCGCATTACCGCAGCGGTTTGGCCAAGGCGCTGATGGATGATGCTGAGTTGGGCATGATGCGCTGAGGGTGTAGTGCAGGGAACAGTGCCAGCAGGCACGCCGTGATCCCCTGTAGGAGCGGGCTTGCCCCGCGAACACCGGCGAAGCCGGTGCCACGGACCGCGTTGCCTGCTTCGCGGGGCAAGCCTGCTCCTACATCTGTTTCGGGCCAGTTATTCCTGCGCCATAGGCGCGCGGCGCCTTGGTGTTCTAGGCGGCTAACCTGTTAATATTTGTGTCGAAAAATCAGAACTCTTCCCTTTGTTGTAGTCCATTTCCCAAAGATACTGTTGCCGCTTGTTTTCCGTTGCGGGTGCTCTGCCAAGGCTCTAGTCTCGGCCTGTCGCTGATTGATCAGTGACACGGCTTTGACGGGCCGCGACGGTTTTGAGTATCGGCATACCTTTATGGTGGCTGTACGTGCGGGCACGCTTGCGTGCGCCGGAGCTTATCAATTCCGCCGGTCCGTCAACCCACGTGCAGCTGCCACCCTCTGCTTGACGGCTTAGGGTCGCGGCACCAACAAGGAATTGAACAATGCTGAAACTTGTCCCCGATCCACCCCATGCTTTCCCAACGCTTGTATTCAAACTCATACAAATGGCAGACGAGGAGTTGCAAGCGTGATGGACGACGAATCGAACGTAAAAACCACCGTTGGCAAAACCAAGTTCTACCAGGGCGAAAAACAGACTCATCCGCTGTTCTGCATCGAGCCCGGCATTTCCTGCCAGCATGCTCGGGAGCAGGCCTCGGAGCTGATGGGATATGTGCGGGACATGACCATCAGTGGCCTGGTGGATGAAAAGCCCGAATTGATCTGGGCCTCGCATTACCTCAGCGGTTTGGCCAAGGCGCTGATGGATGATGCTGAGTTGGGCATGATGCGTTGAGGGTGTAGTGCAGGGAACAGTGCCTTTGTGGGAGCGGGCTTGCCCGCGAAGCAGGCAACGCGGTGGATGGCACCGGCTTTGCCGGTGTTCGCGGGCAAGCCCGCTCCCACAGTGCCTCTGTTAAATTAGATAGTTACGATTTGTTCCATGGGAGATAACCCAGCCCTGCAGGCTGCGCTGTCGCGCAGGGAACAGTGCCAGCAGGCACGCCGTGATCCCCTGTAGGAGCGGGCTTGCCCCGCGAACACCGGCGAAGCCGGTGCCACGCACCGCGTTGCCTGCTTCGCGGGGCAAGCCCGCTCCTACAGGTTTCCCAGTTAAATCAGATGCTCCGTAGGAGCGAGCAAAGCTCGCGATGCGCCGCGCAGCGGCGCCCTACCCCAAGGCCCACATCAGAACACCGACCACCCAATCCGCGAACTCAACATCTCAAGCGCCGCCATTCCCGCGTACGAGTTCCCCGCCGCATTCAACTCCGGCGACCACACGCAAACGGTGAACTGCCCCGGCACGATGGCCACGATCCCGCCCCCTACCCCGCTTTTACCAGGCAGCCCCACCCGATAGGCAAAGTTCCCCGCCTCGTCATACAGCCCGCTGGTGGCCATGATCGAGTTAACCTGCTGAGTCTGGCGCCGGGTCAGTATCTGCTCGCCACTGTGCTTGCAGAACCCATCGTTGGCCAGAAAACCAAAGGCTCGGGCCAGGTCCAAGCAGTTCATTTGCAACGCGCAATAACTGAAATAACTGCGCAGCACCGTTTCAACCTCGTTATGGAAGTTACCAAACGCCTGCATCAGGTACGCCATGGCAGCATTGCGTGCGCGGAACTGGTATTCCGAGTCAGCGACACGGGTATCCATCGACACGTTGGCATTGCCCGACAAGCGCCGCACGAAATCACGCATCGACAAGGTGGGCGCGGCAAAACGCGACTGGTTGATATCACAGATCACCAGCGCCCCGGCATTGATAAAAGGGTTACGCGGGCGCCCGCGTTCGAACTCCAATTGCACCAGGGAGTTGAACGGCTGGCCGGAGGGCTCATGGCCAAGCCGCTCCCAGATGGCTTCACCGGAATGGCCGATGGCCTGAACCAGGCTGAACACTTTGGAAATACTCTGCACCGAAAACGGTACCAACGCATCGCCTGCGCAGTAATAGCTGCCGTCGTTGCCATAAACGGCGATGCCCAACTGCTGCGCCGGCACATCGGCCAGCGCAGGGATGTAGTCAGCCACTTTGCCCTTGCCAATCAAGGGCCGCACTTCTTCGAGGATATCGTTCAACAGTGTTTGCATGGGAAGCTCTGTTCATCAGTCCCCAGACGACGGCTCGGGGTCGCTTCCTTGACGAAAGTTCGGCATGAGAAATCACACAATGTATCAAGATGATTACGCCCACGCAGAGCCAGGCGTCAGCTTGGGTCATCCGGCATGACGATCAGGCCAAGCAGCTCGGCAACCAGGCTCAGCGCATCCTGTTGATACTCGTCACACCACGATTGCAGCCCGCCACGGGGAAACCCTTGCTCTTCCCACTGCGCCAATGCAAGGGCATTGATGATTTCCATCTCGAACCAAACCTTCTGCCACTCGGCAGCATCGGCTAACACAGCAGGGTTTTGCCAAGCGAACTCAGCCTGAGCCACGAAGTGCGACCAGGATTGCAGATTCAGGTGCGCGCGCAGGGCCAACGACCTCAGCTCCAAAGCTACGAGCATAGGTTTACTCCTTTAAACACGAATGGGCTGTTGGGTATTCTGCCAGAGCGCGCCGCAATAGGCCGCGAAGCTAAAAATAGCCCCAGCCACTGAACCGACGCCCCCTCACGAAGTCGAAGCCGTCACGCTCAACAGGACGGAGCCCCGACATTGTCGATCAGATTGACCACCCTATCACTGGCGGTATTGCTGACCGCCTGCACCCACTACCGCTACGTTGATCCAGACACACCGGAAGGCCTGGAATGCCTGCACAAGCTCCATGAGACAGTGAGTGCGTGCGAAGCCAAGGTCAAGGCGCAGCAGGATAACTTCGACTCGCTGCACGAAACCCAGGCGCGCTCCACGCAGCAATGCGAGCACTTCAATACGCTCAACATGCCCAATGCCTGCCCGCCAGCACCCAGCCCTACTACGGTGCCCAACTATTGCCGGTCGGGGTTTGACGAGAAGTACAAGGCGTGTGGGGGACGGGTTGAGAAGGTGGAGAATTAGTGGCTTTGAGATCGAGCGCCGCCCGCGCGGCGCATCGCGAGCTGCGCTCGCTCATCTAGCGGTATGCACCAAGGGGCCGCGCGCGATGACCACATGAACATTGGCCCGAAACAGACGTAGGAGCGAGCGCAGCTCGCGATGCGCCGCGCGGGCGGCGCTCGATCTCATAGGCGCTGATTGACCCAAGGCGAACACATCCCAACTCCACCCACACTAGAACTCAACCTTGCCCCGCCCCGCCTTGACAGTACTGCGCCTGGCCTTGCCTTCCAGACGGCGGGTTTTCGAGCCAAGGGTCGGCTTGGTAGGGCGGCGTTTCTTCTCGGTTTTGCCAGCCGCCAGGATCAACTCGGCAAGCCGCGCCAGCACATCGGCACGGTTCTGTTCCTGGGTGCGGTACTGCTGGCCCTTGATGATCAGCACGCCATCACCCGTGATGCGGCTGTCACGCAGCGCCAGCAGCCGCTGCTTGTAGAACTCAGGCAACGATGAGCCTGGGATGTCGAAGCGCAGGTGCACGGCGCTGGACACCTTGTTGACATTCTGCCCACCCGCGCCTTGCGCACGGATGTGTGTCAGTTCGATATCGGCATCCGGCAGATGCAGGTTACTGGAGATGGTCAGCATGAGAGGGCCCTGTTCATTGCCCCCATTATCACCGCCTTCGGCGCACATCGCACGCCGGAACCTTCCATTCCCCGTCCCTTCCGTCATAGTCCCCGCGCCACCGCCAATGCCATAGTGGAGAAAACAACACGGATAAAATCCCATGTACAGAAACACCTCTACCCCCGCGGACGACAACGGTTGCGGCTGGTTCCACCTCAGCCCTAAGCGCCAGCCACGCGCCGCGCACCGGGGGCGGAGCGAGGCGCGCTGGGTGGTGCTCGGCGCAGGCTTCACCGGCCTGGCTGCCGCGCGGCAGCTGGCGCTGCACCACCCTGACGACGAAGTGATCCTGGTCGAGGCCCAAGAGGTCGGCTTCGGCGCCTCGGGGCGCAACTCCGGCTTTGCCATCGACCTGCCCCACGACATCGGTGCCGCCGACTACATCGGCGACCTGCCCACCGCACGCATGAACCTCAAGCTCAACCTGCGTGCGCAGTCGATTTTGCGTGGCCTGATCAACCAGCACGGCATCGACTGCCAGATCCGTTCGGACGGCAAGTACCAAGCAGCCGTCGAGGACAAAGGGCTGGCCGTGCTCGAAGCCTACCGCAGCGGCCTGGAAAAGCTCGGCCAACCCTACCAGATGATCGACGCCCGCGACCTGCCCGAGCACGTCGGCACCGCGTTCTACCGCAAGGCGCTGTACACACCAGGCACGCAACTGCTGCAACCGGCCGCCCTGGCCAAGGGCCTCGCTGAAAGCCTGCCGGCCAACGTCACACTGCATGAACGCACTACCATTACCCATATCGAGCAGGGCCGGCGCATCACCCTCAAGCACGCCAACGGCGAGATCATCGGCGACCAGTTGCTGCTGACCAACAACGCCTTCGCCTCGCACTTCGGCTTCCTGCCCGGCCGCCTGCTGCCCATCTTCACCTACGCCAGCATGACCCGCCCGCTGACCGAGGAAGAACAGGCCCGGCTGGGCGGCAAGGCCAGTTGGGGCATCATCCCCGCCGACCCGTTCGGCAGCACCCTGCGCCGCACCCCGGACCAACGCCTGCTGGTGCGCAACAGCTTCAGCTTCAACGCCAACGGCCGCGCCCACCCACGCCACATTGCCCGCGCCGGGCGCCAGCACCGTGACGCCTTCGAGCGGCGCTTTCCAATGCTCTCGGGCCTGCCGTTCGACTACACCTGGGGCGGTTCGATGTGCCTGTCGCGCAACCACCTGTCGCACTTCGGCAGCCTCGCGCCCAACGTGCATGCAGCGCTGTGCTGCAACGGCCTGGGCATTACCCGCGGCACTGCCACCGGCACCTTGCTGGCCGACTGGCTGAGGGGCGAGCGCGACGAGTTGATCGACTTCCTGCTGGGCTCCGCCGGCCCCAACCGCAACCCGCCAGAGCCACTGCTGAGCATCGGCGTCAACCTCAACCTGCACTGGGGCCAGCGCCGCGCCGGCCTGGAAAGCTGACAAGGAGGCATCATGCAAAGCCTGGGTATTCTCGGGGTGGGCGAGCTGAGCGAAAAGGTGGTCATCGGCCTGCGCTGCAGCGGTTTCGATGGCCCCATCCTGCTGTCACCGCGCAATGCGCAACGGGCTGCCTTGCTGGCCCATGAGCACGGCTGCCAGGTACTGGGCAGCAACCAAGCGGTGATCGACCGCTCCGAGCTGGTGATCCTCGGCGTACGCCCGCACTCGCTGGGCGAACTGGCCAATGAAGTGCGCCTGCGTCCGGGCCAGCGCCTGGTGTCGCTGGCCGCCGGGGTC
This sequence comes from Pantoea sp. Tr-811, assembly GCF_011752535.1. Classification (NCBI taxonomy): domain Bacteria; kingdom Pseudomonadati; phylum Pseudomonadota; class Gammaproteobacteria; order Enterobacterales; family Erwiniaceae; genus Pantoea; species Pantoea sp. Tr-811. The sequence goes on from NZ_VWXJ01000006.1 coordinate 272,352, forward strand.
AGCCTTGCCCAGCTGGCCGCGGCTTTCCCCGGCGCCCTCTGTATCCGTGCGATGCTGTCGTATGCCGCCCAGTACAACCAGTCCACAGTGGTGGTGTGCCCGCCGGATGCGCTCACCACCCAGAGGCTGGGGCCGTTGGGCAAACTGGTGGTACTGCAAAGCGAGCCCGAGTTCGAACTGGCCACGGTGGCAGCCTGCATGAATGGCTGGTTCTACTTCCTGCTGCACGATCTGCAGCAATGGCTGATGGACAAAGGCCTGCCAGCCGCCGAGGCACGCGCACTGGTGCTGGGCAACCTGCAGGACTGCGTGACCAGTGCCGAACAGCAGCCGGGCTACACGCTCAAGGCCCTGGGGCAGGCTATCGCTACCCCGGGCACCTTTACTGCAGACGGGTTGGCGGTACTGATGCATCAGCCGGTGAGTGCCACGTGGGGGGCTGCGTGCGAAGTGGTGCTGGATGCGCTGTTAACGCGCGCCGACTTGGCTGGCCGATAGGCTGCCCCTGCTGCGGCCACTTCGCAGGTCAACCGCGAAGTGGCCCGCCCCTGCGAAAGATCGCTATAGCTGGCGATAGACCCGCGCTGTATCTTCCTCGAAATGCTTCAGCTCATCCTGCCGCCTTGCTTCCGACCAGCCCAGCGCCGCTGCGGCTCGATGCGAGTACTGCTCCACCCGCTCACGCCCCAGGTCCGGGTCCAGCCCATAGGAGACGCGCCGGCGCATCAGGTCGACCAGCCTCACCACGTGTTCGCGGGCAACGATGCGGGCGATATCCTGCGGGTCGATCCGCTCACGCTCGATCATGCCCGTGGGCGCCTTTCCTCGCTTGCCTAGCCGCGCCTCCACGCCTCGGGCGATCAGCCGCGCCGCATGGCGATGGAGCATGATGGTCGAGCCGGTCAAGGTCAGCAGGCCCGGCTTGCCGGCCGCCTCGCTCAGGCGCACCGGCAGGTAGGTGCTGCGGCCATCCAAGGTCGAGGTCGGGCGCACGCCACACCAGCAGTGCTTCACATCGGCGCGGGACAGTTGCAGGTCGGGAAACAGGAGGTTGGCCTCGGCGAGGATATAGTCGATCTCGCTATCCTCGACACGTACGGTGTCGGGATCATCAGTAAAGTGCGACTCGGTCGGGCCGATGAAGTGAAATTCGCGCCAGGGGAAGACGTAGTACGGCTCGCCCTTGCTGGAGAACGCCTCCAGCCCCTGGCCGCGATAGGCCTCGGGTAAGCGCACCATGACATTGACGCCCTTGATACCCAATACCCGCGGATCGCGGTCAGCGGCACCCGCCACGCGGTCGACCCAGGGGCCGGCGGCATTGATCACCACCTTGGCGGTCACCTGTACCTGGCCCAGCGCTTCCGGCGCCTGCTCGTCCAGGGTTAGCCGCCACTGGCCGTCACTGCGCTGCAGCTGGCTGACGCGGGTATAGGTGCGCACCGTTGCACCCCGCCATTGCGCATCCAGGGCGGTGTCGACGCAAATGCGCTCGGGCCAGGCGTACATATATTCCTCGAATACACCCACGCCGCGCAGGGGCCCACCCAAGCCTGCGGCCATCGCGCTGTCGCTCGCGGCCTGCTTCGCGCTTTGCCGCCGGTAGGCCAGGGGCACCTTCCAGCCACCCAGTGCCTCGACCAGGCGAAAACCCATGTCTACCAGCCATGGCGGATAACGGTCCCCCTTGCGAAACGGATAGTGGAAGCGGTGCTTGGTCAAGTGGCCGGGCATGTCCCTGACCAGTTCGGCGCGACAGCGCATCACCTGGCGGGTGTAGCGCAGGCGCTGCCACATATCGAAAGGCCGGAACGGGATTTGCCACAACGGGTAGCGCGCAGCCAGGTAGCCAAGCCCCGAATAGAGCATGCGGCTGGAGCGCGAGGAGGTGCCGGCACCGATGTCGCCACGGTCGACCAGAAGGGTGCGGAAGTTGCGCGCCGCCAGTTGCCGGGCGGCGGCGCAACCGACTGCGCCTGCGCCGATGACCACCACGTCAAAGTGGTCGCCGTCGAGAGATTGCAAGGAGGGACGGGTCATAAACGGATTCCGGGTTCTTGTGATTGTTCTGGGAGGTCTTCATGCCAGGCCACAATAGAAAAGCCGCACCCTCCCCTCTAGAACATTGCGGACAACTTGCGTAAGGCCTCGGCACAGCCTGCCAGCTCATCCCATGACTCGTCCCAGCCGTTATATGGAGCCCCACATCCGCGGTGCGATAGTGCCGCGGCGCTGATGCGTCAATAACAACAAGAGGTAACGTGAATGACCACTTCCAAACGCTCTGTCGAAGATGCCCCGCTTAACGCCTTCCACCGTAAGTTGACCGTTTACTCCGCTGGCGGGCCATTCCTCGATGGCTATGTGCTGAGCATCATTGGCGTCGCCATGCTGCAGATCACCAACGCCTTGCAACTGTCCGCGTTCTGGGAAGGGTTGATTGCCGCCTCTGCTTTGATCGGGGTATTCCTCGGTGGTTTTCTCGGTGGCTGGTTCACCGACAAGTACGGGCGCAAGGTTTTATACCTGGTCGACCTGATCGCTATCGTCGGCTTCTCGGTAGCACAGTTCTGGGTCGAGTCGGCCTGGGCACTGTTCGCCTGGCGGTTGCTGATCGGTATCGCGGTCGGTGCCGACTACCCGATTGCCACTTCGCTGCTGGCCGAATTCCTGCCACGCAAGCAACGTGGGCCGTTGTTGGCAGCCATGGTACTGATGTGGTTTGCCGGTGCCGCCGTGGCCTACATGGTTGGCGAACTGCTGCTGCGCGTGGGCGGTGAAGACGGTTGGCGCTATGTATTGGCCAGCGCCCTGATACCGGGTGCGCTGTTCCTGGTCGCCCGCAGTGGCACGCCGGAATCGCCACGCTGGCTGCTGAGCAAAGGCCGCAGCGCCGAGGCCGACGCGGTGATCAAGAAAGTCTATGGCCCTGAATACTCCGTTGCCGACCTGCCAGAGCAAACAGCCGACAAACCGGTGTCGGTGTGGTCGCTGTTCCACTCCGGCTATGGCAAGCGCATGGCCTTCGTCACGCTGTTCTGGACCTGCGCCATTTTGCCACTGTTCGCGATCTACTCGTTTGCTCCCAAAGTCTTGCAAGCGCTGCAACTGACCGGGGATTGGGCAGCCTACGGCTCGATCGCCATCACCCTGCTGTTCACCCTCGGCTGCCTGCTTGCGACCAAGCTGATCAACCGCTTGGGCCGGCGCAAGATGTTGATCCACAGCTTCCTCTGGTCGGGCCTGTCCCTGGTGATGCTGGGGGTATTCCCAGACGCCTCGCCCACTACCGTACTGGTGCTGTTCGGTGCGTACGCGGTGCTGATCGGGGGTGCCCAGGTTCTGGAATACGTGTACCCCAACGAGCTGTTCCCCACCGAAATTCGTGCGTCTGCCGTTGGCCTGGCCACATCGCTGTCCCGCATCGGCGCGGCCATAGGTACTTACTTGGTACCGATCTCCCTGGCCTCCTACGGTGTCGCCAACACCATGTTCGCCGCCGCACTGGTTTCGCTGTTCGGCGCCCTGATTTCCTGGTGGCTGGCGCCCGAGACCGGCAAGCTCGACCTGCAGCAGGCTGCTGCCCTGGGTAGAGCGGCCGGTGCCAGCGCCGCCAGTTCCAACCCTGTCGCTCGCAAAGCCTGAAGGTGCCATTTCATGAGCCAAGTCCTTACCGTTGTCCGCAATGCCCCCGCCGCGCCGCTGGGCACTCCCGTCCCGGCCCGCCTGCCTCTCGGCGAACCCATCGCCCTGGCCGCCACTGCCCAGGACCAGACCGACGAGGCCATCGGCGCCAGCATCGGAGTCTGGGAAAGCAGCCCGGGCGTGTTCCGCCGCCACCTGAAAAACCGTGAGTTCAGCCATATCGTCAGCGGCTGGTGCACCTTCACCCCCGACGGCGGCGAGCCGGTAGAACTGCGCGCCGGCGATGCGGTGCTGTTCCCGGAAAACTGCGAGGGGGTGTGGGATATCCGCGAAACCCTGCGCAAAACCTACGTGCTGTTCTAAGGACCCTGTTGATGATCGAACGTATCAACCCAGGCAAACGGGCCAGCCAGATGGTGCTGGTGGACGGGCGCATCGAAACCTCTGGCATCGTTGCCCTGCAACCGGGCGACATCGCTGCGCAAACCCGCTGCGTATTGGCGCAGTTGGAGCAGTGGCTGGCACAGGTCGGCGCGGGCAAGGGCAACCTCACCCGCATGCAGATCTGGCTGGCCGACATGGGTGAGTTTGCGCCGATGAACGAGGTGTATGACGCCTGGGTCGGTGATCAGCCGCCGGTGCGAGCCTGCGTCGGGGCTACACTGGCAGCCTCTGAATACCGCATCGAGATCCAGGCCTTCGGCCAGCTCTAAGCGCCACATGGTCCCTGTAGGTGCGGCCCATCGCGACACAAGGCCGCGCCTACAGGTCCGGGTCCAGCCCCACCTTGTCGCCATGCCAGTCAAACCGCTCCACTTCATGCCGGCGCTTGCGGAAGTTGTAAGGCGTCTCGCCATACTGTTTGCGGAACCACAAGATAAAGTGCGAGGCATCGGAAAAACCGCAGGCCAAGGCAATGGTGGTGATGTTCTGGCTGGTATTCACCAGCAACCGTCGGGCATGGTCCAGGCGCAGCTTGCGCCAGTAGTTGGCCGGTGGTTCCTGGGTATTGGCGACGAACTCGCGGTGCAACTGCCGGGGGTGGGTGCCCACCGCTTCAGCCACCGCCTTGAGGGTCATCGATGCGTCGAGGTTGGCGCGCATGAAGCTGATCGCTCGCTGCACGCGGTCGTTCAGGTACACGCTCTGCGTGGCGGCCTTGTCCTGCTGCTCATCAGTGCGTTCATCCACCAGCAGGTACTCCAGCCCCTTTTGCGCCCGTACCGCGCCGCAATGCTGGCGGATCAGGTTGGCTGCCAGGTCAATGGCCGTACCACCCGGGCAGGTGATGATGCCGCGGTCGTCCACGTAGCTCTTGTCGATCACCGCCGTGGCCAGTGGAAAGCGCGCCTTGAATTCATCACGCAAGGTGAAATGCAGTGCACAGCGCCTGCCATCGAGCAGCCCGGCTTTGCCCAGCACGAATGACCCTGAACACAAGGCGATGATCGGAATACTTGCCGCATGCACCTCACGCAGTGCATCCAGCAGCCAGTCCGGGGGGTGGCGGGTTTCGTCCAGCAGGCCACCGGCCAGCACGATGTAGTCGTACTGGGCGAACAGGTTCAACGGCTTGGTCGGCGAAATCGGCATGCCACAACTGGCTGTAATCGGCTGGTCATCCAGCGTCATCCAGTCCCACTGGCAGAACACCTGCTGGCTGCGAAATGACTTGTCCGCCGCAAAGCGCAACGAGTCCACCAAACCTGCCACTGGCACCAGGGTGAAGTGGTTCATCAGCACGAAACCGACGCGCAACTCAGGCTTGACCTGCGCAGTGATGACGGCGGCTTGTACCGGTTCTTCTTGTTGTTCGGCAAACATGGACGCTGGCCTCGTGACATCCGTAATGGCGCCATTTTAAGCCGCGCCCGGCGTCCGTCATATCATATGCATCCCCACAAATAGTAAGCCCGTGACAAAAGGCGGTGCCGTTCTATCAATTGTCATGGCTGTAATATCGTGCCCCTGGCTGCGCTGAGCATCATGTATGCACAAGATCAACATGCTCAGAGGCACCCCTCATGTACCGTGGATTCTGGTATGCCCAGGCGCTGGACCTGGACAGCGACCTGGCCCCTGCCCTGCAGGACTCGATTCAAGCCGACGTGTGCATCGTCGGCGGTGGCTTCCTTGGCCTGTGGTCGGCCATCCGCCTGAAACAGGCGCACCCGGAAAAAACCATCGTCGTCGTCGAGCGCGACCGCTGCGGCTCGGGCGCCAGCGGCCGTAACGGCGGCGTGGCCACCAACTGGTGGGGCAAGTACCTGTCGGTGCGCACCATCTGTGGTGACGTCGAGGCACGGCGCATCTGCGAGGCGGCCGAGTCGGCCATCGACGAGATCGGCAGTTTCTGCCAGGAACACGGCATCGACGCGCAGTACCGCAAGGACGGCTGGCTGTGGACTGCCACCAACCAGCGGCAGATGAACTCCTGGCGCGTGCTCACCGACGGCCTGCAGAAGCTCGACGTCAACCCGTTCCAGGAACTGGACCGCCAGACCATCCGCGGCCGCGTCGGCTCACCGCTGGTGCTGGGCGGCATCTTCGACCCCAACGCCGCCACCGTGCAGCCTGCCATGCTCGCCCGCGGCCTGCGCCGGGTAGCGCTGAAACTGGGTGTGCAGATCTTCGAGAAGTCGCCGTTCACCCACCTGGAGCGCGGCAAACACCCGGTCGTACACACCGCCAAGGGCCATGTGAAGGCCAACCACGTGGTACTGGCGCTGAACGCCTGGGGCGCGCAGTTTCCCGAGCTGCGCCGGATGATCGCCATCATGTCCAGCGACATGGTCGCCACCGCACCGGCCAAGGCCAAGCTCGACGCCATCGGCTTTAGCGGCGGCGAATGCATGACCGACTCACGCACCGTGCTCAACTACTGGCGCAACACCCCGGACGGGCGCGTGGTATTCGGCAAGCCGCTGGGCCAGTTCGCCTACGCCGGGCGCATCGGCAACCTGTATGAAAAACCCTCGCCGGCTGCCGACAAGGTGGCCGCCGAACTGCGCCGCCTGTACCCGCAACTGCAGGACGTACCGGTGGTCAGCAGCTGGACCGGGCCGATCGACCGGGCCATGAAAGGCCTGCCCAACTTCGGCTACCTCGACCAGCACCAGACGGTCAGCTACGGCATCGGCTTCTCCGGCAATGGTGTGGCCACCACGGTATTCGCCAGCCGCATCATCAAGTCGCTGGCCACCCACGCCAACGACGAATGGGCCAATTGTGGCCTGGTCAACCAGAAGATGAAGCTGCTGCCGCCAGAGCCTCTGCGCTTCTTTGGCGCGCACCTGGTGCGCGATGCCCTGGTGCGCAAGGAGTCGCTGGAAGACCACGACCAGGATGCAGGCTTCATCACCCGCCAGCTGGTCGGCATGGCCCCGGCCGGTTATGTGCCGGCACAGAAGAAATAAGGATCGAGCATGAGCGCACGTATCGTCTTTCTCGACGACGAGGGCCTGGCGCCCTCGACCCGTCTCAAGCGCCCGGACTGCGCGCACACCTGGCAGCAGTTCGCCTACACCCACCCCGACCAAGTGCTGGAGCACCTGCAGGACGCCACCGTGGCGCTGACCTGCAGCGTGCCACTGCGCGAAGAGCACCTGCGCCAGTTGCCCAAGCTGAAGATGATCTCGCTGGCCCTCACCGGCCGCGACATTGTCGACGTCGACTACTGCCAAGCCCACGGCATCGAAGTGGCGAGCGTGCCGGGCTACGCCGCCAATACCGTGGCCGAACACAGCCTGGCGATGATCCTCGAACTGTTCCGCCGCCCGGCCGCGTTCACCCGGCTGATGCGCCAGGTGCATGCCGGCGACAAGCCGCATCAGAACATCTACTTCAATCACCGCATCCGCGATGTGCGCGACAAGCAACTGGCGATCATCGGCGGCGGCCCGATCGCCCTGCGCCTGGCGCACCTGGCGCGGGCCTTTGGCATGCAGGTGCTGTTCGAAGACCGTGGCGGCAAACGCAAAGGCCCTGACTGCCGGCCATTGGCCGAGCTGCTGCAACGCTGCGACGTACTGTCGATCAACTGCCCGCTCACGCCCGAAACCCACAACCTGATCGATGCCGAACAACTGGCCCTGATGAAGCCCGATGCCGTGGTGGTCAACACCGGCCGTGGCGGCGTGGTCAACGAGGCAGCGCTGATCGAGGCACTGCAGGCCGGCCGCCTGGGGGGCGTGGCGCTGGACGTGGTGGAGGTGGAGCCCCTGCACCCGAGCAACCCGCTGTTTCAGCTGATCGACCGCGACGACTTCCTGCTCAACCCGCACATCGCCTGGAGCAGCGAAGACGCCATGCAGCAACTGATGGACAGTGCCGTGGACAACATCAGCGACTTCTTCGCCCGCCAACTTTCTGCAAAAAGGATCCGCAGCGCATGACCCTCGTTACCAAGAGCAGCTACATCGATGGCGCCTTCGTCGCGCTCGGCAGCAGCACCGACATCCTGGAAAACCGCAACCCGTCCAACCCGGGTGAAGTGCTTGAACGCTTCGAGCGCGCCGACCAGCAGTTGACCGAACAGGCCATCGCCGCTGCCCGCCGCGCGGCGCCGGCTTGGGCGCGCAGTAACCCACAACAGCGCGCCGACGCGCTGGACTTCATCGGTACCCAAATTCTCGCCCGCCGTGAGGAACTGGCCACGCTGCTGGCCCGCGAAGAGGGCAAGGTGGTACGCGAAGCGTTGGGCGAAGTGGACCGCGCCGGGCGTTCGTTCAAGTTCTACGCCCAAGAAGCCCTGCGCAGCGAGGGCGAGAAGTACCAGTCGGTGCGCCAGGACGTGGGCATCGACGTGTTCACCCAGCCGCTGGGCGTGGTCGGCATCATCGCGCCGTGGAACTTCCCCATCGCCATCCCGGCGTGGAAGATCGCCCCGGCGCTGTGCTTCGGCAACTGCGTGGTGTTCAAACCGGCCGAACTGGTGCCCTCCTCGGCCTGGGCGCTGGCCGAGATCATCTCCCGCGCCGGCCTGCCAGCCGGCGTGTTCAACATGCTCATCGGCCCGGGGCGCAGCGTCGGTGACACGCTGATCCGCTCGCCGCTGGTCGACGGTATCAGCTTCACCGGCTCCGAACACACCGGCCGGCAAATCGCCCGCCTGGCAGCCGAAGGCATGAAGAAAGTGCAGCTGGAAATGGGCGGCAAGAACCCGCTGATCGTGCTGGACGATGCCGACCTGGAACACGCCGTGGAGGTGGCCCTGAACGGCTCGTTCTACAGCACCGGCCAGCGTTGCACGGCCAGTTCGCGGGTGATCGTGACCGCAGGTATTCATGACGCCTTCGTTGCGCGCCTGGCTGAACGCACCCGCGCCCTGAAGGTGGGCGATGCGCTGCAGGCCAGCACCGACATCGGCCCGGTGGTCGACAGCAGGCAATTGGAGCAAAACCTGTCTTACGTCGCCGCGGGCCTGGAACAAGGTGCGAAGCTGGTATGTGGTGGCGAGCGGGTCGACAACCAGGCCGGGGCGTATTGGTTTACCCCGGCGCTGTTCACCGAGGTAACGCCGGACATGCGCATCTACCGCGAAGAAATCTTCGGGCCGGTGTTGAGCGTGCTCAAGGTGAACGACTACGACGAAGCGTTTGCGGCTGCCGAGGATACGGCGTTTGGCCTGTCTGCCGGCATCGTCACCACCTCGCTGCGCCATGCCGAGCATTTCAAGCGCAACAGTTCGGCGGGGATGGTCATGGTCAACTTGCCGACGGCGGGGGTGGACTACCACGTGCCGTTTGGGGGCAATGGTGCGTCGAGCCTGGGCTCGCGTGAGCAAGGCACGCATGCACGGCAGTTCTTTACCCGGGTCAAGACGACCTACCAATTGGCCTGATGGCTGACCCCGCTACGAACATCGTTCATGCGCCTTCGGCAATCACTAGGCGGAAGCTTCGCGCTCGATCAGAGGAGCCAGGGCATCACGCAAGGCCACTTGCTTTTCATCCGAAAGGCGGGCCAATGGACGGCGTGGATTACCTGCGCCGTACCCCATGATTTCTGCACCTGCGTATACAGATTGAACGTAATCGCCCTGCCAGATCAGCGACATGACTGGCGCCAGGGCTTTCCAGATGTGTTGCACGTCGTCCCACTTACGCGCTTGGGCTGCGTTGACCAAGGCCACACAGGTTTTCGGAGCCATGTTGGCACCACCCCAGATCAGGCCTGCGGCACCGGCAAACAGGGCAAAAGGTACCAGTGGATCAGCGCCGTTCATGGTCGGGAGGCCAGTGCGAACCAACGAAGCCTGGGCCGCCAGGTCACCACTGCTGTCTTTCACGGAGACGAAATTGGGGATTTCGCTGAGCTGTTTGAACAGCGATGGAGTGACTTCCACGCCGACGGCCTGAGGTACGTTGTAGCCAATGATCGGCAGACCGGCTTCGGAGACACTCGTGTAGAAATCAATGATGCCCTGATCGTCAGTCGGGCCCTCAAAGAACGGTGGCAGCACCATCACACCATCGGCACCGCAGTCTTTTGCGTGACGAGTGCGCTCGACCACTTCTTCAACCAACAGAGCGGAAGTCTGTGCAATGACTCGGGCACGGCCATTGATCACCTTGGCGCCGAATGCAACGAGCTCTTTCGACTCGTCTTTGTTGAGATACACATGCATACCGGTGCCAGAACTGAGTACGAAGCCATGAACGCCAGCCGCAAGGTAGCGTTCGATCAGCGCTTCAAATTGCGCATAATCAATCTTGCCGTTGGCATCGAAGGGAGTAGTGATTGCGAGATTAACACCGTTAAACATGAATGCAGACATTAGTCTATTCCTTGTTCTTGTCTTTCAACGAGCAAAAAGTGGCAGTTGCAGACGTTCATCAAATGAACCTATGCATTCGAGTTGTCACTTGTATTGTGGGAAAGGGTAGGCGTCATGAAGCCTTAAAAAAAGCGACTTTTAAGAAGATCATGTGATGAGAAAAAGTTATGGTTCCAGCGAATGCGAGCGTCGCTGACGCAGCGCTGGACTCACTTGGAATGATGCCAAGGCCTGGCGTGGTCGGTACCGTGATGTGCCGGTTCTCAACCTTGCTGCCCATTTCGGAGGCATAATTGCCTTCGATGCAGGGTGGGCAACCCAGACACCCTCCAACAGGCGCCATGATCGCCCCTCCCAAGGTGTCACGTCGCTGAGCACACTCGTATGGGAAATCGAGCACCTGACCTGTAGGGAGTCGTTAGTGGTCAAGCATACCAAGCCGGACTTCGCGTTGTTGAAGCTGCCTTCGCTGCATGCAATACGAACCTTTGTTGCTGCTGCCAGGTATCAAAATTTCACCCGCGCTGCAGAGGCGCTCTGTGTCAGCCAAGCCGCTGTAAGCCGCCAGATACGTGATCTGGAAGAGGATCTTGGCACGGAGCTTTTCCTACGCGCAGGCCGGTCAGTGGAGCTCACCAGCGCGGGGTCGCTGCTGTTTGATACTGTGCAACTGTCGCTCGGAAATATATCCCGCACCACGGAGCGGATTCGCGGAAAATCAGGTGCCAAGAAAACCATCACCCTGTGCTGCAGCCCCGCGTTTGCAAGGTTTTGGCTTGCCCCGCGTCTCAGGGGTTTCATCACGCAGAACACTGATATTGATGTCAACATAATCACCACTCACAGCTTTTTCTCCCTAGACCCCGGCCTAACACCCGACTTCTTCATCACAAAGTGGAAGCGCGTTCATGACGGCTATACCTCTCAACCAATTTTTTCCGATGTCATTTACCCCGTGTGCTCACCCGGCTATTTGGAGGAAAACCCGGACGCCAATAATCTGAACGGCATCTTGAATGGTTCATTACTCAACCTAACGCACCATGGCCGCTCTCAAGTAGACGAACATGTCGATTGGAACCTGTGGTTTGCCTATCAAAATGCGGACATCAAAGAGCGCCCGGCCGATGCGATACAACTGCTGACCAACGACTATGGCACCATCATTGATCTCGCACTGGATCATCAGGGTGTCGCCCTGGGCTGGAACTATTTAGTAGCCCCATTGATTGAAAAAGGGCTGCTGATGCGGCCGGTGCGAGAGTCCATGGCACTGTCCGATACCCTGCATTTCCTCTCGATGCGCGACGATCTGACTGAAGATGAATGCAGCCTGCGCCTGCACGCATGGGTGCTCGAACAGGTTAGGCAGATGGAGGAGTCCGTCCTCAATCGATGAGCTGGACGGATGAAAAACTCGGTTCCCCTTCTGCTCACATGACAGGTGCACCCCACTGTCCGGCCTGAGCCATCCTGGATGGCTGTTGCAGCAGCCCTCGCGGCAACCGGAAACCTTTGAAGGGCTCCTGGGTAATCGGGTTGAAGGCCTTTTCCGCACTCAACCGGTAACGCATCACGCCATCCCCGGTCCTGAAGCTCAGGTCCACACTGGTGGCGGTGCGCCCATTGAGCGAGCCGCGGCTGAGCAAGCGGAACATCGACCAGGGGCCGCGGTACTCCAGGCTGCTGCTATTTCCGTTTTGACGGAGCAAGGTCAGGTTGCTGCGCACCTGCTGCCCCAGCGTATTAGGCCAAACAACACCGGTGATCTGGCTCGGGCCATGGGTGTAGGAAATTAATTGACCGTCCAGGTCCAGCAGGCTGGTGCGCTGGTTCGCGCTCAGCCCCAACGGCTCAATACTGAATTGCACGCTCAGGTTGCCCCGATGATCAAAAAAGGTTTCGCGGATTCGGTCTGCCAGCGCCAATTGGTCGATCACATCGCTGCGAATCAGAGACTGACCTCCCTGCCCCGCCTGCAGCGCCTCAAGGTTGTCCTTGAGAAACACCTTGAGGTATTGATCATTGAATTGTTGTAGCCGGCCCTTCGGCCCGAAGAACGCTTCAAAGTCGTCCAGTGAGGCATCGGGCGCCCGCACCACGAAAGGGTAACGGCCCGCCAAACGCTGCTGGAAGAAGCTATACACTTCGGCGTCCCAGCGCCGCTCCAGTTCTCGGAGCGCTTCAACGTTCAGCACCTGCGCCGTTTGATCGGCTACTTTTCTGACCTGGCGATTGATCGGTTCAGGCAAGCCTGTAGCTACCCGCTGCAAGGTACCGATGGGGTCATGCCCGGTCATTGAGAAACGCTGGTGCACGGCCTGCAGTGCGGCCTTGCCTCGGTCTGGGCTGTCTTGCACCGCCTTGGCATAGTCGTGCACGGCCGTGATCGCAGCCAGCGTTTCATCGTAGTAGCTGGGTTTGTCTGGCGCTGCCTGCAGCATGGCGCTCAGCCCTGCAAAGGCCCGTTGAATCGTCCACGCCTGCTGTTGCTCAGGCTTGCTGCTGGGTGGCAGCGCTGCCTTGGTTTCATCTGCAGGCTCGACAACGCCAGCCGATGAGAGCGACGTGTTATCCCTCACCGTATCGAGTAACCGATGCAGGGGCGCCGCAGGCCCAGTCAACTGCTGCAGGATCGCGATACCGTGATCCAGATCGCGGAAGTCAGCCACGGTGAAAGCGTTCAGGGCACGCCGCCAGCTGTCGATGTAATCGGCGCTGTACAGGTTACGCAGCCGTTCGCTCAGGGCCGCTCGGTCGGCATCCGAGTAATCGAGCTGGCTCCGCTCGCCCAACGCCCATTGGTCGATCATCGCCATATCCGCGAAGCTCTGGCTGCGTGGCTCGAAGTATTCCTTGAAGCCTTTGGCGGTGAGCATCGGCGCTAAGCGCACATCATCGCCTTTGCTGGCACCCGTGGAAGGCTGATAGACCACATCGAAGGCCGGCCCGACCTGATGACGCAAGTTCAGCCCGGTGTGCAACTGTTCCCCCGCCTGCTGCTTGAGGCCAGCATAAACCCGCTCGGGTAGTGGCACCTTGCGCAAAGCCTCCTGCACCGCGGCGATGCGTTGGCTGTACTGAGGCAGGTCGGTATCGGCATAGGCCAGGGCGTACTTCAGGTGCCGCATGAGGTCGCGTTGCAGTTGGCCCTGGCCGGGAAATTTCTGTTGCCATTGGCGAGCCATCCAGTCTTCAACCCACTCTGGGCGCCGGTTCTGGCGGTCTTCCAGCATGCGGTAGACCCTGAGGGCTGCCATTTGCTGTTCACTGCCTGGCGGCGCGGCATCCATGGCGTCGATCACGCCACTGGCCAAGGCCGGCAAGAATCGCTTGGAGAGCAAGCTGAGGTAGGCTTCATCGACACGTGGGCCGATGGCACGCCCCTGATACAGGCCAAAATCGGAAACGCCGGGCCATGCAGCGCGATAGTCGCCAAACACCGATACCGCATCACGGATCTGGTCCAACGGCTCCAGCAGGTTGCGCCCGGTCGGGTCCAGGCGCTGATCCACTTCGTGATGGCTGTACTCCCTGCTTTTAGCGAGCACGTTGGCGGCCTTGGCGCCATTGATATCGAAGTAGCGTTGCCAGCTGGCGATCGAGACACAAAAAGCGAGGATGCCTACCCCACCGCCAACCCAGAACAACTGGCGCTTACTGCGCGCCACCTTGATGTTGTCCCCGGCAAGACCAGCTTCCTTATAGATGACCCGGCCGAATGCGTGCTGGATGAAGTACGTCAACGCCTTGCCTTGCGCCTTGCCCTCAAGCACAGGGAGCTTCATCTTGTAGGGCTGCGCTGCCTCACGCACGAACGCATTGAACATGTCACCTTGCTGGATAACCGAGGACCAGTACACACCTCGTACCAATGCCGGTGTGGTGTAGCGGTCACTTCCCAGCGCTTCTTTCAAGAACCCCAGTAGTATCGGGCGCAAACCGATCAACTGGGCATGCAGTGAGAGCAGGCGTGCGCGCTGGGGAGCGCTGCCCAACGCACCGAGCCGGTCCACCACCTGCTCAAACAACTGGCTAATCAACTGTTCGTAATGCTCGCCATACTCCTCCAGCCAAGCGTCGAACGTGCCGATCGCATCCAGCTTGAACGTAAATCCGAGCATTTTTTCCCGCATGGCAACGGAAAGGCCAGCATAGAGCTGGTCGAAGCCGTCCAGAAGATCGAACTTGGTCAACACCACATACAGCGGCAGCCGCGAACCCAGCTGACTACTGACCTCGTACAGACGGGTGCGCAACACATGCGCCAGGGCAACGCGCTGCTCAGGCGTACCATGCAGCAGTGCGGGTAGGTCAACAACCAGTATCACGCCGTTGAGGGCTCTCTGGCTGCGGTTGCGCAATAGCCAGTCCAACAAGTGCTGCCACAGCCTGGCTGGGGTTTCAGGTGGCACTTGCCGTGAGTCTGCTTCGTCGGGGGGTGAGCCTGCCATCGACTCCTGCCTGATGAAGGCCCCTGGTGGATCGATGATTACCGCATCGTTGCTGACCCACCAGCCTATTGGGAAGGCCAGTGCCTGTGCCTGCCTGCCCCGTGCTTGGGCCTTGTCGATCCGGGTCAGCGAAAAGCTTTGTTCCGTGCGGTCGATGAAGCTGGACTTGCCGGCATGCTGGTCGCCTATCACCAAGTACCAGGGCAATCGGTACAAGGCACGTCGCCCTCCTGCACTGTCAAGAAATCGCGTTAGCCCTTGGTCCAAGGCCTTCTCTTGTGCTCGGACCAACGGCAATACACTGTCCAGTTCAGCGGCCACTGCCTGCTGGCGCTCTGCCTGCAGGCGAACATAGCGCCTGCGCAGCACAACCATCCAGCACAGCAGCGGCACGAACATGAGCACCAGGCTGGCCAAACTGCGATGCGCCATGCTGGCCAGCGGTTGCTGTTCACGCCACGTCCACTGTGGCCCAAGCCACCAGATGGCGACCAGCAGCAGCACGGTCCCCAGCACAAGCAGCAGCGGCATGGCCATGCCGACCCGAGTCACCAGGGGCAAACCCCAACGTTTGAATTGCTTCCATAGTGGATTCATGGAGGGTACTAGTCCTTGTTCTGATCAGACAACGCATGGGGAGAGGCGTACTGTTGCAGCCGTTGAAACACCTCCGGCTCCCAAGCACTGGCCGTGGTTTGCTGCATGGTCCGGGCGACGTTGGCGCACAGGTCCTGGGCCAGCCAGGAGACGCCGCGTGCGGCCAGTAGATCGGCTGCGATGACGGTGGTATGGCAACGCTCACGAGGCGCACGAAAATCCGCCTGCATGGCCTGTAATTTGAGCAAAACCGGCTCTACACCCCCGGTTTCCAACTGACTGACCAATTCTTCGCGCAGGCTCACGAACTCATGGGCGTCGTCGGCTTGGGATTGCCCACCTGCCCCCCTGAGCCAGGCCAGGCTTTGATCGTCCAGAAACGCCCTGCCGTCGCTGAAACACAACTGCTGCAGCGCGGGCAGGCGCTGGACGAACCGGGCAGTCGCCGCGCGAATTGCCTCAGCCACCTCCCCCATTGCCAACCGCGTCGCCGCCGTGGCCGCGAGGAAGCTGCCGCGTATCCAGAAGGGGCAAGCCGTCATGCTCTTTTCGATCCGCTGGAGCAACGCCACGTCGATCGCGGTGCCGGCAATGGCCTCTTCATAATCGCTGGCGATATCCAGTGGTACCGCCATCAGCTCCGTGCGGTTGCCTTGCTTGGTTTGAGGCGCTGCCTGGATATGGGCCCACAAGCCAAAACGGCGCAACTGGTAGCCTGTCGGGTCGTAGGGGTCTTGCTGATTGATCATCTCGGCCATGGCCAGCACGGCCCGTCTCGATTCACGTTCGTTGCCTAACGACACGCGGGGCATTGGTGTGGCAATGACCTCGGCCAAGCGCGCAGGCTTGATGTTCGCCGCAGAGGCCTCGGCGGCGTCTGGCTCGCCCACGCCGTTGGCAAGCTGCGTGTATTTGCCAAGCACGCGCTCAAGTTCGCCCACGAGCGCTTCATCCAGTTGCGCAACAGCTTGCTGCTGTTGCAGCCTTTGCAACGCTTCCAAGGCCGCCGCGGCGTGAGCGGGGCTGTAGGTGAAGCGATCCAGACGTGGCAGTGCTTCAATCAAACGGCCCAGTATCAGACCAATCAGTTTTCGCTTGCCCAGGAAGCCCTTTGGGCCGGGTTTCGGGTGTGAGCTTTCCCAGTACCGTTCAACCACGCCGCCCAGCAGTGCCAAGGTAAAACCCCAGCGCTCCCAGCATCGACCGCGAAGCCATGCCGCACTGAGGTGCGCAACGATGCGCAAGTGCTTGCACTGCTGGCCCAGGTACTGACGCGACGCTTCCTCGATGTAAGCCCAGTCGATCGAGGCCTCCTGCAGCCCTCCCAACTTGACCATTTCCTGATCAATGGCCTGGTAGGTTTCATCCTCAACATCGAACAGGCCGGCGGGGGCCTGCGCATCGATGGGCGCGAGCAGCCGGGCAATTTCCTGCGCGTTGACCTCGGCTACCAGCGACATGTCTTTCGCGCCTCATCAATGAGTGGGTCCAGGCCCCGAGCGTCGAAGATCAAACCATCAACGGCAGGGTTGTCGCTCTCGACCTGAATGCGATGGGCCCCGATCAGTCGTTTGATTTGTTCAATCCCTGGCAGGCCTCGGCCAGCGTCCAGCACCTGACCGTTCTCCGTTACTTGCCAGGGCGTGGATACGGTGGCGGCCCGATCGCCACGCAATCGGACCTGTACACGGTTGGCATCCAGGGCTTTGGCGGTGACCAATTGCAACCTGGAGATGTGCTGCACGCAGCTGATCACCAAGTAGGGATGTGGGGCGACCGAGGCAATTGCTGGTGCAGAGATCATCAGCCCATCGCCTTCGGACCGGAGGCGGAACGCCAGGTCATCCACCGCCCGCCCCGCTTCATGGGTCATGACGCGCCGCACTGTGAGTGAGTCCTGCTCTGGGGCGGACCACTGCACGGGCACAAGGTGCGCTGGCGTCCCGGCTGATTTGTCAAAACACGCCAGGCGTTCCAAGTTAGACACGATCCGCAAGCAATTCGGATCGGCATAGCCCGCTATTGATACGCCAAACAGCAGAAGACTTAAAGCGAAAGCATTTCGTCCCTTCATCGCAAGCGAATCCCTACGCAATAGTACATATGCCCCATCCAACCAACGGGCTTAACAGCGCCCACTAGCGATCCCTATCTTAGGTACAAGTCAGCGAAAGCCTACCCCATAAAAACCATGAGCCACAAACAAATATTTCCTTACATTTTCTTGCTCGACGAAGCAACTCCGTCAAGCGCATGGTTTTTAAAAGGAAGTCATTCAAGACCAATTGGTCATATTTAAACCATACACAAGCGTGTTTATACCGACTACACAAATCAGGGAAATTTCCTACAAAAGCAGCCCGCAACTTTAATCGCATGGCCACGGATTGGCCCTATAACTCAGGAGATACTTTGCGATGTCCTCACGCACTGGTTCCGTCGCGCCCAAAGAGCGCATCAACATCAAATACGTCCCTGCCACCGGCGATGAAACTGCCGAGGTAGAGCTGCCGCACAAAATGCTCGTGCTCGGCGATTTTGGCCTGGACGACAGCCGCGCCCTTGAAGACCGCCCGGTCATGCGCATCGATAAACACACCTTCAACGAGGTGTTGAGTGACGCCCAAGTCAGCCTAAACATGACGGTGCCCTGCGTGCTCGGCGCAGGCCCGGACGCACAGCTGGCTGTCAGCCTGCAGCTCAAGTCAATCAACGACTTCGGGCCCGACCGCATCGCTCGCCAGGTACCCGAGCTGGACAAGTTGCTGGAGCTGCGCGAGGCCCTGGTTGCCCTCAAGGGCCCCCTGGGTAACGTGCCCACCTTCCGCAAACACCTGCAGCAGTTGCTGAACGATGGGCAAGCCCGCAAGCAGCTCGCCCAGGAACTGGACCTGGTGCTCGAAGCGCCCAAAGAAGACTGAGACAACGGAGCGTCCTTATGCCAAAGCCCACCACGACCTTAACTGCAGAAGTCACTACCGATACCATTGGCAATGCCACCTTGCTCGACCAGATTATGGCCGAAACCAAGTTGGTGCCCGCCCAAGAGGGCTATCAAGTCGCCAAGCAGGGCGTATCGGCCTTTATTACCGAGATCCTCAAAAGCCCTGACCCAGATCAATTAATCAACAAGCACCGTGTTGATCAAATGATTGCCGAGTTGGATCGGGCACTCAGTAAACAAATGGATGCCATCCTGCATCAACCCGACTTCCAACAGCTTGAGTCTTCCTGGCGAAGCCTCAAACTTCTGGTGGACCGCACGGACTTTCGCGAGAACATCAAGCTTGAAGTCTTGCATGTCAGCAAAGAGGACTTGCTCGATGACTTCGAGAATGCGGCCGACATTACCTGCAGCGGTATGTACAAGCACGTTTACACCGCAGGTTATGGGCAATTCGGTGGTGAACCGGTGGCGGCCATGGTAGGCAATTACAACTTCGGCCCCTCTTCTCCAGACATCAAGCTTTTGAGCTATATGGCCTCCGTCGGTGCCATGTCACACGCCCCCTTCCTCGCCGCCCCGTCCCCCGACTTCTTCAATTTGAGCAGCTTTGAAGAGCTGCCCAACCTGAAGGAGATCAAAGACATTTTCGCCGGCCCACGGCATGCCAAGTGGCGTGCGTTCCGCGAGAGTGAAGATGCTCGTCACGCTGCGCTGACCGGGCCGCGTTTCATGCTCCGGTCGGCCTATCATCCGCTGGAAAATCCGGTCCAAAGCTATCGCTACTTCGAGGATATCGCGGGACGACACGACAACTACCTGTGGGGCAACTCCGCCTTCCTGCTGGCCAGCTGCATCAACGACAGTTTCGCTCGTTACCGGTGGTGCCCGAACATCATTGGCCCGCAATCGGGCGGCGCCGTCGAGGACCTGCCGGTACACCTGTACGAAGCACTGGGCCAGTTGCAGGCCAAGATTCCAACCGAGGTGCTGATTTCCGACCGCAAGGAATTCGAACTGGCCGAAGAGGGCTTCATTGCCCTGACCATGCGCAAGGACAGCGACAACGCGGCGTTCTTCTCGGCCAACTCGGTGCAAAAGCCCAAAAATTTCCCCAAGACCCCGGAAGGCTTGCAAGCCCAGACCAACTACAAGCTGGGCACCCAGCTGCCCTACCTGTTCATCGTCAACCGCCTGGCCCACTACATCAAGGTGCTGCAGCGCGAACAAATCGGCAGCTGGAAAGAGCGCAAGGACCTGGAGTCCGAGCTCAACAAGTGGATCAAGCAATACATCGCCGACCAGGAAAACCCCTCGGCCGATGTACGCAGCCGTCGCCCACTGCGTGCTGCGAAGGTCGAGGTTTCCGAGGTTGCCGGCGATCCAGGCTGGTACCAGGTATCGCTCGCGGTGCGCCCGCACTTCAAGTACATGGGCGCGAATTTCGAGATCTCCCTGGTCGGCCGGCTTGATACCCAATGAGTGGCTTTTTTGAACGCTTGATGGCGGATCCGTCCGCCAGCAGGGAGCCGACCCGCCAGGAGAACGCTTCGCACACGTTCGCCGCCATCAAGCGCCACCTCGAAACGTTGTTCAACGCGCGCCAGGGTTGCTCGCAAAGCGCCCCTGAGCTGGGCCTGCATGATTTCAACGGGCACAACCGCCACACTAGAGTGAGGTGACCCATGTCACTCAAGGACCGATTCAGCGAAGAGCTGCGTTACCTGCACGAACTGGGTAACGACTTTGCCAAGGACAACCCGCAACTGGCCCGCTTACTGGGCGACGGCGGCAGTGACCCGGATGTCCAACGCCTGATGGAAGCCTTCGCCTTCCTGACGGCCAAGCTGCGGCTCAAGTTGGAGGATGACTTGCCGGAGCTGACGCACCCCATGCTGCAGCTGTTGTGGCCCAACTACCTGCGGCCGCTGCCGAGCGCCACGATCATCCAGTTCACGCCACGCAAGCAAGCGCTCAGCCAATCGCAACGCATTGCCAAAGGTTCACGGCTGTTCTCAAAGCCCGTGGACGGCGTGCCATGCGAGTTTCGCACCTGCACGGCAGTAGAGATCCATCCGTTCAAGATCGATTCGGTGAGCGCTACCCAGACGCTCGACAGTTCAGTGGTGCGTGTCGGCCTGCGCACGCTGGTCGAGCGTCCGTTGAATACGCTGGGATGTGCCAGCCTGGATTTCCACCTGAGCGGCAATACCGAAACTGCTCGCACGCTGTACCTCTGGATCGCTCAGTACCTCAAGCATGTTGCAGTGACGATCAACGGCGAGGTGCGCCGGCTGCCAGCCAGCAGCATCGTCTTCCCGGGCTTCAGCCCAGACGAAGGGCTGCTGCCTTACCCGCAGAACGTCTTCGATGGCTATCGGATCTTGCAGGAATACTTCGTATTTCCAAAGCGTTTCCACTTCTTCAGCGTAACCGGCCTGCAGAAGGCCTGGCCCGATCAAGCCGCCCAGCAGGTGGGCCTTGAACTTCATTTTACCCGCCAGCTACCTGCTTCGTTGCGCATCGGCATGGCGGACTTCAGCCTGTTCTGCACGCCGGCGGTAAACCTGTTCAGCTACAACGCTGAACCTATCGACCTCTCCAACCGGCACGCCCCTTCTGAGCTCACGCCAAGGGGTAAAGAAAGGCATGCGTATGAAATATTCAGTGTTGATCGAGTGGTCAGCACCCGCACGACAACGGATGGAAGTACTGGTGAATACCTGCGCACCTTCCGCCCATTCGAATCGTTCGCCCACGAGATCGAGCATGCTCAAGGGCGCACGGCGCTGTACTACCGCTACACCCTTGAAGAGTCCCTGCGCGGTGATGGTGTCACGCACCGAATTGCTTTCGTGCGTGCCGATGCCAACGCCTACACCGGTGAGCTGGAAACGGCGTCCATCGACCTGACCTGCACCAACCGCGATCTACCCCTGGCATTGGGCGTCGACGACATCAATGTGATCTCCGAAATCACTCCGCCGCTGGTCACCTACACCAACATGTGTGCACCGACTCGCCCCTATCGGCCGGTGCTGGATGGCCAGTTGCAGTGGGCGCTCATTTCCAACATGTCACTCAACTACCTGTCGCTGCTTTCTTCCGAACCGATGAAGGCGGTCATTCGTGCCTATGACTTCGTGGCCTTGCATGACCTGCAGCAAGCACGCACTACCCATAAGCGCCTCGAAGGCATCCGGGATGTTCACACCGAACCGCTGGATTGGCTGATCAAGGGCCAACCCATTCGCGGGCTACGCACACGGCTGAAGCTGGACCAGGCTGCATTTCTTTGCGAAGGCGACCTGTACCTGTTCGGCTGCGTGCTTGCGCACTTCTTCGCCCTGTACGCCAGCATCAATTCCTTCCATCAACTGGAAGTGATCAATACCACCAACAACGAGCACTACACATGGCCCATCCAGACCGGCAAACAACCGCTGATCTAGCCGACAAGCTGCTCGCTGACGCGCACCAGTACAACTTCTACCAGTTGATGGAGCGCCTGCACGGCTTGCATGGCGATAACCTGGAACCGCGATGGCCGGACCAGGCCACCCGGCTGCGGGTGCGACTGGCCTGTGATCCACGGCTGACCTTTCCGGTTTCCGACGTGTACAAAGCCGAACGCTTGCCCGAGGCCGAAGGCCGCTATCGCGTGTGCACCACATTCATGGGGCTGCACGGCACTGACTCGCCCCTGCCGACGTATTACCTGGAGGAGGTGGCGTACGAGCATGCGCACGGTGTCGGCGTGCGCCCGGCTTTTTTCGACTTCTTCAACCACTACCTGCTCAGCCTGCTACACCGCATCTGGCGCAAGTACCGCTACTACATTCGCTTCCAGCCGGGTGCCAGCGATGGGTTCTCCCAGTACATCTTTGCCCTGCTCGGGTTGGCCTACGACCTGGAGCTACGGCTGAAGCAAAACGCGCTGTCACCCTTCTGCCTGCACGCCAGCCAAGGCGCCCATTTGGGGTGGACCAGCTTCGTCAACGACCGCCATGGCCAGATCAGCCCCGTCGTCAGCTTCCGGGTGCGCTCATGAGCACGTTGACCCTGAGCATCACCAACCTCAAGCAGGTGCAGCACAACGTCACGGCCCGGCATGAATTCAATCGTGCAGGTGGCACCGTCGGCAGTGCGGGAGCCACGTGGCTGATCAATGATCGTGAGCAGGGCGTGGCACCGATCCATTGCGAGATCCGCTGGATCGAGGGCAGCTTCTGCGTGATCGACCGCTGCGAGCGCACCTATCTGAACGACAACCTCGGCAGGCTGGGGGCGCTATCGGCCAGACGCTTGCTTGAGGGTGACCAGCTTCGTGTTGGTGCTTGTCGGCTATTGGTCCAGCTCTCACAAGATGATACCCGTTCGCTGGAGGCGTTATTCAAGGCCGACTCACGGGTACTCGACCAATTCATCCTGGGCGCACCTGCAGAGTGCTGGCTGTCCACGCCCACAGCAAATGTTGCTGAGATTTGCTCAGTCTTCGACCCGGGTATGGGCAACGATCCCATGGCAGCACTGGACGCGGTGAACGGGCCCAAGCAGCAGAACCCGCTGGATCGCCTGATTGCAGGAGATCGCCCATGACACGCCCTTCACTCGTGGTCGGCCTTGTGGCGACGCTTATCGGGCTCTCGGGCTGCACCGCCCTGAGCAAAATGGGCCAAGTGGCGATGAACCCTTCGATACCCGTGGGGCCACCCAAGGATCATCCTACCGAAGTCGCCTTCAGCATCAACGCCAGCCCCACACTCAACAGCAACCCTAACAGTGTGGATGCAGGGGTCGAACAAGAAGAAGGCTTGGAACCCAACCCCTACGCGGTCAGCTTGAGCGCAGGCGACCCCTACGCCCTGACCGAAAAAGTCGGAAGCCTGTTCGAGTTTCTACAGGAGCAGTTCCCGGCAATCCCGCCCGTCGAGATGCCAGAGGAAGAGGCCGATGGGCGCGTTCGCTCTCCCTTCGAGGACAGCACACCCGGCCGCTACGAAGACTCGAATGTAGTGCTGACGTTGCCGCGCAACACCACGGCGGCCACCGAGCCGGTTGCCACGCCAATGGCCATCAAGATCCTGCAACTGCGCGACGACTCGTTATTACGCAACAGCGTCTATCACCTGTTGGACAAGGACCCCGCCGAAGCGTTGCGCAGTACTTACATCCGCGATGACGACTACCTACTGCGCCCTGGGCAATTCAAGTTCATTCCCTTTGCCGCCATCGAGCCCGAAACCCGGTTCGTTGCGGTGATCGCTGATTACCGCAACCAGGAAAACGCGACCTGGAGCCAGGTACTGCGTATTCCACCGCGCGGCCAGCACATCATCTTGTCGATATTGCTCCACGACACGCAGGTTCTGCTCAAGGAAGAAAACTGATGGTTACCCAGCCCTTCTTACTTACTCACGCTGACACGGAGCGCTCATGAGTTCACGTAATCCCGTCCTGTGGCCCGAGGGCCTGTTCGTCAAACCGCAGCATTTCCAGCAGGCCACGCGGGCCAGCGAAGCGGCTCTGCATCAGCGCCTGGCCAGCCTGAACGCCGCCTTCTATGGCTTTAGCGAGCTGCAACTGAACGACGAATACCTGAGCCTGGGCAAGATCGCCATCACCCGCGCACGCGGCATCATGCCGGACGGCACGGCGTTCGATATTCCGGCCGATCTGCCACCGCCGCCGCCGCTGGAAATCCAGGATGACGGTGCGAAGGACAGCGAAGTCTATCTCTGCCTGCCGCTACGCACCGAGGGAGGCCGGGAGGTGAGCTGGCCTGACAATGCCGCCAACTTCCGCTACAGCGCCCAGGCCCAGGAAATCAAGGACACCCATAGCGCCGATGGCGACTTGGCGCAGGTCGACCTGGCCGTGCCCAACCTGCAGCTCAAACGCAAGGCCGACGACAGCAGCGCTTACACTCGCCTTGCCATGGCACGCATCCTGGAGCGCCGGCCCAATGGCAGCCTGCAGCTCGACGAAGGGTTCTACCCGACCAGCGTCTCGGTACGGGCGGTGCCAGCACTTCAGCGTTACCTTGAAGAAATCACCCACACCCTGCGCGAGCGCTCACGCAATTTGGCCAGCCGGATAGGGGCCTCGGGCCAGTCCGGTATCGCCGATATCCGCGACTTCAACCTGCTGCAAGCCATGAACCGCTGGTGGCCGTGCTTCCAGCACTTGGCCAGGCAGGGGCAGACACACCCTGAGCAGTTGTACCTGCACATGAGCCAGGCCTGTGGCGAGTTTGCGACCTTCACCGACGAGAGCCGGCTGCCGTCAGAGTACCCGGCCTATCAGCACACCGCGCTGCGCACGTCCTTCAAACCCCTGCAAGACACCCTGCGCCGCGCCCTGGGCACAGTTCTGCAACCGCGGGCTGTTTCGCTGCCACTGGACGCGCTGGATTACGGCGAGATGACCACAACGCTCGAAGACCGCCGCTTGATCGATGATGCGGACTTCATTCTCGCGGTGCGCGCGGACCTGCCGCCGCCGACATTGCGCCAGCTGTTCTTGCAGAAAGTCAAGGTCACGTCCCTGGAGACCTTGCATGACATGGTGCATAAGCAGCTGCCCGGTATTGCGCTGCATCCGCTGCCCGTGGCGCCGCGCGACCTGCCCTTCCATGCAGGCTTCAGCTATTTCGAGCTTGATCGACGCGACCCGGCCTGGGCCTGCATGAAAACGGCCAACGGTTTCGGGATTCATATCGCAGGGGAGTTCCCAGGGCTTGAGCTGCAGTTCTGGGCGATCAGGGGTGAGTGAGATGCCGAACGATCACAACAACGAAGATATCACTGAAACGGTCGTAACTTCGATTCAGCGCATAAGAAAGCAGAGGCAGGAAGCGCTTTCACAAACTGATAGTGAAACCGCTGATCCAGAATTTGAAGAGACATCGAATGAACGCTACGGCTACCCCGCTGATCCGGACTTCCAGTTACGGGGCGGCTACAACAACCTCATGCTGGATGCGGCGGCACCGCTGTTTGGCCTGGTGATGCGCCTACGCACCCTCGATACGCTGCCCAACATCGAGGACGTGCACAAGCAGCTGCGCACCCAGATTGAAAACATCCAGCAAGAGATGCGTCAGCATGGTTATGAGGCCACGCAACTGCTGGCGTATTCCTATGGCCTGTGCCTGTTCATCGATGAAGCCGTGATGGACCGGCCATGGGGCCAGACCAGCCTCTGGAGCCAGGAGCCCCTGCTGAGCATCTTCCATGATGAAACCTTCGGCGGCGAAAAGATCTTCACCGTGATCTCGCGCCTGATGCAAGAGCCCCGGCAGTACAAGGATGTGCTGGAGTTCATGTACTTCATCCTGTGCCTGGGGCTGAAGGGCAAGTACGCCCTCGCGCCCAAGGGCGAAGAAACCCTGAACACCCTCATTCACCAACTCCACGGAGTCATCCGTGAGCTACGTGGGCCCACGCCGACAACCGTCTGCGACCCCTACACCAATGTTGCCCCGCGCAACTTTCGCATGAACCGGCAATGGCCCTGGTGGAGCCCCTTGGTGATTTCCGCCATTGCCATGGCCACGGCTTACGGCATCTACAGCTACCGCCTGCACCTGATCACCACCGAGGTGCTGCAGTCGCTCAACGGCATTTTGCAGCAGTAACAAGCCCTTAACGGCACAACTGAATTCAACGAATTAACGGGGCGATCGCTTCGTTGACAAGTCCATCGTTCCCGATGGCCACGCCGCCTTTGGTGTGCGTGCTTTATCCACATGGATGCAGGAGAAACTGCCATGCCAACACCCGCTTACATCAAGATCCAAGGCCAAACCCAAGGCAACATCACTGCCGGTGCCTTCACCTCAGACTCAGTCGGCAACGTATTCGTCGAGGGCCATGAAGACGAGATTCTGGTGCAGGAAATCAAGCACCAGATCAAAACACCCACCGACCCGCAAAGCGGCCAACCCGCCGGCCAGCGGGTCCACAAACCTTTCATCTTCACCAGCGCGCTGAACAAGGCCACGCCCCTGATGTATCAGGCGCTGGCCAGCGGCGAAATGCTGCCGGCCGTTGAGGTCAACTGGTACCGCACTTCGGTAGAAGGCAAGCAGGAACACTTCTTCACCACCAAGTTGGAGGACGCCACCATCGTCGATATCAACACGGTCCTGCCGCACGCCCAAAACCAGGACAACGCGAACTACACCCAGATGATCGAAGTAGCCATGTCCTACCGCAAAATCTCCTGGACCCACGTAGTGGCAGGCACCGAAGGCTCCGACGACTGGCGTAAACCGATCGTCTGATCCTACTGAAATGCCCCAGGCAGGCTGGTCCTGCCTGGGCGCTTCGAACACTCAGAAGGCGGACAAGGATCTTTTATGCCTAGCCAATCTGATTTGCGCTTCAGCTTTAAGCCCCTTGTGGGCAGGGCTGAATTCGAAGTGGTGTCGTTTGAACTCAAGGAAGCGATCAGCACACCCTTCACTCTCGAACTGGAATTGATCAGTTTCGAGCCCGATATCAACTTCGGTGAGTTGCTGGACAAGCCGGTGTTGTTCACCCTCTGGAATGGCCAAAAGCCGGTGCGTTACGTGCACGGTTTGGTCAGTAGCTTCAGCCAGGGCGAAAGTGGCTTTTACCGCACCTACTATCACGCCGTGGTCGAACCAATCCTGGCGCGCGCCCGGCTGCGCTCGAACTGGCGCATCTTCCAGCAAAAGACCGTACCGCAGATTCTGGAGCTGATGCTCAAGCGTCAAGGCATCCAGCAATACGAACTGCGCGCCATCGATAACCATCAGGTCCGCGAGTTCTGTGTTCAGGCCGGTGAAACGGACCTTGATTTCATCGCCCGCCTCGCGGCCGAGGAAGGTTTCGTCTACCGCTTTGAACACAGTGAAAAGCTGCACAAGCTGATCATTACCGACCGTGTGCAGTCCATGGGGCTGATCAGCCATGGGGCAGTGAAGGGCGTTGATGAAGACGAGGGTTTCTTCGAAGACGGGGAAGTGATCGACCCCAATACCGTCCTGTACCTGTCCAACAGCGGCGGCGATCAGGCCAGGCCGTGCCTACGCCGCTTGCGTTACAGCGAGCAGGTCCGCACCTCGCGGCAGGTTCAGCGCGACTACACCTTCACCCATCCAGCGTATCGCCAGGAACACAGGGCTTCGGGCCCTTACCTTGAGCATCAGTCGACCGAGTACGAACGCTTCGACTACCCCGGCCGCTACAAGCGCGACGTCGTGGGCAAGCCATTCACTGAAACGCGCATCACCGCCTTGCGCCACGATGTACGCCTTGCTGACGTTGAAGGGGATGACGTTAGGCTGCAGCCTGGCCTCAGCTTCACGCTGACAGGCCACCCACGCGGTGATCTGAATGCGCATTGGCGCGTGAATAGCGTGGTTCACAAAGGCAGCCAGTTCACCAGCCTGCAGGAAGAAGCGGCTGGCGTTGACCAGAGCACGCGCTACCAACAAACCGCCCAACTTGTTCCCGGCAGAACCGAATGGCGCCCTGCCCCATTGGAAAAACCCCACGTCGACGGCCCGCACATGGCCACCGTGGTCGGCCCGCCGGGTGAGGAGATCTACTGCGACGAATGGGGTCGGGTCAAGGTTAGTTTCCCTTGGGACCGGGAGAGCAAGGACAACGAGTTCAGTTCGTGCTGGGTACGGGTGTCGCAGGGCTGGGCCGGGGGCAGTTGGGGCGCGATGGCCATACCGCGCATTGGCCAGGACGTGATCATTCACTACGTCAACGGCGACCCGGACCAACCGATGATTACCGGGCGCACCTATTGCGGTAACCAGTTACCGCCCTACGACCTGCCCGACCACAAGACGCGCATGACCATCAAAAGCCAGACCCACAAGGGCGATGGCTTCAACGAGCTGCGGTTTGAGGACGAGCTGGGCAAAGAGGAAGTCTTCATCCATGCCCAGAAAGACCAGAACACGCAGGTCAATAACAACCAATCCCTCACGGTTGGCGTAGACCGCATCCAAAAGATTGGGCAGGACGAATCCATTGCCATCGGCCGTAACCGCCTACGCGCAGTGAAAGCGAACGACACGCTGAAAGTCGGCGGCGGCAAGAACGACCTGATTGCCGGCGACTACGAAGTGGAAGCCGGCAACACGATACGCCTCAAGTGCGGCAAGACACTTATCGAAATGCATGCCAACGGCACTCTCAACATCACCTGCGAAACCTTCAACCTCACCGGCCAGCAGAGCGGGCAGATCAATACACCCGCAGCGAAGCTGGATCTTAACCCTGAGGGTGGGCAAGCGGGCGCCACTGCGAACGGCCGCGACGCCAGCGGGCTAAGGGCCGACGTGGATGGGCATTTCGAATAACCACAAAAACTCCAGAAAGGACTCCTGCGCATGACTGAATACCTGACTCACGATGTGCTTCTCGATCTGGGCGAAGAAGCCCCCGAAGACCTGACACTGAACATGCTGCGCTTCGCCAACCGAGGGACGACATTGGTAGTGGCTCGCAGCCCGGTCACACACAACCAGACCTTGGACGAAGCCATTGACGAGCAACTGAACATACTTCGCAAAAAATCGAAGGCAATGACCATCACCGCCACCCAGGTCGCGCGACTGGGAGGCGCAGAGCAGTTCGTGGAGGCTCGCGAAATGGCCATTCAATTCATGGTTGGCGACAAGCCCAACTTCCAACTCCAAGCAGCCTGCCTGGTGCCCTATCAGCAACGCTTGCTAGTGCTCAACTACAGCAAGCCCGGCCCCTTGAGTGACAGCGATATCGAGCACTGGCGCGGGATCAAACAAAAGCTCCG
Organism: Pantoea sp. Tr-811; assembly: GCF_011752535.1. NCBI lineage: Bacteria > Pseudomonadati > Pseudomonadota > Gammaproteobacteria > Enterobacterales > Erwiniaceae > Pantoea > Pantoea sp. Tr-811. The sequence continues at coordinate 301,570 of NZ_VWXJ01000006.1, forward strand.
ATTTGCCTAAGCCCCTCTTCTTCCCAATTCCATTCTAACCACGTAGAGCTTGAAACCTATGGCGCAAACCGTCCATGCAGCCCGTGAGGGCGATGCAATCCTACACCCGTCGCTTGCCGCCGAAATGCTTAGCGCAATCGCCGAAGCCGCCATCTATGCAGCAGCAACTGCTGCCGTTGCCGCCGCCATCAGTTTGGCCGTTGTAGGTACCGTAGCGACCGGCGGCGCAGCCGGCTTCGCCATCGCTGCCGTCGCCGGCGTAGCGGTGGGTGCAACGAGCACCCTTTCGGTCGGCGAAGATCAGACCATTGGAGAGGCCATCTCCAGCTTCTGCGACGCGCTTGGCAACAGTGTCGACGCACCCGATCCCTGTGGAAAAATTGAGAGCGGGTCAGGCAACGTGTTCATCAACAGCAAGCCTGCCGCCCGCGCAGCGGGTATTACGGGCCCACCGGGAGGCGGAGCGGCCGAGGGCGAGCAAGCCGAACCTTCCATCCTGGAAAATGTGGGGTCCATGGCAATGGCGGCGGCGCCCTACTTGTTGCCGGTATTGGGACTGGGCATGGCGATACGTGACATCTTCAACCCGCCCGTCTCCACACCAAAGAACCCTGGAGCGCAAGACCGAAGTAAAGATTTGATCTCATGCAGCCGCCACCCACCTCTGCCTGACAACTATATCGCCCAAGGATCGGACAAGGTTTTCATAAATGGTCAGCCTGCAGCGCGATCCGGTGACAAGACCACCTGTGATGCGACTATCGATGTAAATGAGAAAGTGTCGCCGAATGTGCGAATTGGCGGCGGGACGGCGACGGTTCGTGACATTCGCAATGGCAAAAGCAAGATTGCAATGTTTACGGGAATTATTGCAGGGATACTCATTTCACGACGAATAAGGTTCCGTCCCCGTCCATTGAAGAGCATATGCCCCCCCTCGCTGTTCAAAGTCTTTAAAGGAAATCCCGTCATCGTGTCGACTGGCAGCAAAGTGCTCGGTGGACCTGAGGATGTTGACTTCAGCCTTCCGGGCTTGCTGGGAATCGAATGGGCGCGCAGTTACGACAGCAATGATATACGCCATGACGGCCTCTTCGGTATGGGCTGGAGTGTCCCCTACGAGGTGGAACTGGTCCGGGTCCCACATCCTCAAGGGGGGCAGCTGTGGATCTACATCGACGAGGAAGGCAACCGCTTGGAACTAGGGCGCCTCGGCGCCGGCGATGCGTTCGTGAGTGTCACGGACGGCCTTGCGTTCTTCCAGTTGGAAGACGGTCAGACCGTCGTCGAGGACATCAACGAAGGACGCTATCAAGTCTTTGACACCGATCCTTTCAACCCACAACGCTCACGTCTGATACGCCTCGGTGACCGCAACCTCAACGTCATAGATCTACTGTATGACGACCAGGGTCGATTGCAGGTTTTGTACGACGATTATGGCCAGACCATTGCTCAACTGCACTATGACCTGCTTCACCCAAATCGAGTCAACAAGGTTTCACAAGCTTTTCTAAAGAACAGCGAACCACTCGCCATAGAACGCAACGAAATACTGGTGAGCTACCGGTATACCGAGAACGGACAGTTGCATGAAGTACTTGATGCCACTGGTCAACTAATCCGCCGTTTTACTTACAACACCGAGGGCTATCTCAACAGTCATCAGTTGGCTAGCGGCGCTGTGCGCCAGTACGAGTGGGAAAAGTTTAGCATTCCCACAAAGCGCCCAACGCCTAAACGCGCCGATGGAACGCCCTACTCCTTGCCTCCTTTGCTTGAGCAACAACCTGATCATGAGTGGCGGGTGATACGTCACTGGGGAAGCGATGGCGAGGAATACCGGTTCGAATATAACTTGGAGGACGGTGAAACATTCGTCATCGACAGCCTCGGCCGACAGAGCCGCTATTACTGGGGACCGATGTACGAGGTGTATAAGTACATCGACCCGCTTGGTAACTGTTGGCAAGAGGAGATAGTCGCCGGACAACTACTAAAGAGTATCGACCCGCAAGGAGGCGAATGGCGCTACAGCTACGATGATATCGGCCGCCTGATCGAAACGCATGACCCTCTAGGACGCAGTGAGCAGATCAACTACTTGCGCCACTGGGCGCTACCCGTCCAAATCACCGATGGCGCAAAGCGCACCCAGCGCTACGGCTATGACACTCACGGCAATTTGCTATGGGAGCAGGACTTACTGGGCCGCAGGACCCAATATCAATACAGCCCGGAAGGTCGTGTAATCCGCGTCACTGATGCCCTCGAAAAGACCAAGCACCTGGGTTGGAACACCCGTGGCCAGTTGCTCAGCTACCGCGACTGCAGCAACAACCAGACGCTGTACCACTACGACTTACATGGCCGCCTGAGCGAAAGCATCAATGCCCGTGGCGAACACTCTCACTTCCGCTATGACGCTCGCGGCTATCTGGTAGAAAGTGAACGCCCCGATGGTCGCATCGACCGCTATGAGGTCGATCTCGCCGGCCAACTGACCCGTTACATCGATCCTGCGCAGAAGAAACTGCAATTTCGCTACGATCGCAGTGGGCGCATGGTCGAACGGCTGGACGCCATGGGCTACAGCGTAAAATTTCGCTATGACGCCTATGGCCGGCTGCTACAGCTCACCAACGAAAACGATGAATCGTATCGCTTTGGTTGGGACAAACTGGACCGCCTAATTGCGCAACAAGACCTGGATGGCAGTGGTCGCATTTATGAATACGACGTGCTTGATGGGGTCACCAGCCTCACCCATGTGCCCTCCCCTCATGAACAAGCACCACTGTCCGATAATGCCCCAGCAACGCGACAGACTTCCATCCGCCACGACTTCAAGCGCGATGCGGTTGGCCGCCTGCTGACCAAGCAAACCGAGGATGGTGTTACAGACTACAGCTACGACGCCGCCGATAATCTATTAGCCATCATCTTCACCAATAACCTGGGAGAAAAGCAGCAGCTTGAATACACCTACGACCCCGCGGGCCAACTGCTGAGCGAAACCAACAGCGCCGGACTACTGCAATACTGCTATGACGAATTGGGCAACCTGCAAACCCTCACGCTTCCAGATCAGCGGAAACTCAATTACCTCTACTACGGCAGTGGGCACCTGCACCAGATCAACCTGGACGGTCGGGTCATCAGCGACTTTGAGCGTGACGCTGTGCATGACGAGGTCATGCGCACCCAAGGCAGCCTGATTACACGCACCCGTTATGACAAAAGTGGACGTTTGAGTGGTAAGGCCATTCACTACCGCGACGCCCCGGTTGAAGAGCTTCCGTTACTCGAAAAGAGCTACCGTTACGACTTACGCGACAACTTAATTACCGAGGCATTTACCCAGACCCAACGCCGCAGCATCGGCAGCATTAATACTGATGAGGCTACACATCTTGAAAAGACAATTGGCAACTTTAATAGCTCGCCTCACATAGGCAAAAGCTACACCGGCAGCAACCGCTATGGCTACGACCCGAATGAACAGCTGCAAAGTACTCACCAGTCTCGCCCCAACAGGCAAGCGATAGAGGTTGAGGATTTCAAGTATGACAAAGCTGGCAATTTATTCAACGGACCGAAGCTCAATGGCTTAGTCAAGCACAACCGTATTCTAGTCTACCAAGACAAGCGATATCGCTACGATCGATTTGGACGATTGTGTGAGAAAAGAATTGGAAGCAACTGGGTGCAGTATTTCAAGTACGACACAGAACAACGATTGGTTTGTGTGGATCAGAGCCGCATGGGTGAGCGCGAACGTATTGTGTTCCGCTACGACCCCCTAGGAAGGCGAATTAGCAAAGAGGTTTATAAGAAAAACCACTCAGAACCAGGGCGGCGGACTTTATTCCATTGGCAGGGATTACGCATGCTGCAAGAGGTACAGAACGGCCTTATCAGTTCGTATGTCTTTGCCAATTTAAGCAGCTACGAACCAATAGCCAGAATCAGCGACACGCCTAATGCTGTAGAGTTAGAGTACTTCCACACCAACCAAAATGGCCTGCCAGAACAGCTCACAAACGAAGAGGGCAATGTTACATGGCGAAGTGATTTCTGCGGATGGGGTGATTCACGCGACGAATGGAGGACTGAAAGGCAAGCGAGAGAACAAAACTTACGTTACCCAGGACAATATTTTGATCGTGAAATTAAGCTTCACTTCAACACCTACAGATTCTACGACCCTGCAATTGGGTGTTTCACACAAGCAGATCCACTCGGCCTGCTAGGCGGACTGAATCTCTACAAATATGCTCCAAACTCAACAAACTGGATCGATCCATTAGGTCTAACTTGCATTAAATCCAGATTTTCAATGTCGAACTTAGTCGTCCGCCTCCGTGCGACTCTTAGACTTTACCCAAAAGTCACTGACCCCAGGACTGGCCGCAGCATACCATTTCCTACCCAAATTGGCGGCAAGATCTCGGCTGCTGATCGCACCTCGTGGGGAGCAGCCGAACGTGGCGCATTTATCAAAGACTGGTATGATCGTGGCTATGCAACACCAAGAGGCGGATGGGCAGAGTACGACATCCACCATATAAAGCCAAGGGAATACGGAGGCGATAACACCTTCTGGAATTTAGTACCCGTACAACGCAAGACACACCAAGAACTCTTCAACGCATTCTGGCGAAATTACAATGAAATATAAGAATCTAAAGATCACGATTGACAAACTAAAAACAAAGTGGCTATCACCGCAAACAGCCCACCACTACAAGAACGAGTGCCCATTCCCTCTCGTCTGCATTTTTTCAGACGGACTCAGCGATAGAGAAATCTCTAATTTGACACACGGATTTCCTGATGAACTTCTAGCACTATGGCGCCTGAGTAAAAAATCCGAGCTATTTAAAGACAGCCTATACGGACAATGGGGGATCGAGATCCTAACCCCTGAAGAGACCATCATCGAAACTAAAAACCTGCAAAAAACCAGGACCAATGAAACACTAGAAAAGGACTTTGTATTCGGCAGATTTTATGGCGATTCCGAACTATTAATAACAACCGAAAATGGAGAAATTTTGGTCTGCACACCTCTGGATCATAGAAATGAGTGGATTAAAGCAGCGAACTCATTATCGGAGTTCATAGAGAGAATAACCGTGGAAGAGGGTGCCAAGTTCTGGGAACCATCCCACTGAAAAACTTGAAGATGCAGGCGGCGCGTTGCATTACAGGCCTGCCATACTGGCCGCAGCAAGCGCATCTATGCGAGGCGGCAATCAACAGACATAGCAGCATCATGTCTGTTGCCGCCAGATGCGAAACACACCTGGGGGGCTTCACTCTGAAGAGAAGCTTCTGGCAAAATACGCAAACAGATCAGGAATCACTATTAATGAAATATACTCCGAGCGACGTCCATGCCCAGGATGCAATTCACTCGTAATTCGACACTCGCCCAAAAATACATTTTCCTTTCAATACAGTACCTCAGGTCGTAGCGCCTTACAGTCCGCGCTATCAAATATCAAAAAAACTTTTTGCAGAGAAAACACCATGACCCCTATATCTCTCGCACTCATACAAACTCAAAAGCCACTTGCCAGCAAACAAGTTAGATCAACCAACATCTCCTCTGCAGTGGTCGACACACTACCCCTGCTCAAGAGATATAAAAATAGCGGGCTTGAGTTCTACAGCGAACTTTGCATCAACGGAACATTAGGAGCCTCGATGATTTTCTTCGGACATGATTTTTCTGGCTGTTTCGGAATTGACACCGAAGACCACCACATTAAATACGTGACAAAAGAAGATGGCACCATTGGAGTTATATTTTGCAATTCGACAATAGGAGATTTTCTTTATTTCAACAACTCATTCATTGACTTAATTCATGAGAGGATCGACGCAAAATCGAATGACTTCGAAACAAAAATCACAAGACTGATAAGCACTTACTCTGAAAAAGACCCTTTGGCAATGGAGCGCGAAGAAAACTTTTGGCCACTACGCACCTACGAATTGGAGGAAGACTTCTTCCCTCTTGATGATTCGAAAATCAATCTCTATTCCAAAAATGATGACCAATAACGATCTCGAACTGAAAAAGCAAATATCAGAACTAAGCGAGGAATTCATTCTACGAAAGAGTCATCTTAAATTCGCATTCGAAGAATGCAAGCAAAAAGTTACTAAATGGCAATCCTCACTGGGAGAATCACTGGAGTTAACCCCATTCGAAAACCTCATACCCAATATATCAAACAAACAATCGCGGACTCTTACGAACCCTACTCAAGCCCAGTTGAAGTCAAAGAGACTAATGAAGTATGGCTTCGACAAAAACGACGCACCAATTATCTCAATAGGCCGACCGCACGAAGACACAAACAAATTCGGCGAACTTATACGACTAAAGTCAGACAACTTAATCCTAAGCTGCCAGATCTTCACTAATTCGCATATAGAGGACAGGCTATTATCAATCACAAAAATAACGAATAATAACAACTCAACGCACTACTTAACTGTAAGCCCCCCTTACAACTGGAGCAGCCGAACAGACTTAACATGCCAAAACAAAATATACAAGAGCTCCATCATGGCGACCAGTTGGCATACACAAATAACCTACAACTTCATTTATAGCGAAGCAGGAGAACTTGAAAAAATTCTAATCGGAGATCACCTGCACTGGTCTACATAGTTTATTTGCGATCTCAACCAACATAGAACGGCGAGTAACGCCGAGGTTCAGGGCGATGACGTCAGGCTGCAACCTGGGCTGAGCTTCACGCTTATGGGTCAACCTCGTGACGACCTGAATGCGCATTGGCGCGTAAGCCGTGTGGTTCACCAGGGCAGCCAGTTCACCAGCCTGCAGGAAGAAGCGGCCGGCGTTGACCAGAGCACGCACTTGGTAGGCGGACTCGATCTATATCAATTTGTACCGAATCCGGAGAGTTGGATTGATCCCCTGGGTCTCGCACCAATAATATTCATTGACAGCAGAGGCCTCACCTTAGAGGTTACGAGGTATGCGGATTTAAGTCACGTTACAGATTCAAAGCTTAAAAAATCAGCTTTCTTAACGTCCCCGAATCCACCTCATATGGTATAGCCCTAGAGACAAAACTGGAAAAATATATTACATCACTACAAGCAGCGTGCGGAAGGCTCAATTATAGGCATGCCAGAAAAGCACCACAAAAATAAATATAGCGAACTACACCCTCATGGGAATCAGAAGTGCAGAGGAATAAATAACAGGCATGAATTCAACATATGGAAACGAGAATCCCTGGCCTATCAAGCCAACAAAGAACTAGCGCGCAGAAGCAAAGCACCATCAACAACCAGCACAATCACCGGGAGATATCACCAATGAACAAACAACTATTAGAAAAAATTTCAAGCCTAATAATGCCAGACAACGACTTACATGGATCCCCAGCATCAGATAAAGAAATATTTGATGCAGAGTTAGAGCTAGGGATAATATTTGACCCACAGTACATTGATTTTATAAAAATCTTCGGCGGCGCATTTGGCGGCATCGAAATACATGCATTCAACAACGGCGAATTAATAGGAGACGAGACAGTAACAGAGTTAACAAAATCATTCCGAAACGCATACTCCGACAACCTGACGGATGAGTTAATGCAGTCTTGCGTCATCTCAGGTGACGGAGCAGGAAATCCAATACTTATTAATCAAAAAGGCCACATCATCATATATCTTCACGAAACCGGAGAAGTAGAAAAAATGCACAACTCACTAGAAGAGCTTTTACAAAAATCATTTCCGTAAAATAAAAAACAATCACAAAATAAACACAAAGAATAAAATTCAATGCCGATTATTTCAGCTCCATATTTACCTACGATTCTAACAGTAGGCATTCTTGATAGCACTAAACCACACTCTTTAATTTTCATTTAATTTAAGATAAGAAGCACGCTATTAAGCGTGTTTCCCCATCACCAGCATCATCGTGAAGCGTTCAGAGATTTAGTTACACTTGGATAGCGGACAAGGATCTTTTATGCCTAGCCAATCTGATTTGCGCTTCAGCTTTAAGCCCCTCGTGGGCAAGGCTGAATACTGTAGGGTTCACAAGGGCAGCCAGTTCACCATCCTGCGGGAAGAAGCGGCCAGCGTTGACCGTAAGCGCTCCATGAACCCCACCTATCCAAAGATGGGCGAGCGCTTAGCTATGCAAATGAGGCGTGCAGTTCCACGGCAGCAAGGCTTCGTAATCATCCACTGAGCACGCCTGCGGCAGGCGTTCCA